>JAEDOA010000174.1 GCA_016302195.1 Erysipelotrichaceae bacterium | reverse complement strand
TTTGCTTTCTAGTGATTAGGCTTACGATTGCCTCCCTTGCCTCCATTGAAATTGTTTGGTGTTATGGAATTGACTTGTTGTCCATTAACTATAATAGAGCCTCCACTGTAGTAGCATTTGCCATCATAATCAAATGCACTATTTGAAGTTATATCGATTATTCCACCTGTGATTATTAAATCTCCATTGGAATCAATAGCATCATGATCACCATTTGCTATTACTATTTTTATTGTTCCAGAGTTTATTTCAATTACTGGCGAATAAAAACTGGATTTTCTAGCTGCGTTTATTCCGTCGTCGTAGGCAGAAATATTAAACTGTCCACCATTTATTTGAATATATGTTGACTCAATTGCTTCATATGCTTTCAAAGTGAAATTTCCCGAGTCTATTTGAACTACGCTTGTAGCATGTATTCCATCATCAGATGCGTTTATGTTGAATGTCCCATCAGCAATATAAATATAGCCCAAAGAATCGTCATCGTTATTTTCGGCATGTAAACCATCGGTTTTGGCATTAATTGTAAAAATACCATTAGCTATGGCTATTGAATTATTTGCATCAATACCTTTCTTTTGGGCGTTGATGATATATTCTGCTGAAGTTATGGTTAAATCATCATTACACTTTATAGCTGTTTCACTGCTGTTAACAGTTAATGTAGCAATCCCATTTAATGTCAAATCATCTTTTGAATAAATAACAGCATCTATTTTATCATTACTTGATTCAAACATGTTTGTTACTGTCAAAGAGCTGTTGGATATAGTTGTGACAAACAGTTTGTCAGCATTTTCGACATAAATACAAGCATTATTATCATTTGTGATATTAACTCCGTCTAATACCAGCTGAACTTTTTCATTATCGCTAACCTCAACTATGATCATCGTATTGGTATAATCTCCACTTAACAAATATATGCCTTCTTTATCTATTAGATAATCTTCATTATTTTTTAAGAAAAGCGATATAGCCTGTGCTTTATCTACTGTATTAGTTAAATCCCTTTGCGTAAACATCTCACTTGTGTTAATCATAGGCTGGAAAGAATTATTGTCTATGGTATTTTCTATTGGGGTTGGTAAAGTAGTGAAATTATCATTTATGGAATGATCTAATCCTTTAGAACATGCTATTAACGTTGTAAAAATGAATATTAATAAACATATAATGATACTTTTTCTAATCATTTTTTTCCTTTCTATAACTATAAACTAGTTATTTCATTTTGTTGGTCAAATAATGATATTTCTAAATTGCCATTGCGGCACCTTAATTGATCTATCATTTCTTTTTGGTCCTTAAGGTTTTTAAGCGACAGATTATAAGTAAGTCTAAATAGGCTACCCATGTTTGAGGTTTTAACCTGAACTAATTGGTAGTGATTAGTATATTGTTTTAATACTGAATCAAAGACTTCATTGTAGTTCATGTTTTCGCTTATGGTTATTTGAAGAGTCTTGTTATGGCTCTTATCTTTTACGATTCCATTATAAAGCATTATTATCATGGAAAGAACCAGTGAGACAAATAAACCATAGAAAATATAACCACTACCAATTAACAGTCCACTTGCTAAAGTTATAAATATGGTAGTTAATTGAATTCCGCTTGCTGGTGATGAGCGAAATCTGATTAGGGAAAATGAGCCTGCCACCGCTACAGAAGTTCCGATGTTGCCATTAACAGTCATAATTATAATGGCGATGATTGTCGGTAATAATCCAATAGAAATTGTAAAACTCTTTGAACTATTGTTTTTGTAGCGATAACAAAGGGAAATAATAAGCCCTGATATTAAACTGCTGATTAGACAAACAATAAAAATATCTACTGAGATTGTTGTTGTATTATAAGGGTTGAAAAGTGAATCAATGATATTATCTAGCATTTATTTACCTCCTTCTGATTAATCATCTGATAATAAGCACTACCATATTTTGAAAAAGATGTTTTATTAATATTTAATTGACTGAAAATTCTAGCAAGATGTAACGGAATTGATTTTGATGTTTTTATTTCCATAAGAAATTTATTATTATCAAGGATGTTTAGCCCATTGGTGTTATTTAAGGAGAAACTGTTATTTCTATATTTGATATCGCAATCAAAAGTAATTCTCATATCATCATTTTTTTGGCAATAGGCTTCTCTTTGATAACTGATAAACATAGCTGGCCTTAAATCTGCATAGAATTTTCTATAATAATTAATCTCTTTAGCTATTTGACTATTATCATTAATATCTAGTTTGTTTTTGAAACAATAGTATATTTCGCTAGCAGAAATGGCTAGTCTACGTTTATAAACTACAGATTGATATTTCTTTTTTAGCTCAATAAATATGATATCATCACTAGCAATATTGTTGTAACTACGTATCCGTAATTTTTCCTTGTATATCGGCTTATCCAGGCAATAGCGGATAATTCGGTAATCTGACGTGTCAAAATAGATATTTCTTATTGT
>JAEDOA010000173.1 GCA_016302195.1 Erysipelotrichaceae bacterium | reverse complement strand
TGTATTATAAAATGTTTACAACTCAAGCCGAGAACTATCAATTATCATAAAATGATGCGTAATATCCTTTAATAAATGTTCAATCTTATTTATGTTGTGATATTTTATTAATAATATATTTGTACTAGCAATATTAGATAAGGATAAATAATAGTCCGAATAGACAAGCGCTTAAATACAAGATGAAAAAGACTTTTAATAAGTCTTTTTTGCTTGCTCCATATCTGAATAAACAAACAAAAGATAAGCCAGCATTAGTTATTAGCCCAGCTAGCAGTGAACCAAAGCTGATACTACTTAAACAATATAATTGCGCCAATACCACAGTGATAACACAATTAGGAATAAAACCAAATAGGGCTGTCACAAATGGCTGGAAAATACTGTTAGTTAATAATATGTTTTGAATATTATCTGTTCCAACAAATTCTATCAATAAAGAGAAAGCAACATTGGTAACAAATATGAATGCGTAGATTTTCAAACTTCTAAGTAGGGCTGAAATATAAATAGGATATTGTTTATAGCAGCAAGGACAACTTGAATTATTGTCCTCTTCATCATCAACATCATCATCTTCGTCTTCCATATCAGAAAAATATTGAATTTTTTGTTTTGGGAAAAGAAGATAGTCTACCAGATAACCTACTATAATAGCGATAACAAATTTAGAAATCATCAAGACTATTAACGAAGGAATCATTGCCGGGTTACAAATTAGTACCGGGATTGCTTCATCACTAGTGGCTATCATTACCGCAATAAGGGTTCCTAGAGTAATATTATTCTGTAGATAGAGCATGGCCGCTAGAATAGAAAAACCGCATTGGGGAATAAGACCTAAAACTGCCCCAAGGATAGGACCATATTTTTGTAAAGAAAAGAACATACTATCATCACTTTCTTTTCTTTCAAAAACCTCCAAAAAACAATAGGTAACATATAATAGTGGTAACATTAGCCAGCTGTCTTTAATAACATCAATAATAATATCCAATTTATAGCTCTCCTTTTCTTAATTGTACAATAAAAAATGATATTTTTCTAAATATCATTAATTAAATTAGATTATGCTGCTTGCAGAAGTAGTAAATACCATCTTCCTTGACAGAACCGCAGATGAAACTTGCTATTTGCTTAATGTCATCTGTGCCATTAGCCATGGCAACTGATGTTGATACGCTTTGCAGCATTTCCAAATCATTGCTTCCATCCCCAAAGGCTATTGCCTCATCTTTACTGAAATGGAAATAATCAAGAATTTTACTAACTCCTAGACCTTTGCTGCCATTTAGTGGAATTACATCGGCAGCTTTATCCCACCAGGCTGTGATAGCAGCATTTTTTGTATCTTTTAGGATTGTATCGTATTGACTAGGGTTACAGCCTATCATCATTTGATATATTTCCTGTTTTGAGGCTGTTTGGAAATTATCAATGACATTAACTTTCTGCTTTGATATTGCCATATATTCTTTCAAATTTGGATCACATCCGTTGGCAAATGAAGAGGATTTGGTTGCCAGTAAAACAGGTAGACCAATAGATTTGGCATTAATTACAATTTGTTGAACATCTTTATTACATATTGGATTACAGAATATTTCTTGTGTATTGCTGTAACAATATGAACCATTGAAAGTCAGATAACAATCAAAGGTTACCCCTTCAATTTCAGGAACAATATAAGGTGCTCTTCCTGTGGCAACACAAATCTTAATACCCTTTTTTTGTAAGATTTGTAAAGTATTAACCATTTTTTCAGTTATCTGTCTTCTTTCCATATCTATTATAGTTCCATCAACATCGAAGAAAGCTATTTTAATCATTTGATAATCCCCCTTTTGCCTTTAGATTGTAGCATAAAAGTTGTAAGATAAAAAAAGATAGTGCTTTCATTTTTGAAAATTGTTATCATAGTATTTAAAGGAAGAAAAGTTGTGATTTACTATGAAAAAGTTGAGCTGAAAAATGGCAAAGAAATGATTATTAGAAATGCAGATTATAATGATGGAAAAACGGTGCATGACTTGTTTATTGAAACCCATCAACAAACCGATTACTTGTTGACTTATGTTGATGAGTTTACTTTTGATGAACTAAAGGAATCGTTCTATCTTGAAAGAAAAAAAGAAAGCGATAGGGCAGTTGAACTATTAGCTGTTATAGATGGTAAGGTAGTAGGTGCTAGTGGAATAGATCCAATTGGCAATAAGTACAAGATAAAGCATCGTTGTGATTTTGGTATCTCAATATTAAAAGAATACTGGGGATTATCAATAGGATATTTACTAACTGAAGCAGCGATAAAATGCGCCAAGGAAATGGGATATTCTCAAATCGAACTACAGGTAGTCAGCGAAAACAGTAGCGCTATTGCTTTATATAAAAAGACTGGATTTGTCGAATTTGGCAGAAATCCTCAAGGCTTCATCTCTCGCTATGGTGGGCCACAAGCAGTTATATTAATGTATAAGAAACTAGACTGAG
>JAEDOA010000040.1 GCA_016302195.1 Erysipelotrichaceae bacterium | reverse complement strand
GTATAATGTTTTTACATTACTTAATATCAGTAACTTTATAGCCCTGATTTGCAACAGCCTCTTTTAATACATCATCAGATACTTCTTTTTCAAGTGTTAATACTGCTGTTGCATTTGTATGGCTTACTTCAGCTTTTTTAACTCCGTCAATAGCCTCAAGAGCTTTTTTTACATGCATTTCGCAATGTCCGCACATCATGCCTTCGATTTTTAATGTTTTTTCCATATTTCTTTTCTCCTTTTTTGTTTTGTTACTCATTTTACTTTTGATTTTATGATCTAAACTAGAATCATACATCTTTACGAAATTTAAGCGCAATGCGTTACTTACCACGCTAAAACTAGATAAACTCATTGCTGCTGCAGCAAACATTGGATTCAATTGCCAGCCTAAGATGCTGATAAATACGCCAGCTGCCAAAGGAATACCAATGATATTATAGATAAATGCCCAAAATAGATTTTGGTGAATGTTTCTAAGAGTTGCCCGGCTTAACCGGATTGCTGCTGGTACATCAGACAAACTGCTTTTCATTAATACTACATCTGCCGCATCAATTGCAACATCCGATCCTGCTCCAATCGCTACCCCGATATCAGCACTTGTTAAAGCTGGGGCATCATTAACTCCATCACCAACCATCATTACTTTTCCTTGCTGTTTTAGCTGTTGTATAACATTTTCTTTGCCATCAGGCAGTACACCCGCAATAACTTCATCAACACCTGCCTTTGCTCCAATCGCTTGGGCTGTGCGCTGGTTATCTCCTGTCAGCATTACTACACGGATACCCATATTCTGCATTTCTTTTATTGCTGAAGGGCTATCCTCTTTGATAGTATCTGCTACAGCTATAATACCATATAGTTCACCATTGTAGCCAAAAAGCAGGGGAGTTTTTCCTTGTTGTGAGATTTGCTCTGATTTTATCTTGATTTCATCACTTACAAAAAGTTGTTCGCTGATAAATTTATAACTTCCGCCAAGCAGAGTTTTATCATCTAGTAAGCCGGTAAGACCATTTCCTGCCAAAGCCTTAAACTGTTGTACATTTACAGCTTGTAAATTTTGATCAATTGCCTTTGAAGTAATTGCGCGTGCTAAAGGATGCTCGCTTTTTATTTCTAGGGCATAAGCAATAGATAGCAATTCTTTTTCACTTTTGCCATTTGCTGTTATCATATCTGTAACCATAGGCTCACCCATAGTTATCGTTCCAGTTTTATCTAGAGCAACAATTTGAGTTTTTCCGGTATTTTCCAAAGAAACAGCACTCTTAAATAAGATTCCGTTTTTTGCTCCCATTCCGTTGCCTACCATAATAGCTACAGGAGTGGCAAGGCCAAGAGCGCAAGGGCAGCTAATTACCAAGACTGATATTCCTCTTGCTAATGCAAATCCGCTAGTCTGACCAACTAGAAGCCATACTATTACTGTGATTGCACTAATCGTAATTACAGCAGGAACAAATATTGCTGAAACCTGATCTGCCACCTTTGCGATAGGAGCTTTGGTTGCTGCTGCATCAGATACCATCTGAATAATCTGTGATAGTGTAGTGTCCTGACCGACTCTTGTGGCTTCACAGCGAATAAAGCCGGATTGATTTAGCGTTCCAGCGGAAACTAAGCTTCCAACCATTTTGTCTACTGGTATACTTTCACCTGTCAGTGTGGATTCATCAACTGCACTGTTTCCCTCTAAAACTTTACCATCTACAGGAATGCTTTCACCTGGACGGACCACAAAGATATCGCCCTTTGCAAGCTGATCAATTGAAACTGTCATTTCAATGCCATTTTTTTCAATTGTAGCTGTTTTTGGGGCCAATTTCATTAAGCTTTTTAATGCGTCGGTTGTTTTACCTTTTGAGCGTGATTCAAGCATTTTGCCAAGAGTAATCAACGTAAGAATTGTAGCGGCTGATTCAAAATAGAATTCATCCATATAAACCATTACAGCCTCCATGTTGCCTTTTAATTGAGCATCTGTCATGGCAAATAGGGCAAAGGTACTATAGATGAATGCACTTGCAGAACCTAGAGCAACCAACGTGTCCATATTTGGTGCACGATGGAATAAACTCTTAAAGCCACTAATAAAGAACTTCTGATTAATAACCATAATAATTGTCGTCAATAACAGCTGTAATAGGCCCATTGCTACATGATTACCATCAAAAAATGCAGGTAATGGCCAATCCAGCAGCATATGACCCATTGAAAAGTACATCAATATTAGCCAAAAAATCATAGAAGAAACAAGTCTTCTTTTCAAAACGGGAGTTTCTTTGTCTTTTAGTGGATCAGCATCTAAAGTCTGTTGTGTATTTATATTGGCATTTGCTTTTTTTAGCGCAGCATCATATCCTGCATTTCTAACTGCTGCGATGATATCATCCACACTGGCTGTTCCTTCAACACCCATGGAATTTGTAAGTAGGCTGACCGAGCAGGAAGTTACACCATTAACAGCTGATACGGCTTTTTCAATTCGACTGCTGCAAGCAGCACAGCTCATGCCGGTTATAGAATATTGTTCCATAATAGATTAGTTACACCTCCTTTTTATTTCATTAGTTTTTGTAAAGTTACCACTAATTCATCAATAACTTCATCCTTGCCATCTTTGAGATCTCTTACAACGCATCCTTTAATATGATTAGCTAGCAATTCCTTATTAAAAGCATTGATAGCAGCGTTTACAGCTGCCGATTGAACTAAAATGTCTGGACAGTATGCATCTTTTTCAACCATTCCTTTAATCCCCCGGATTTGCCCCTCAATTCTATTTAGGCGGTGAATCAGTTTTTTTCTTTCTTGTTCCAAGCGGACAGTTGATTTTTCATGGCAAGAACATATCTCTTTATCAGTCATTGTTTTATCTCCTTATAAATACCCCTACAGGGTATTTATATTATATACCCCATATGGGTATGCGTCAACAGGTAGTAAAAGAAAAAGCGATAAGATAATCTAATTTATCGCTTATCGCTTTTTGACTTAAAATAACTAGTTTGTTGTTGTTGTATTTGAGCTTGTTGCAATAACTGCATCAATGGAAAGCATAATGCTGATGGCTATAATATCATCAAAGCCATCAATTATATCAATGAAGTATTTATCACCGAAAGTAAACCATTGTTTTGAAATGGTCGCTACTATCATATCGCCTTCCATAATTTTATAATCATGGGCTAATATGTCACCTTGAATCGATAAATCACTATCCTTTAGATAGTAATTCTGATTAAAAAAGGTTAGCTCTTTAACTAGTGTGCCAATATGAATATTATCAACATATATTTCAAATTGAGGTAAAAATGTCAAGATTTTTTGTTCGATGTAGCCAACTTGATTATTATGTTTATCATAAATTCTAAACTGTTTGCCAAAACTTAAAAAGGATCCTTCAACATAATAGGCAACATCACCATTTTCATCATATATATCAAACTTATCAAAAAAACTAAATAGTCTTTGTTCTACATAATATTTCATTGTTATTCAACTCGCTTTCTATTTCCATTGTACTAGTTAGCCAATTAAAATGCAAATAACAATGGATGATGTGGTAAAATATTACCAGGAGTTAGATATGAAAAAGAAAATATATCTTTTGATAGATGCTACATTATTTGTTGTTTTAATGAACTTTATTGAGGCTGTTTTAATGCCGGGTTACTGGATTAAAAGTGTAATAAAGTTCATCTATATTGTATTAAGTGTAGTTGTTTATTGTGGTTTATTTAAAAAAAGATTTGATGAAGCTGTTTATTTTAATAAAGCAAAACTTCCCTGGGTATTCTATGCTGGATTAATTGGTGTATACATATTGTTTATTATTGGCTT
Organism: Erysipelotrichaceae bacterium; assembly: GCA_016302195.1. GTDB lineage: Bacteria > Bacillota_I > Bacilli_A > Erysipelotrichales > Erysipelotrichaceae > UBA1783. The sequence goes on along the minus strand of JAEDOA010000040.1, from coordinate 7,877 downwards.
TTTATTGGTAAAGGATTATTTAAATATTAGTGAAATAGAAAACAGCCTATTGATAAAAGAGAATATAACAAAACAGAACTGTCTATATGTTTTTACGTATATTATTGTTATCAATTCTTTGCTGGAAGAGATTTTCTTTAGAGGATTAATTTTTCATGGCTTTGATAACAGACTAATTTCGTATTTAGTAAGTGGAATATCGTTTAGCTTATATCATTTATCGATGATTGCTAATTGGGGAAATGCGTTTATTTTCGTATTAATGCTTGTCCTTTTATTTCTTGCTTCTGTTGTTCTTCAAATATTTAGTTTGCACTTTAAATCTTTAAAAGCTAGCTATCTAGTTCATTCTATGAGCAATTTAGCGATTAATTCGCTAGGATTTTATATTATTTATTTTATGTGAGGAAAAAAATATGAAATTTTTACATTTGGCAGATTTGCATTTAGGCAAAAAACTATTAGAAGTTGATTTGATTGAAGATCAAAAGTATGTTTTGCAGCAGGCAATTGAAATCATGAAAGATCTGGATTGCCTAGTTATTAGTGGAGATGTTTATGATAAACCAGTTGCCTCAGTTGAAGCGATGAATCTTTTTCAGTGGTTTATTTCAGAACTAGTTAAGTTGAATAAGAAGATTTTTATTGTTAGTGGAAACCATGATTCAAATAAAAGATTAGCTTATTTTTCTTCATTGTTAAGATCAAGTAATATTTTTATAAGTGATGAAATCAATGGGAAACTTCAAAGTTATTCTTTGGACGATGAATATGGAAAAATATCCATCCATCTTTTGCCTTTTATAAAACCAGCAGATATCAAAAATTTCTATCCAGATATTGAGATTAACACTTATCAAAAAGCCATAGAGACCGTAATAAGTAATAGTAATATTGATAGAAAAGAACGCAACATTATTCTTGCTCACCAGTTTATCACTGGGGCTAGTCGAAGCGATTCTGAGGAATACTTTGTTGGAGGACTTGATAATGTTGATGCAAGCTGTTTTGATGGCTTTGATTATGTAGCATTAGGACATCTTCATAATTGTCAATCAGTATCAAAAGATACGATAATGTATGCCGGTTCTTTATTGAAATACTCATTTGCGGAAAGCAACCAGCAAAAGAATTTCGTAGTGGTTGATATGAAGGAAAAAGGAAATATCGAAATAAAACGGATTCCTGTCAGGTTTTTAAGAGATGTTAGAGAAATTGAAGGATATTTTAATGATTTAATAAATCAGAAACCTACTAATGACTATCTAAAAGTTATTCTTCACGATGAAACGGTTAGCGCAGATTACCGCAATAGATTGTATATGATTTACCCAAATATGCTAAGTTTTGGTGTTGAAAACTCGCAAACAAAATACGAAAGAAGCGTATTATTAGATGAGGTGTATCAAAATAAAAGAATAGATGAGCTTTTTGTTGATTTTTATAAGTTGCAAAATAATGGTAATCAGCCTACAAAAAAACAAATGGATCTATTATTGGAAGTTATAGAAGAAATAAAAGGAGAACAACAATGAGACCCTTATTATTAACAATGAATGCCTTTGGGCCTTATAAAAACAAGTGTGAAATAGATTTTAGCAAGTTTCCTAGCAAAGGACTGTATTTAATTACAGGCGATACCGGTGCTGGCAAAACAACAATATTTGATGGAATTTCTTTTGCGTTATATGGTGAGGTTTCAGGGGGAAAAAATAGAAAAGACAGCAAATTATTAAGAAGTGATTTTGCGGATGAAGATCAAATGACTTATGTCAGTTTATTATTCCAGCATAAGGATAATACTTATCTGATTAATCGTAGCCCTATTTTTACTCATTTAGTTAAAGGGAAACAGAAACAAGAAGGGTCAAAAGCAAGCATTGATATTGTTGAAAAAGATGGTAGTAGAAAATGCTTATCCAGTTCGATAGAGGAAGTTAACAGCATTGTTAAAGACTTAATTGGATTAACAAGAGAGCAATTTTCGCAAACTGTCATGATTGCCCAAGGCGATTTTATGAAAATCATTAATGGCAAAAGTGAGGAAAGAAGAGCACTATACCAAAAAATATTCAACACATCCATCTATTATGATATTCAAATGAAGCTGAAAGAGATTAACAGTAAATGCAAAAACGATTATGACAGAATATTGAATGATATTTCCATCAGTTTTAATCATATAAAAGTGGATGATAGCTATCCTTTGAAACAGCAATTGTCATATTTGATTGAAAAACCTGAAAATATCAGTCAGGCCATTTTAGAATTAAAAAAATTAGTTGATAGTCAAATTAACCAATATAATGAATTATCTGCCATACAGAAAAAAGATCAAGAAAATTGCCGAAAACAGACAGAATTAATAACAAACTATAAAGAAAATAACAATAAACTGGATAGAATTGCGAAATTGAAAGAGCGTTATAGCAAGGAAATAATCCAAAAAGAAAAGCAGTATGAAGAAAATCAAGCAATGTTAAGCAAGGCAAACGCTTCAAGAAAAGTCCAATCTTTTCAAATACTCTTTTTTAACAATGATGAAAGTTTAAAAAAGGATAAAAAGCAACTAGAAAGCAGCCAAGAACAAGCAGAAAAAGCAAATGTTTCTTTACCTTCTGCGCTAATAAAATACCAAGAAAGTGAAAAGCAATATCTATCTTTAAAGGCGGCCATAGAAAAAGAGAACGATAATCTAGAAAAAGGAAAAGTATTAATAGAAAAACTGATAGATTGCAAAGTAAAACTGCAAAATCAATTAATAGATTGCAAGCAGAAACAGAAAGACTTCCAGCAAAAGCAGACAGAATATCAACAGTTAAAGCAGTTGTTTTTTGCTAATGAATACGGAATTATTGCTAAAGACTTAATTGAGGGAAATCCTTGCCCAGTTTGCGGTTCAATTCATCATCCTAATAAGGCTCAGCTTGTTAATTACGACATCAATCAAGACAAACTAGATAAATCAGAACAACAGGCAAATGCAGCATATCAAAATTATCTTCAATCAGATAATAAAGTAAAATTATTACAAAAAGATTATGATAACTCATTACAGCAGCTAAATGATTCAAATATAGATGCCAATACAAAAGCTGATTATTTTGAGAAAAAAAAGAAAGAGAACTCAAATAAGCTGGATAAGCTTTATAATCAATATCAGAATTGTAAAAAAGAGTATGAAAGACTAAAGAGTAGTGTCGACAAGTTGAATGGGCAAATAAGCCAATTGACTATTGCGATTACAAAAAGAGAGGAAGAAGTCAAAAAGCATCAATTGGATTATTATAATGCTCTTAAAGAAAACGGTTTTGCCAGCGAGAAAGAGTATTTTGATAATTTAATAACTGACAAAGAGATTAGTGGCTTAGAAAAATCGGTTAGTGATTATCAAAAAAATAAGAAGTCAATTATTGACCAGATTGATTTGCTGAATAGTCAGTTAACTAGTGATAAATATCAGAATATTACAGATATGCAACAAACGATTGATGAGTTGCAGATTAACATAGACATAAATGAAAAACAGTTAAGCCAGAATAAAACCGACTTAACAATTAACCAAAATGAGTATGATACTTTAGTTGAACTAAATAAGAATTATGCGGATATTGTAAAACGCTATGATTCTGTCAGTGAATTATATGACAATATTTCCGGCAATAAATCAAATAAAGTAAAGATTAATTTTGAAACGTATGTCCAGCAATTCTATTTTCAACAAATCATTATTGCCGCAAATAAAAGGCTTGAAGTGTTAAGTAATGGCAATTATAGATTGCGCTGCAAGCCTGAAGCTAAAAATATGAAAAGCCAGACGGGTTTGGATTTAGATGTTTATGACAATAATACATTACGCTGGCGTGATGTTTCTACGCTATCAGGAGGGGAGTCTTTTTTAGCATCGCTTGCTTTGGCATTAGGTTTATCTGATGTAGTAAGCAATAATAGTGGCGTAGTCAGAATTGATACTATCTTTATTGATGAAGGTTTTGGCTCACTAAGTCCTTCAGCCTTAAATCAAGCTATAAAGATGCTTGATAGTCTAGCTCAATCAGATACTTTGGTAGGTATTATTTCTCATGTGGAAACATTGAAAAATAGAATAGATAATAAGATTGTAATTGAAAAGACAAATGAAGGCTCGATTGCCAATTTGATTGTAGAGTAGGAGAAAGAAATATGAATGCAAATATCGATATTTCAAATGTTGTCTTAAGTAGTGAAAGATTAACACTAAGAGCATTTAATCAGAATGACTTAATGGATTTTTATCAATATGCAAGTGTTGATGGAGTGGGGCAAATGGCTGGTTGGAGTCCTCATAAAAGTCTTGAGGAATCTTTGGATATCCTCAATAAATTTATTGAAGGAAAACATACTTTTGCGTTATCTTACCAGGGTAAAACTATAGGTTCATTAGGTATAGAAAAATATAAAGAAGAAAAATATAGTGATTTCTCTTCTTTACAGGCAAGAGAAATTGGCTATGTCCTATCAAAAGATTATTGGGGACAAGGTTTAATGAGTGAAGCTGTAAAAATAGTCACAGATTACTTGTTTGATATTGTCGATTTAGATGTTATTTTTGTTGGCCATTTTGTAAATAACAAACGCTCTGAAAGAGTTATCGAAAAAGCAGGTTTTCAGTTTTTGAAAAACGATGTTTATCAGACAGCTTTTGGCAGTATTGAACAAACAAAAGAATATGTGAAGTATAATCCCAAACACACCTACCTTGATTATCAAAGAGTTAAATAATTGATTTTAGTTTTATCTTGTAGTAAATTAATTTTTGAGATGGAGATGATATTATGGTTAATGAATCTGCAGAAATGTATTTAGAGAATATTTTGATTCTGCAAAAGCAGAAGGGTAATGTACGTTCAATAGATTTGGCAGAATATATGAATTATTCAAAGCCCTCTATATCAAGAGCTGTTAATCTATTAAAAGAAAGAGGTTATATTGTTATAGAGAGTAATGGTAATATCTATTTCACAGAAAAGGGCAAAGAATATGCTGAAAAGATCTATTCAAAACATCTTGTAATATCCCAAGCTCTTATGTATCTGGGTGTAAGTGAAGAGGTAGCGGTTAATGATGCCTGCAAAATTGAACATGTAATTAGCGATGAATCATTTGAAGCCATAAAAAAGCACATGCATAATAGATAATTTAGTTTATAATGTTATATGTAGAAAAAAGGAGAATTATTTTATGAAGATTACACCACTTCAGCAGGCTAGACTTCAGTATCAACCAAAGCTGCCTGGTATGTTAAGAAATGGAATTAAACAGATTAGTGTTTTGGAAGGTGAGGCAACCTGTTCAGTAGCTGATCAAGCAAAAATTAAGGAGTTATTCCCAAATACTTATGGTAAAAAGGAAATCACCTTTGTAAAAGGTGAAAATACATCTGAAGCTAAAAAACAGGTAGTAGGCGTTATTTTATCAGGTGGACAAGCTCCTGGTGGACATAATGTAGTATGCGGTTTATATGATGCTTTAAAAGCAACTAATAAAGAAAATGTATTATTAGGCTTTAAGGGAGGTCCAAGTGGCTTATTAAATGATGATTACTTAGAGTTTGATGATGAATATATTGATCAGTTTAGAAATACTGGCGGATTCGATATTATTGGTTCAGGTAGAACTAAACTTGAAACAGAGCAACAGTTTGAGGTAGCTGCTCAAGTATGCAAGAAGCATGGCGTTACAGCAATTGTAATCATTGGTGGCGATGACTCAAACACAAATGCTGCTGTTCTTGCTGAGTATTTTGCTGCTAAGAATACCGGTGTTCAAGTAATCGGCTGTCCAAAAACAATTGATGGCGATTTAAAAAATGATGATATCGAATGTTCTTTTGGCTTTGATACAGCAACAAAAACATATAGTGAATTAATCGGAAATATTGAAAGAGATGCTAATTCTGCCAAGAAGTACTGGCATTTCATCAAAGTAATGGGTAGAAGTGCTTCTCATGTTGCTTTGGAATGCGCCCTTCAAACTCAGCCAAATATTTGCTTGGTATCTGAGGAAGTAGCTGAAAAAAAGATGAGCTTGTCTTCAATTGCTAATTATATTGCTGATTCAGTTTGTGCAAGAGCTGAAAGAGGCTTAAATTTCGGTGTTGCTATTATCCCAGAGGGTGTTGTTGAATTCGTGCCTGAATTTAAAACACTAATTAGCGAGATTAATGAACTATTGGCAGGTTCTAAGGCTGATGAGTTTAATAAGTTGGATTCATGGACTGAAAAATATAGCTTTATTGAAAATGGTTTATCTAAAGCTTCAATGGATGTATTTGCTTTGCTTCCTCAATCTATTCAACAACAGTTATTCTTTGAAAGAGATCCACATGGCAATGTTCAGGTTTCATTAATCGAATCAGAAAAGTTATTCTCAGCTTTAGTAAAGAATGAATTAGATAAGAGAAAAGAAGCAGGAACATACAAAGGTAAATTTACTGCTCAGCATCATTTCTTTGGTTATGAAGGAAGATGTGCTTTCCCAAGCAATTTTGATGCTGATTACTGTTATTCATTAGGATATAATGCCTTCATGTTGATCCAATATGGTTACACAGGATATTTATCAAAGGTATCGAATTTATCACAACCAGCTCAACAATGGGTTGCAGGTGGTATGCCTATTACCAAGATGATGAATATTGAAAGAAGACATGGTGAGGATAAACCGGTAATAAGAAAAGCATTAGTAGAACTTGATGGAGCTCCATTTAAGTATTTCCAGGCGCATAGAGATATTTGGGCAGTTGAAACAGCATTCACTTACCCAGGTGCTATTCAATACTATGGACCTACAGAAGTTTGCGATTTAACAACAAGAACATTAGCTTTAGAAAAAGGCAAAATGACAATGCAGGATTAATTTCCTGCTTTTTTTATAGCTGTAAATCGCAATAATCTTACCTATTTCATTTGGCTTATAATCTTCATCAAGTCAATAATGGCAAAGTTTATCGCCAACAGTCATTACGATTCAAATCCAATCATCATGCCTTAATCTCTCAAAATCAAAAGACAAACGGTTAATCTTCCGAACTTTTGGTCTGTTAAATCTTTGATTCTATTTTTAAGACAACCACACGATTTAGTGTGGCCAGTATGAAGATTATTGATATTAACTTTTTTAAAGTTGCCCCAGTCACATTTATACAAAGATAAACTGAAGTGTTATGTTTTCTTCTATCCAATTTTTCAATGACTGTTAATTTGCCATATCTTTTTCTGATTTCGTTTTTCATTTTATTTATCTAAATAATTATAAACTCAACCTATGAAAGATCATGTATTCAAGATTTAAATAAGTAATAAAAAAGACCTCCAGAATTATTAGTCCTAGAGGTAATTTTAATTATTAATAGTAGAAACCAATCTTAAAAATCAAAAAGCCAAATCTCTCTTCATTATATTCATAGTGGCATAAAATATTTGAACTATGATACGTTTTATCAGCACTATTTATTCCATGTGACTTCAGCAAGTTGAAACATTCAATATTCTTTGTCGTCTTTGTAAATTCGTCGCAATTTATTTTTTATCGCAATGGTCATAAAACTCTTGTTAAACAAAAATACATAATTCATTAGTATGCTAAAACAAATCTTTGTTATCCATTTCTTTAAATTCTGTATTAATCAAAGATTACAAAGCATCTTTTAGTTTTGTATTTTCAAATGTCTCTTTTTGGTAAAATAAATCGTAATATAATTTCCTCTTTAAATAGTAAAAAATTGTTAAGTCACTATCCTTACTATAAAATCTTGAGAATATTTTCTTATAAATAATTCATTAATAGATGATTTTTTCTGTTTAATAATGATATTTATCTTTCAATATTATAAATTA
>JAEDOA010000172.1 GCA_016302195.1 Erysipelotrichaceae bacterium | reverse complement strand
TAGTACGAAATTCCAGTTTGCCGGAATGCTGTAAAATACTTTCCGGACAAAAGGGTGCACTTCTATACTCTCCTGTCGGGAGTATCGTGCGTCCCGCTGAGCTTTATTCTCCGTCAGCAGAAAAACCTGCATGACCGATAATGTTGTGTCACTTTGTTCCGTCAAAGTGGCTACACCCTCTTGCGCCGCTAAAGCGGCTATCCTCTGTGAACTTGCCATCCGCAAACGGTTTTAACAAATCGTTCACCGCCAGCAAGGTTGAATTATGTGTAGAAAACAATCCTCCGTATGATTGCAACCATACGGAGGATTCACTGTTTTATGAACACCGCCCTATTGACCTTCTTTTTAATTGCGCTATTAAGATTTTTCAATTTTATTTATTATGGCTGTTTTTTTGGTATAATATCAATATTACATTTTAGAAAGTGGTGGTTAAGTGATTGCTTCTATATTATTTGTCATACTGCTGGTAGTTTTAGATCAGGCCAGTAAGATATATCTAACATTAGTTAATAAAACCAGTCCAATAGATTTAGAAGTGATTAGGGGGTTTTTTAGAATTACTTATACCTGCAATGATGGAGCTGCTTTTAGTATATTGAAAGGTAAAAGAGTATTCTTTATTATTATGACAATAATTGTGATTTTCCTTATTGTCTATTATTTGTTAAAAAACAAAGTTTACTGGGTAGAAAAATATTCTTTATTACTAATTATCTCAGGGGCAGTAGGTAATCTAATTGATCGTATTATGTATGGATACGTTATAGATTTTTTAGACTTTATTATTTTTGGATATGATTTTCCAGTATTTAATATCGCTGATAGTTTTATAACAATTGGAGCCATAGGACTTATTATCAGTATTTTATTTTTGAATAAGGAGGGCGAAAATGCAGGAAATTAGAATTATTGCTGATGAAAACATGAATAATGTTCGTGTTGATAAGGCATTATTAAATCAAGTGGATTTTTCCCGAACCAGACTGCAACAGCTAATTGAAGAAGGCTGCCTTGAGGTTAATGGTGAAGTGTGTAAAAGCAATTATAAAGTTAAGGCAAATGATGAAATTGTTTTAGAAGTTCCTGAAGTTGTTGAGTATACAGTCAAACCGTATCCAATGGATTTGGATATTAGATATGAAGATGATGATGTTATCGTAATAAATAAACCAAAAGGATTAATAGTTCATCCTACTGCCTCAACAAAGGAACATACATTAGTTGAAGGAGTTTTAGCCCATTGTCATGATTTAAGTGGTATCAACGGAATACTAAGACCTGGGGTAGTTCATAGAATTGATAAAGATACCACAGGGCTAATAATTATGGCTAAAAATGACACAGCTCATAATTTTCTTGCCGAGCAGTTAAAGGATAAGAGTATGCATCGCAAATATTATGCTATTGTAAACGGTGTAATAGAACATGATAATGGCACTATTGATGCTCCAATTGGAAGAGATGTTAATGATCGACAAAAAATGGCAGTTACTGATAAAAACGGTAAGGATGCTATTACTCAATTTAGAGTTCTAGAAAGATTTAAAAATAAAACTTTTATTGAATGTTCATTGAAGACGGGAAGAACCCATCAAATTAGAGTTCATATGTCCTATATCGGATATCCTATTGTTAATGATACAAAATATGGACCAAAAAGACTTAGAGGAGATGGACAATTGTTGCATGCCCATCAATTGACCTTTATTCATCCGACAACAAAAAAGGTGATGACTATTGAAGCACCATTACCAGATAACTTCAACGAATATCTAGAACAGTTAAGAAAGGAAGATAAGTAATGGACAAACACAAAAGCGTTTGGATACTGCAAATGATGAAATATTTTATGGTTACCAAAGATTATTTGCAGGTTAATGTCATATCTGACGATCCAACAGGAATCTACAAAAACCATTTTTGGTTAGTTAGTCGAAGCAATGTGAAATATCCTATTATTCATATTAGTGATAGCAGCGACCAGCAAAGAAATATCAATATAGAATCATATAAGGAAACAGAGAATAAAATTAGAAATCTTGTTAATAATCGGCAGGGTGAAGTTTTAGATATTTCTATTAATGAATCTGCGACTGATTATAATTTAGAGCATATTCAATTTGTGAGAGTGGTTCCTAATGGAGTAGTAAATGATAGTGTTGCACAAGAATTCCCGCAATTGTCTACAGTTGTCTTTGATGTTAGTGACCCAGAAAAGGAAATCAACAAACTAAACAAAGATATATCATCTCAACTCTTTAAAAAACAAAAGGCGGTTAGAAAACAGTACAGTAGAAGTTACTTCAAGGAAAATATGTGCGTAAGCTTTATTGTGCCTTTTATAATATGCTTAATTATTTATGGAGCAGTTCACCTAATATCGTATTTGACTGACTGTTCTTTAGCTAGCAGCGCGATAATTTCAGGAGCATATTATAAAACCTTTATTTCCGCATTACATCAATATTATCGATTATTCACAGGTGGATTTGTTCATGTTCAATT
>JAEDOA010000039.1 GCA_016302195.1 Erysipelotrichaceae bacterium | reverse complement strand
TTAATAGTGAAAAAGAGTTTGAAGAAGATAATACCGACAAGCAGAAACTAAATGAAGATAATGATGATAATAAACAACTCAATCCAGTTAACAGTTTTGAAAATGACTTAGCTGAAGACAATACCGACAAGCAGAAACTAAATGATGATAATGAAGATAATCAACAGCTCAATCCAGTTAACAGTTTTGAAAATGATTTAGCTGAAGACAATAATTTAGAAAACAAAGAAATGATTGAGGAAAATATTTCTAACCAAGAGGATATAGTTGAAGAAAATGAATTTGATGAAAGCAATGATATAATTGATAAATCGGATGGATTTGCTAAAACAATTCAAAATGATAAAAATGAATTATCTTTTTCGATAGATCAAAATAATAAAGTCGATTCTGAATTAACAAATACTCAAATTCTATATATTAATAATTCTGATAATTCTTATATTGATGATCGAGGTTTGCCTCAATTGGTAGTAACAAAAGAGATTGATTCCCAAAAAGTTTCAAATGCCTACCTGCAGCAGCAATTAACTGACCAGCAAAAGTTATTAGAGCTGCAAAAAGAAGAAGAGCAGTATTTGCTAGAAGAGAAACAAGAAAGAACAATTGAAATCTTAAAGGTTGTTTTAGTGATACTTGTTATAGTTAATTTGCTTTTATTAGCTTACTTTATATATTTGAGGGTATTGTAATGGAGAAAAGATGTTTAGGTTGCGGAGCCTTATTACAAAATACGGACATCTCTAAAATAGGCTATGTCCAGGATATAAAGATGGATTATTGCAAACGCTGTTTCCAGATGATTCATTATGATATTCATAATGATAATGATTTTGTTACAGACAATAATCTTGTTTTAGAGAAACTAAGAACTCTTACAGGTCAATACGTCTGGATTATTGATATCTTTGATTTAGATAGCTCTTTAGATAGTGTATTAGCCCAATTTTTTACAGAAAGAAATTGTCATATTATCTTAAATAAATGTGATTTACTACCTGAAAAGGTTAATTATCAAAAAATAGGCCAATATGTCTTAAAAAGGATAAAAGATAAGAAGATTAATTGTTCGGCTATTATTACCCGTGGAACTAATCCTGATTTTTTGGATAATTTTTATCATTATGTTTCTACTGATGATAATTTGATTATATGCGGTTTAGCAAATGTTGGTAAAAGCACAATAATCAATCAATTACTAGGAAAAGACGTCTTAACAACTAATCGTTACCCTGGTACTACAATTGAGATAAATCAAATTAATACAGACTTTTCTATTGTTAACGATACGGTAGGTTTAGTATGTCCATATAGTATTCAACAATATCTTACCCCAAAACAACTAAAAGCGGTTTTGCCATCTAATAAGGTTAGAGTTACTGTTTTTCAATTGAAACAAAATCAAACAATTTCAATTTCCGGTTTATGTAAGATTGATATTAAAAATAATCAGGATGCAACAGTTATCTTGTATTTATCAAATCAAATAAAATTACATCGCTGTAAATATGAGAATAGCGAGAAATTGTGGCAGAACAACTATGGTAAATTATTGTCATTAACAGTTAATAAATGTTCTGGATTAAAACAAATGAAAACCTATAAGTTCTCTCATAATGGGAAGAAGGATTATTTCATATCTGGTCTTGGCTTTATTACAGTTATAAGTAAAAAGGCTGATGTAGAAATATCAATATATGATAAAATTATGGTTAAGCAAAGAGAGGCGATGATTTAATGTTATCTAAAAGTCAAAAAGTTTATTTAAAATCATTATGTAATACCTTAAAACCTTTAGTTATGATTGGGAAAAATGGTATTACTGATAGTGTTATTGAAACAGCAGAGGAAGTATTAGTTGCTAAGGAACTGGTAAAGGTCTCAGTTCTGGAATCCTGCGAGTTATCAATCGATGAGGTAGCGATAGAGCTTGCTAGAGTAACCAACAGTGAGATTATTTATAAAATTGGTCGAAAAGTCTGCTTATATCGTAAAAATTTACGTAAAACTATTATTGAATTGCCAAGATGAACGGAATAATTATTGGAAATTTTAATCCCATTACTTTATCAGATATTGAAAAAGTAAAAAAGGAAAGAAAAAAACACAAATTAGATGTTGTCTATTTTATGTTAAAAGATGATGGTCAGCAAAACTTGCTAGATTTAAAAAAAATACTAGCCATTAGTATTAGTCCTTATAAAAAGTTTAAGATTATCGATACACTTCCAAAGGAAGAATTATATTCAATTAGCGAAGATAGCCTTACTCAAAGTTTGGTAAGAAAAGGTGATTTTAAATATATCAGTAAACCAGTTAGAAGCTATATTATGAAAAAAGGTCTATATTGTAATAGTATTATCGCTTCAATGCTAAAAGAAAATAGATTTAATCATTCAATTTCAGTAGCAAATACCTGTGTTGAAATTGCCAAATATCATAATATTGATTTGCATAAAGCTTATATTGCCGGAATTTATCATGATATAGCTAAAAATTTATCCATGGAAGATAATCAATTCTATATAAATATAGAAAAACCATATGAACTAACATATCCAGCAGCTGTATGGCATCAATACATAGGTTATTATTTGTTAAAAAGATATTATTGTTTAACTGATAAAAGCATCTTAAAAGCAATTAGACATCATTGTCTTGGCGATGACAAATCTGATTTGTCAAAGCTTTTATTTGTTTGCGATAAAATAGAACCAACAAGAAAATATGATACTACTAGTTTGATTAAACTGGCCAAAAAGGATTTGAATAAAGCATACGATGTTGTAAAAAAACAACACCAAGATTTTGTTAAGAAAGGAAACTAATATGATTGCTGTTATTGTTGCGATACAGTCGGAGTTTGATGCAATACAACAACTGTTATCAGAAAAAAAAGAAATAATTTGTAAAAATGTATCATATACTACTGGTAAGATTTCAAATAAAGAGATTGTGCTTGCTATTTGTGGAGTTGGTAAAGTTGCTGCCGCAATTTGTTGCTGTCGCCTTTTAGAAAACTTTGAAATTGATTATGTGGTAAATATAGGTACTGCAGGTGGTATTAAAGAATATGAGAATATTGCTGATGTCATGGTTGCTGATAAATTGACGTATCATGATTATGACACTTCTGCATTTGATAATTATTCAATTGGATTTGCGCAAAATCCATATGTTTTTTATAGCGATGAAAAGCTTGTAAAAAAGGCTTCAAGTCTACTAAATGATGGTTTACATCAAGTGTTTGTTGGCCCATTAGTATCTGGCGATTGTTTTGTAAGCGACTCTGAAAAGGTTTCATTTATCCAAAAATATTATCCTGAAGCACTTGCTTGTGAAATGGAAGGCTGTGCCATCGCTCAGGTATGTGATAGCTACCACTATCCTTTTATTGTTATTCGTTCCTTTTCCGATATAGTTATTAAGAAAGGCAATGAATTAGATTTCGATAAATATAAAGAATTAGCCTCAAAACGAGCAGCCGATTTTTTATTTAAATTATGTCAAATAGATTAGGAGTATCTATGAGTTATCAAAAAATTAAAGAGATTATTGAGAGAAATGATTCAATTGTTATTTATCGCCATATTCACCCAGACTACGATGCTATTGGATCACAATTAGGTTTGTATTTTCTAATAAAAGATAATTATCCTGAAAAGAAAGTATATAGTTATGGTTTACAAACAATAGATAATGAACCATTTGTCTTAAAAATGGATAATCCAGATGAAAGTATTATTAAAGATAGCTTAACTATATCTCTTGATACTTCAACCACTGTTAGAAGTGATGATACATCTTTTTTACTCGGAAAAGAAAAAATTAAGATCGATCATCATTTAGATAGTGAACAGGTAGATGACTGTTATTGCTTAGTAGAAGAAAAAAGCTGTGCTTGCTGCTTTATTATAGCCAAAATGGCTTTAGAATTAAATTGGTTTATCTCTAAGAGGGCAGCTAGTTATTTATATGCAGGTATTATGACTGATACACTAAGTTTAAAAATCGAATCTATTAGCCCTGAAACCTTCGAAGTAGTTGGAAAACTTGTTGGTTGTGGAGTAGATATAGTTAAAATTAATCGTTATATTTACGATAAGTCTATTGATGGTTTTAAGGCATCAATCTATTTTGGCTCGAAAGCAAGATTTGTCGAAGATGTTGCCTATATCTATGTATCAATTGAAGATAGAGAGAAGTTAAACGTCACTGCTTCCCAAGCCAAGGATTATGTCGATTTACTTTCTAATATAAAGGGTGTTAATAAATATGCTGTGTTTGCTCAAGAGGATGATAATTCTTATTCGGTCAGCCTGAGAAGTCATAATGCAACAATTGTAGATATTGCGACTCTTTATGGGGGAGGAGGGCATAGACTAGCAAGTGGCATTAAGTCAGTTAGTTTCAGCCAAACCAAAGAGATCATCGACTTATTAATCAAAGCTAAGGAGTAGAAATGAGTGTTGCGCTTTATAATCGTAGTTGTTATTCGTTACTTCAAAGTACTATAACTATCGATTCATTGGTAAAATATGCAGTTAATAACGGTTTTTCTGCCGTAGGAATATGCGACAGAAATAATTTTTATGCGGCAAATCATTTTTATAATTTATGCAAAAAAAATAAAATTCAGCCTATTATAGGAATTGAATGCAGTTTTACTTACAATAATAGCACTTATCCTGTCTGCTTTTATCCCAAAAATAATCAGGGCTATATTTATCTTTTACATCAAACATTTAATAATTCTGTCTTTACATATCAACAACTACAAAATTTTAGTGAAGACGTTTTGATTGTTTTTCCCTATCAGTCGTTAATTTATCAATTTGTTATTAATGATAATTATCAACAATTGGAAAGCGTTTTTTCATCCTTTAGTAAGAATATGTATTTAGGCTTGCCAGCCAATAATAAACTATTAGCTAAACAATACAATGAAAAATTGAATTATTATATTAACAGATATAAGCTTAATAGCGTCCCATTTGACTTAAGTCTATATCAAAGTGAAGATTATTTTGACAGTTATAAAGCTTTGCTTGTTATGGATAAAGCAAGTTATTTTGATGATGAAAAGATAAAATATTCATCACAATCATACTTAAAGAGCAAGCAACAATTTGAAACTTTGTTTTCGAAAGAGCAATTGTTTTCTTCAGATCAGTTTTCTAGACAAATTGACTTACATCTAGAGGAAATTAAAAGTGGCTTACCAACTTATCAGAACAATTTGGTTAGTATATCATCAAATAGCCAATATCTTAAAGATTTATCATTAGCAGGCTTAAAAAAGAGATTAAATAATAATAGTAGTGAACAGTATTTAGATAGACTCAACTATGAATTAGAGATAATTATAAAAATGGGATTTACTGACTATTTTTTGATTATCTATGATTTAATGCTGTTCTGTAAAAAGAATAATATCCTTGTTGGTGCCGGCAGAGGGTCAGCTGTTGGTAGTTTAGTATGTTACTGTCTTGGCATTACTCATATTGATCCTATTCAATATGATTTATATTTTGAAAGATTTTTAAATCCTTCTAGAGTCAGCTTGCCAGATATCGATTTGGATTTTTGTGATGATCAAAGAAATGATGTAGTAAAATATCTTTCAAGTAAGTATGGTTATGAAAAAGTAGCTAGCATCATCACTTTTAATTGTTTTCAGAATAAGTCAGCCATTAGAGAGACATCAAGAATTCTAAAAGGAACTAACAGTTCAATGGAACTATTATTAAAGATTATTGATGACTATGATAATAAAAACTTAAAAGAAATCTATAAAGAAAGCAAAGCTTTTAATACAATAGTAAATAGTAGTAAAATCAATCAATTATTGTACAAAATAGCTTCGCAAATCGAGAATTTGCCAAGACATGTATCTATCCATGCCTCAGGTATTGTTATTAGCAGTAAAGATTTAATGGATGTTGTGCCACTAATTAATTATAATGACAATTTAACTGTTTGTTATACCTATGATCAATTAGAAGCTATCGGCTTAATAAAATTTGATATCTTATCATTAAGAAACTTATCTATTGTTAGAAATATTATTAATTCCATAGATTTAAAAACGCCTATTTATCAAATCGATAAAAATGATATTAAGAGTTATCAAACACTTACTAATGGTTATACCTTATCAATTTTCCAATTGGAATCAAAAGGTATGAAAAATCTATTAGCCAAAGTCAAGCCAACAGATTTAATTGATTTGGCCGTTTTAATTGCGCTTTATCGTCCTGGTCCTATCAATAATATCAATAGCTATATCGCAAATAGAAACAGTAAGCAGATAACCTATCTTCATGATGATTTAAAACCTATTTTAGCTTCTACTTCTGGAGTTATTGTATTTCAAGAGCAGATAATGGAAATAGCAGTTAAGTTTGCGGGCTTTTCCCTAGCTGAAGCAGACATTTTGAGAAAAGCTATTGCGAAAAAAGATGGTGATCTTTTGTCGAGAAATCGTAATAAGTTTATTGAAGGATGTATTAATAATGGTTACCAATATAATTTGGCAAATAAACTTTTTGAAATGATTGAAAAATTTGGACTATATGGTTTTAATAAAGCTCATTCTTTTGGTTATGCATTTTTAGCATACATAATGGCATATTTAAAAACCAATTTTACTTCAGCATTTTATTGTAAAACTTTAGATGAATATATTGGAGATAGTAAAAAGACATTAGAATTAATAGCTGAAGCAAAATTATTGAATATGACTTTTTCTAAAATTGATATAAATACATCTATTGATAAATATCTTTATAAAAATGGTTCTATATTTTTACCTTTTTCATATATTAAGGGATTATCAAGTAATATAGTATTAAAAATATTAAAGGAAAGAGATGAAAGAGGAGAATTTAAAGACTTTTTTGATTTCTACTTTAGAATGTGTGAGCATTCAATTACTACTGAAGAAGTTGGACTTTTGATTGATTGTGGAGCATTTGAATCTTTTAAAGTAAATTCAACTACATTAAAGAATAATATATTTGTACTACAGAATTACTATCAAACAGTAAGTGGAAATGATAAACTAAAAGAAACTGTTTCTGTTCCAGTACTTACCAATTATAAACAGGATAAAAAACAGGAAAGAAAGATGCAATATCAGATCTATGGCTTCTATTTTGATGATGACCCATTTAGTCAATATCGTAAACAATTTAAAGATTGCGTTAACTCAAATAGCCCAATAGAAGTCAACAGAAATGTAGAAATGATATTAAGAATTGAATCTATCAATATTAGAAAAACAAAAAAGTCAGTAGAAATGGCAATAATTTCGGCTAGTGATAGCTTATCTACAGTAGAATTAATTATCTATGGCAAGAGGTATCAAATGTATCAAAATCAGTTAAAAAAAGATATAATAGTACATGTAAATGTTACAAAAAATATCAATGGAAACTTTTTTGTAAATAAACTGGAAGTATTAGAGGATTAATTATGAATACTATTTTGGTAGTTGATGATGAAAGTAAGATCAGAGAGGTTATTAAAGAATACGGTAAAGTTAATGGCTACAATGTATTAGAAGCCCAGGATGGTGATAGTGCAATTGAAATAGTTAAAAAAGAGAAAATCAACTGTATTATTTTAGATATCATGCTTCCAAATATCGACGGTTTCACCGCTTGTCAAATGATTAAAAAAATTTGTAATACTCCAATCATTATGTTATCCGCAAGAGTTAGTGAAGAAGACAAATTATTAGGTTTTGATCTAGGTGTTGACGATTATGTTGAAAAGCCCTTTTCTCCAAAAGTTTTAATGGCCAAAATAAAAGTCGTAATTGATAGAAATATTGCAGCTAATTTAAGTAATTTGATTCAATTTGACGGAGTTAGTGTTGATATTGAAGGCCATACAGTAAAAGTTGACGATAATCTAGTTCATCTAACAAATAAAGAATTTGATCTTCTTTTATATTTCCTTAAAAATCCTAATATCGCTATTAGTAGAGATTCACTGCTTACCAATATTTGGGGTGATGATTTTATTGGCTTTGATCGTACAGTTGATGCTCATATTAAAATGCTTAGGAAAAATCTAGGAGCTTATGGAGATAGAATTGTAACTATTAGAGGGGTGGGTTATAAATTTGAAAAATAGATTTTTTAATTCGCTTCGCTTTAGAAGTTGGTCATATTTTGTATTATTTGCCTTAAGCATTCTTTTGTTATTGGAATTTTTCCAAATAATTTTCATTGAGCCATTTTATAAAAATACTTTACATAAAGGGATAAAAGAGTATACAAGAAATATCTCTGAATTATACTTTAAGGAAACAAGCCAAGAGTATTCTGATCAGCAGAAAATATCTGACATGTACTCTTTAACAGTAAATAATAATGCCTGCGTTATAATTTATGATGCTAATAAGAAAACAACCTTAGCAGCTTATGATGCCTTAGGAGAGGGAGGCTGTGCAATTTATTCCAATAGTACAGTTAATAATGTTTTTATTGATGAGCTGCAGAATTCTCAAAACGGGGAAATAATTAAAAGTGGTAAATTCATTGAACTTTCCAATCAGGATGTTATGGTTTATGGAAAACAATATCAAATAAATGATAATTACTATTATGTAATCTCAAATTTTACTTTTCAGTCATTGAGTATTCTGTCTAAAACAATCCAGGGACAGTTTGTATATATTTCTTTAATGGTATTGGCTTTATCATTAATTATTTCTATATTATTCTCAAATTTCATTTCTGAACCAATTTTACAGGTCAAACAGGAAGCGAAAAAGTTAACATATGGCAATTATGATGTTCAATTTGATAATCTAGAAATCAATGAAATAAAAGAGCTTGCTTCAACAATTCAGTTAGCAGCAAACGAAATCAGTAAGGTTGATGATATGAGAAAGGAATTGATAGCCAATGTTTCTCATGATTTAAAAACTCCATTGACTATGATAAAGGCATATGCGGAAATGATAAAAGATATCTCTGGTGATGATAAAGCTAAGAGAAATGAGCACTTAGATGTTATTATTTCCGAAACTGATTCATTAAATAATTTGGTAAAGGATTTGTTAGACTTATCCAAATTACAAGAAGGTGCTTTTTCAATAACAGTGACACAATTTGATTTAACCAGTTTGATTGAAGAAGTTTGCCAGCATTTTAAGCCCTTATGTCAAAATGATAATATTGATTTGCAGCTGGATTGTGAAGCGGAATTAATCGCTTATGGTGATGAGTCAAGAATTAATGAAGTTTTATATAATTTCATATCAAATGCGCTAAAACATTGTGGTGAAGATAAAAAAGTTATTGTTAAAGCTTTTATGGTTAATAAAGAAAAGATTAAAATTGAAATAATTGATCATGGCGTCGGTATATCAAAAGAAGATTTAGCTAATATATGGGAAAGATATTACAAAATTGATAAATCATATCACAGATCAAAAACAGGAACTGGTTTAGGTTTAGCAATTAATAAGGCTATCTTAGATGCTCATAAGGTTAATTATGGAGTTAATTCTAATAAAGGAAAGGGCTCTACTTTCTATTTTGAATTAAATCGTGTTGATATATAGATTATTTATAGTAAAATTGTAGTGTTAGATTTTTTCGAGGTGTTTTTATGAGAATTCTTATCGCAACAGGTGGTACTGGTGGGCATATTTATCCTGCTGTATCCTTGGCAAATCAGCTAATTAAAGAAGATAAAGATAATAAAATACTATTTGTAGGTAATAGTGATAGAATGGAAGCGGATTTATTGCCAAAACAAGGTTTTGATTTTATTGGCATTAAAGCTGCTAAATTTAATTCCAGTTCACATAAATTACAAGCTATTTTGACATTATATAAGGCTTATAAACAGTCGCTTAAAATTGTAGAGGATTTTAATGCTGATGTAGTAATTGGCTTTGGTGGCTATGTTACAGTTCCAGTAATTTTAGCTGGCAAGAAATTAAAGAAAAAAACAATTATTCATGAACAAAACTCTCTAGCAGGATTGGCAAATAGGACATTAGCGCATTTTGTTGATAAGGTTGTTATTTGTTATCCTTCGGTTATGGATTCATTTAACAAATCTAAAACTGTTTTACTAGGTAATCCAAGACAATCAGCAATATTAGGATTTCAAAAGGATAAAAGTGTTATTGAACAATTTGGACTTAATCCAGATAGAAAAACTTTATTAATTGTAATGGGATCTTTAGGATCGAAGTCAGTTAACGAAAAAATGATTGGTATTTTAAAAGGATTAAATGATAAAGATTATAATGTCATTTATGTAACAGGTAAGAATAATTATCAACAAGTTACTAGTCAAATACAATCAACTGAAAATGTGAAGATAACAGATTACATTGACGGTTTTAATGTTGCCGGAAATTGTGATTTAGTAATGTCTAGAGCAGGAGCTACAAGTTTATGCGAGTATTGTGCATTAGCTCTACCTTCTATTTTAGTGCCTTCACCATATGTGACAAATAATCATCAATTGGTTAATGCTTTAAGTATGGTTGAAGCTAAGGCTTCAGTTTTATTAGAAGAAAAAGATTTAAATGAAAAAGAAACAATTAATTTAATAGATTCTTTGATTCATGATGATACTAAATTAAAAGAGATGTCACAAGGAGCTTCAAGTTTAAGTTTTGAAAATGCTGCTATTGATTTTGTAGAGCTTATAAAGAAAGTTGTAGGAAAGTAAGTATGAATGATCAACTATTATCTTTATTAAGCCAATATGGCGAGATATCGAAAGATGTTTCTTTTAAACAACTTACTACTTTTAGAATTGGCGGAACTGCAAAACAGCTAATTTATCCTAAGGATAGTATTGCCTTAGCAGCAGTCGTCTCAATTCTGAAAGAAAATGAAATAGATTATAAAGTATTTGGTAATGGGTCTAATATTTTGTGTAGCGACAAAGAATACGATGGCTTAATCATCAAATTAACTAGAACATTTAACAATCATTATTTAACAAATAATGGCATGATTGCCAATAGCGGTTGTTCAATTATTGCATTATCATTTTTAGCTATGCAGAATGGCTTATCTGGCTTAGAATTTGCCAGTGGTATACCAGGCACTATTGCTGGTTGTGTTTATATGAATGCTGGAGCATATAAAAGCTCTATGAGTGATATAGTTGAAGAAGTAGAAGTATTAATTGATGGTAAACTTGTCTGGTTAAGTAATCAACAGTGTCAATTTGGCTATCGTAAATCTATTTTTCAGAATCATAAAGACTGGATTATTACAAATGTTAAAATTAAATTA
This sequence comes from Erysipelotrichaceae bacterium, assembly GCA_016302195.1. Lineage (GTDB taxonomy): Bacteria > Bacillota_I > Bacilli_A > Erysipelotrichales > Erysipelotrichaceae > UBA1783. The sequence continues at coordinate 555 of JAEDOA010000039.1, read as the reverse complement.
ACGCCCGATGATAAAGAAAAAATTAATCAGTTAATGAAAGATAGACAACAAAGAAGAATGCAATCTCAACCATTAGAATATCCAAGTGCTGGATCTACATTTCGAAATCTAGACAATCAGTTTTCATGGCAATTAATAGATTCTATCGGCTATCGAGGCAAAAAAATTGGTGGAGCACAGGTATCAGAAAAACATTCCAATTTCATTATTAATGTCGATAATGCCAGTGCTATGGATGTAATACAACTAACAGATCAAATCAAAAAAGAAATAAAAGAAAAGTATAATCTTGATATGATAATGGAAGTAGAAAGATTTAATTGGTAAAAAAAGTGAATCAAAAAATTTTTATTGAAAGAAAACCACAAAAGAAAAAATTAAGACTTCGTAAAGGAGTAATTCTTTTTGTATTACTTTTTATTATCGTTTTATCTGCAATTTTTCTGCTTTACTTTTTTAGTGAAAAAAATAGAGTTAAATCTATTAAAGTACTCGGTAATGAAATATTAAGCGATGATTATATAATTGAAAATTGTGGGATTAATAAACAGGACT
>JAEDOA010000171.1 GCA_016302195.1 Erysipelotrichaceae bacterium | reverse complement strand
TTTTCTTAAAGTCTTCAATAAACTTATTTGGGTTCCAATGGATTACATCTTTTTTTACCATTGTATGATAACCACCTGAAGTAGCAACTATTACATAATTACCTATACCAAGTTTTTCCTGACAATATTTAATCCAATTTGTAAGAAGTATGTCATCATCATAATTGTGGTCTCTGATAAATTTACCCCAATCATTTAAATCAAGGTCAAAATCTACCCAATATTTTGTACCAACATTATCAAATTGAAGTCGTTTCATTTTAGAAAGAGACTTACACATTTTATAGAGAGATTGACTCGTACCACTTTCATCTGAACGCATCTTCAACGAACCGATTCTCTTCGTAATAACATCTAAACTTTCAGCTGTAGGATTATTCAAATAATCAGATAAATTAGGACCAAGAATATTTGCAATAAAGTTTGCACGATCAATATCTTTAATTGCTGAATTTATCAATTCTTGCTCATGAGTGTTGATATATCCTTTTAAGTCTTCAATAACTTTAAGTTCATCACAAGGATTAATATGGAAATAAACAACCATCGCTTTAGGCGGAAGCGTACGTCCTCCGTAAGCAAAAGCTTCTTTATGGCATTCATAAGAACGAATCCCTTTTTTCCAGCGTTCATATGTTGTTTCACCATCAGCAGTAGCAAATACTACTTGAGGATCAAGCATTTCTACGCGCCCTAATGGTGACTTAAGATCTTCAGCAGTAAGCTTTTTCTTTCGAATTGAGAGACAAAAAGCATAAGCTTCATTTCTTTTGAGAGGATATACACAATGGTCGTAAAACCATTTAAGTTCGCTCTCATCAGCTATAAGCTTATAATGCTCAAGTGACTCTAACATTTTTATATTTTCTTCTACAGTACTCATATATAGATTATACCCACAAGTTTATGCCATATCAATATGAAACTCTCTTCCTCTCAGGTAATTTTTACGAGGAGTTGAGTCATCACCATACCACTCTTCAATAGTAGTTTTGGCTCTTTTATCCATTTCAAATGGTTTAAGAAGTTTATCCATTCCACCAACTTTTTCGATAATTTGTTTCAGGTCTTCTTTTACCCAAGAACCTAGTCCTTTTAAATAGAAATACTCAAGATTTTTCTTAAGATCTGAGTTTTTTGGGAATGCAAAATAATACTCTTCAACCTTATTACCTTTTTTACCAATTAAAAGAGGTGTTTCTAATCTACAAACTCTTCCTTGTTCAAGCATTTTTGGAGCCACAATACTAAAGAACGTAAGAATAAGACCAGCGATAGCACAACCGTCTGGATCAGCATCAGTTAAAATAACAACTTTATCATAAGTCATATCTTCTGTGTTACCATTGGCATCCAAACCTAAAATATCACACAATTCTTTAATTTCTCGGTTCTTCATAAACTCAATCGGTCTTTCACCCAAAATATTCATCAACTTACCACGAAGCATATAATATCCAATGCCTTTTCTACCTAAAATTGGAGAAATACCTGAGAAGGCAGAGAAACCTTCAGTTATCATAAGATACTTTTTTCCAGTTTTTCCAATAGGTCCAAAATATTTATCAGACTCAACTTCTTTTTTACCTTTATTTAATTTTGCTAATTCCTTCTGTTCAGCTAGTTCTTCTTTAAGTCTAAATAAATCGGTAATATTATCAATGATTTCCTTTTCTTTAAGAATTTTAGCTGTAAAGCCGTCCATATCAAGCTGGTTATCTCTAATAAAGTCACCTACTTCACCCCAAGAGTTTGTAAGCTTCTTTTTAGTTTGGCTATCAAAAGCACAATTTAAAAATCCTTTTAAGAAAATAACAATACCAATACGATTACGAATATCGGCTGGCTTAATCGCTTTATATTTTTTTGAAACTTTATCGCGAATATCGCTTACAATCTTATTTGTAATATAATCTGCATGAGTTCCGCCTTCCTTCAAGGAAATACCATTTACATAAGTAAGCATATAAGGTTCCTCAGAAGGATATACGCAAATATAAGCATTTGGCTCATTCATAACAATGGCTGGCTGTGGAAATAACGAGCTTAAATCTTTTGCTGCTTTAATATTTACTTTTTCACCATTAAAAGTAAAAGTACATTCTGGATAAAACCATGATAAAAACTTAAGTCGTGTTTTTACAAGTAAAATAATATCTTCATCAAATCCTTTTACTGAAAACTTTTTGAAGTCTGGCGAAAAAGTAATTTTTGTTCCAGTTTTATTATTAGCTACAAGTTCTTTTACATTGATCTTAGAAAGATTATTCTCACAAGAAATTTTCATCTTTCCTTGACCATCGCAGGTAATACATTCAAATGTTTTTGAGAAAATAGATGCAGCCTTAATTCCAATACCATTTGTACCAATTGTTTCGCGGTCTTCATCATTAAAGTTTGAGCCAGACATTGGTACTGTTACGGCATTTACACACATCCATTCGCCATTGTCCATCTTCTTAACTGGAATACCTCGACCATTATCTTCAATTGAGAAAGTATTTGTATCCATTGTGATATTTATTTTTGT
>JAEDOA010000170.1 GCA_016302195.1 Erysipelotrichaceae bacterium | reverse complement strand
AAGTTCACAATGGTAACCACATAGGTGGTTACGCCCCGTACCATTTGTGGTACGGGACTTATAATAAAGCCTGTGCGTTTATAGCCTGGACAAAGTCGGTTGGTTTGGTCAAAGCAAATTTTGCACGGTGTAATAACTGTTTGATTTTTAAAGGTATTTGATTGAACGTAGGGATAAAATTTTTTATGTATAAATTGTCGTTTTTGACATAGATTTCATCTATGCCAAGGCAATCTACGCTCATCAAAAAGTAAAGCAAAAACTCAGCTTTTAATTTTATGTTTTTGTAACGAAAACGACGTATGACTTTAAGTGCATACATTGATAAAGGCTCGGAGTATCCTTTCTCTCCAAGCTCTAAATATTTAAACAGCACCTTACTTAGATATGGATTTGGGGCTTTAACAAGAGCTAAGACTAGAATATTGATAAGTAGGTGCTGGCAGAATTTACGGATAAAGTAAGGGATTGGCTTGATAATCGGCGGTGTTTTGAGGTGACGGGTGATCTTGTAAACACACTCTCGATTGCCACACTGCAACCTTGGTATACGTATGATCTTTTTGCCAATTGCGGTGATGATAGTGCGCAAGTAATAGCCACTGCATGCTAGTTTGCGGTGGCAATGAGGACATTCTAATTTGCGTAAGCGTGATTTAATGATTATCAAATCGTAATCATAACCGCATTCGTTAAAATCTTTCTTCTCTAGTAAAAAGGCTGATTTAGATAGTATAATTTGCATAATGCTTGCACTGTGACTTCAAGTCGTCGAAATCTAGGAGTTACAGTGCGGCTCCTTTCTTAATTAAATCTCTAAAAATCTTCCTGTAAACAGAACTGTAAATGGTCGTAATGGTACTTGTATTTACGATTTTTTGCCAATAAATTTTGCTCAAAAGTGTAAATGTAGGAGCTAGGGGTGGGCGTTTTGTGATTTGACGGCGAGATCTTAGTGATTTTAGGTAGGGCAAATTATGCTCTTATTACAACTAGACAAATATTAGATAGAATTCATCCTAACTAGATCACTAAACTATACGGCACATGATGGGTATAATTTAGAAAATAGGAACTTTTCAATTGGATAAACAACAGCTAGTACTTTTACACAAAAATGCACTAGCCATTTTTGATGGATGGAAGAAACTTTTATAAATTGCTATCTATGGTAGAGATAACATCTTGAAGGTTGTTTGCTCCAAGAGGCAAAGCATTTTTACCTTCAAGCAAATGAATATTTCCTTGGATCACAGATACATCAACTAAATTTGCTTTGTAATTTACAGCATATAGTAAACGTTTATTATATAAAGCAAAGTTTACAGCATGCATTGATCCTCCATTTATTTTACTTTGAATTAGCACCGTAGCTGTACTCATGCCACTTTGAAGGCGATCTCGTTCAACTAGTTGATAGGAGGTACAGGGAGTTCCAATGCCATATTCAGAAATTAACAAACCATTATTCTCGACTATAGATTTTGCAAGATCTTTATTCTCTTTAGGATAGATAGAAACATCCAAGCCATGAGCTAAAATTGCGGTTGTTGCTCCATTTGCTTTTAAGGCTGATTGATGAGCTAGAGCGTCGCAACCTAAAGCAAGTCCTGAGACAATATTAAATCCATTTGAAGCAAACTCTTTTGAAAAATATGTTGCTGCTTTTTCACCTTCTATGGTTGGGGTTCTAGATCCGATGATGGCAACTGATTTTTGATTTAATAAATCAGTATTTCCTTTAGCATATAGCAATATAGGAGCTACATTCTTTTGCTTATCATTTAAGAGATCTTTAAGTAAATGAGGATAGCAATTATCATTGATGCTGATTATCTTGATGCCTAATTTAGAAGCTTTTTCTATTTGTAATTTAGCTAGATCTAGTGCATTTTGTAAAATACTTAGAGATAAATCCTCTACTTTGACTCTTTTTAATGCTTTTTTAGCTTTGGCAAAAGATAAAAAATCGAGTAGCTTATTTGCATCAAAATCATCCTCAAGATTTAAGGTTGTAGCAAAATCACTTAAGGATTTTATAGTTGATAAACCAAATCCATTTAAAGCTTGCAAAGCTAGGATTATTTCTTTTTTAAGCATAATGATCCTCAATGTATATTATCTAATTATCGCTTTTGAAGTTCTTTCATTTTGCATTAGAGTATTGCTACAATTTCTAACAAAGCATTTTCTTTTTTCTTAAAACAATTGTAGCAATCTTACCAAAACAAATTAAAGCAATTACTTATAGTTATCCTAAAAACCAAGCTCTTTAAAAGGTCTCTCACTCTCATCTATTACATCGCCATTTGGTAGCAAATACATGTGATCTCCTAAATATAATGCACCATCATCAACCAAATCATCATCACCAAGCTCTTGGTATAGATATTACTCTTCCATATTTGGATTATAATCAATACCATACTTTTCTATATTTCTATAGCTTTACTTTCTCACTAAAAATTAAGTAAAAATCTTTAACGGAGTCTTATATATCAAGGCTCTAGCTTTTTAACAATCTGTGACACCTTATTTTATGCGT
>JAEDOA010000169.1 GCA_016302195.1 Erysipelotrichaceae bacterium | reverse complement strand
ACAGCTAAGGTAACAATTGTATTCTGGGGAGAAAATGCTAATGATGAAGAATATTCTTACATCAAATCTTCAAGTGTTTATGTAAAACCAGCAAATGAATTTACATATAAGGAAGATGGAACTCACAAATGTGGTTTGGAAGAACATAGTCATTCTATTGAAGAGTGTTATAAATTAACATGCGGTAAAGAAAATCACACTCATAGCGAGTCCTGCTATACATGTGGTCAGACGAGCCATACGCATGATACAACTTGCTATGCTGGTGTTGGGAGTGCATCGGATGCCGGTATAGGCGCTCCATTTAATCCAAGCAATGGATATGTTGCGAGAGAAGCATGGTCGAGGGATGGAAAAGTAATATATATCAATGGGACGTGGTATGAATATACTGGCAATACAAAAACTGGTAATATTGCACCGACAACCTGCGGCAAAACCGAAGTCACTCACACCCATACTGACGCTTGCCTTGGTTGTGGTAAACAAGAACATACACATTCAATTGATAATGGATGTTACACATTGATATGTACAAAAGATGTTCATACTCATACATCAGATTGCATCTTGAGTAGTGGATTAGATAGTAATCTATGGACTTTTGTGAAATCTGATACGGTTATTGTCGAAGCTGATGGTTCTAGTGTTGTGAATGTATATTATGACAGAACTGAGAAGACTTTGACATTTAATTATAATTATAGTAATCGTAATTATAAATCAACTGAGACAATTACTGCTAAATGGGGATCTAATATTTCTGAACAGTATAAAAAGATAGCTTCTAATGCAGGCAGTACATTCTGGTCAGCAACAAACGATGGTGAGGGTCCTTATACAAACTACTTTGGAGTAATGCCAGAGGTAAGTGCTACTTATTATAATAGAGGTAAAAAAGGTAGTAATGGAACCATGACTTACTTGGGTCAGGATTTAAATGGTGATTATACCGTAAAACTATTTGAAGTGCCAAATGTTGGTGGATATTATGTAACAGATGAAGACAGATATGAGTTTGAAGGTTATACTTATCATCATGGTACAGCAAATCATGCGGATTGCGCAGGAGCAGCATTCTACTACACAAGAAATAAATATACATTGACTTTTAATGACGGTTATGATGAGGTAAAAAAAGCAGATGTATTATACGAACAATCATTAGCAGAATTTAGTAACTTTGTTCCAAACGTGCCAAGTGCGTATGAACCTGGCTCTGTAACATTTGCAGGCTGGTATTTAAACCCTGAATGTACTGGAGACGAGTACAAATTGGATAAAAAAACAATGCCTGCTGACAATGTCTTGTTATATGCAAAATGGGAGCCTGTTACTCATACAGTTAAATTCTATTTAGATAGAGAGACTTACGAAAATGATGGAGATACTCTAGCATCACATCCTGATGAGATTGTTGTACATAATGGCTTTATAAATGGTGTAGATATTCCAAAAAATGGTAAATATTCATTTATCGGCTGGTTCTATTTAGATAATAATGAAGAAAAAGCATTTGATTTCTCTAGTATGCCTATTACTAAAGATATGGAAGTTTATGGCAAGTGGAGTTCAAATGTACTTGTTGAGTATAAGATTAAATATATTACTAAAGATGAAAATGGATTAGATGTTGAGATTGCTGCTGAAACTACAGGAAGTGCATTAGCAGGAACATCAAAGACCTTTGAAGCTAAAACAGGAACCGAACTAAATAATGGTTATCAGACAGGTTATTATCCAACGATTGGTTCTCACAATGTGCCAATGAATATTGATGGAGAAAATGTTTATATATTTGAATATATCGCTTTGCCAGATGTAAAGTATACAGTTAGATATATTGACAAAGCTACTGGTATAGAAATGGCTGACCCTAAAGTAGTTACAACAAAAGATGCTATTGTAACCGAAGTATTTAAGCATATTCCTGGATATATGCCTGATGCATATCAGAAGCGTTTAGTATTATCTGCAAATGAAGAAGAGAACGTTATTAAATTTTACTACACAGCTGATACTGAGAATGCCTACTATGTTATTACTCACTGGGTACAAAATATTGACGGCGATGGTTATTCTGAATATCGTTCAATTCAAGCTCCTGGCAAGATTGGTGATACCATTAGCGAAGAACCACTAAATATCACAGGATTTACTTACAACGAAACTGATAGCACTGATAGTGGAGTAATCGATGAGAAAGGTTTGAAGTTGGATTTATATTACGATAGAAATACATATCCATTAAAAGTACAGTATTTAGAATATAAAACTGATATTCAATTAGCTGATTCAATAACTACAGCAGTTGAATATCGTGTAGGAAAGCAGGTTTCAGCTACAGCTATTGATATTAAAGGTTATAAATTAGTTGGTGAACAAACCAAAGTTAAAACAATCAGTGAACCTAAAGAATCGAATGTTATTACTTTCTACTATATCGAGGAAGAAGTAACTATTAGTTATGTAGCAATTGAAGCAGGTTATGGTACTGTTAGTGTATCTCAAGAGATTGTAAAGGCTAAAACAGGTACTGCTAGTGGTAGTACACCAA
>JAEDOA010000168.1 GCA_016302195.1 Erysipelotrichaceae bacterium | reverse complement strand
AAAAAAGGACCAAGCAATCTATCAACTGCTTGATCCTTCTTATCTAGTAACAGAAATTTGGGAGAGAGGTTTTATTAAATTATTAAACTTTATGTTCTAGAAATAATCGTAAAAACTAATTACGCCTTTTTCAAATTCTAGTGGCTGTGAGCCGGTTCGCTCTATGAGGTTTAACTTAACAGCGCGCTTAAGCGATAATCTACCGAGCAAAACCTTGGTCCAATCGGTGATAGTTCCTTTGAAATCTGGTTTACCATCAACTCGGCGACATTTTATCTGATTATCATCTGTTGTCGTAATATTCCAAATACCATTATTCCAAGAGCAATCTCGATCATCCGTAATTTCTATATTAACATTATCACTTCCTTGAGCTTTTAAACATGGCAACAATAAGGATACATCAACAATTCTACTCATCATATATGGAACAGTATTAACCGTGATTCCTTCTTGGTCTGGGAAATATTCTTCAATAAACGAATTCTCAGGCATAATCAACTTAAAATTATTACACGATGAAATATGACTACCAATTAAACTTAGTATACCTAATGCACCAGCTTTATTAGTAGAATACAATTCTTCGGCAACGAACTCATTACCAATAATTCGATAAAACATATACGCTTGTGGCACATCATTTTCATCAACATAAACTGCTGTATAACGACCTGGATAATAAGTCGTTAAACGATCCCACCACCATTTTTCACGAATTACAGTGTCTTGTTCCTCACCTGAAGTCAATTGCTTTTCATATAAATCAAGAACCAATTTTTGTAAATCGGGATCTGACCATCTTCCGCGTAATAATTTTCCCGTTTTAGGTGCCTTAAAGTATCTAAACATTAATGGCTTAATGTTATAAATCTTCAGATAAATGGCATTTTCATAACCATATTGCCGGTAAAAGGTTTCAGACCAAGGTGCCAAATTTGAAATAGCAACCCCATTGTTATGCAAGTCTAGTAAAATTTCTTTCATAATCCTCGTGATATCACCATGACCACGATTTTCTGGATAGGAAGCAACATAACCGATTCCTGCCATTTTTACTTTGTGATCAAAGACTTGATTTTCAAATTGGTTGACCATCACATAACTTTGAAGTTTTTTGTCATGAAATTCACCATAGCCAATACTGTGCTTGTATCGACTCATAAAATTAGTATCTTTTCGAACATCATATTTTTTCAAAAAGGCATATTCAACTAATGGGGCAATTTGATCTAGAGTTTTTTGGTCTTTACTTAGCTTCATTTGTTTGTTCCTTAGCTAACATTTGTCTTTCACAAGCCTTGAAGAATGGGTAATACATTGCTGCGGCAAGAATACATTCAACAGCTGACCAAACTCCTGCACGCCAGTCCCAACCGCAGGCCATCATTGGTCCGATAATTGGTGGCATAGTCCAAGGCACCATAACTACTGGAGCTGACATCCATCCAATTGTAATTAAAATGTATGATAAAGTAGCCAATACCAATGGAGTTACGATAAATGGAATCATAATCATTGGGTTCATCACAATTGGAAAACCAAAGATAATTGGTTCGTTAATTTCAAATAATGAACTTGGAAATGCTAAACGACCCAAGTCACGATAAGTTTTACTCTTAGAAAAGAGCATCAAAGTACAAAGAGTTAATGTGGCACCGGTACCACCGACATTTACTAACAAGCTAGAGAAGCCTGATGCAGTAACATATGGCAATGCTTGGTGATGTGCATAAGCAGTAGCGTTGGCAGCAAGGTATTGCAAGAAGATTGGATCGGCAATACCTTCAAGAGTCATATCACCGTGAATACCACAAACCCACAACAAACTTACAATCAAAGTGTAAACAAGAATACCTGGTAGAGTGTTCAAAGCGAAAACAACTGGGTGGAAAATTGCTTGTACAACTTGATTAATATTAATGTTCAAAACTACTCTAACTAACCAAAATAGGAATAATACTGCCATACCTGGCAATAAAGCTACGAATGAGTTAGAAACAGCAGTTGGAACACCGTTAGGTAACTTAATAACAATGTTCTTCTTGATAAAGAAATCAAAAATAAAACTTGCGATAAAGGCGGTTAAAATTGCTGTAAAAATACCGCTTGAGCCTAAGTTGTTGTAATCTAAGACATGTTTTTCATTGAATGACGTTAAAATAAATGCCATAACTGAAAGACCAACACAAGAAATTGAATCGATCTTTAATGCTTTACCTAATTGATAAGCAATTCCGATAGTGGCTAACAACGAAATAATACCGAATGAGGCATTAACTGCTTCACCCAACATCCAACTATATGGCTTGATAAAGTTTGTCCAAGCAGTGATTGGAATATTACCTATAATAAGAAAAATTGATCCACCAATTACAGCAGGCAACGTGATTACCAAACCATCACGAATGGCAACTAAATATTTATTATTACCAATTTTAGCCATTGGTGGGATTAATTTTTTCTGCATCCATTGCATGAAATTATTCATTTTTTCTTCCCCCTTACATTACTTATTTTAACATCCACGCTAAGTATAGCGCTTTCATTTGCAATGGGCTAGTCCAATAGTGG
>JAEDOA010000167.1 GCA_016302195.1 Erysipelotrichaceae bacterium | reverse complement strand
AAAAGTTTCTTAGAAAAAAATTTAGAAGAAAAATAGTTAATACGATAATGGGAGTTATCGTATTTGGCGGCTTGTTATCTGTACTATCTGGAATAAATGTTGTTAATTTAATACTAAATAAAACAGATGTTGTACTAGAAACCGAAGATTTAGCAAGCGATGACTCTTCAATTATTTACGACGATAAAGGTGAACAGGTAATTTTATTAGGAAGAGAATCTCGTATTTCTTTCTCATACAATAAAATGCCCCATGCCTTAATTGATGCATTTGTATCGGTAGAAGATTCCCGTTTCTTTGAACATAATGGTTTTGACTTGCCTAGATTTGCTAAGGCAATGTTAGTTAACCTCTCTACTCTATCCTTCGCTCAAGGTGGTTCTACAATAACTATGCAAGTTATCAAGAATACCTACTTTGCGGTAGATACAATTGCAGAAGCATCAATAGCCAGAAAAGTGCAGGAAATCTATTTCTCACTTCAAATTTCAAAGATTCTTTCTAAAGAAAGAGTTATTGAAATGTACATAAATAAGGTTAACTATGGAGCAAATGCTAGAGGTGTTCAAGTTGCTTCACAATACTATTTTGGTAAAGATTGTACAGATTTAACCTTAGTTGAAGCTGCAATGCTAGCAGGTATTATCAATGCCCCAAATGCTTATAACCCTTATTATGATTTACAAGCCTGTCAAGAAAGAACAGCAGATGTTTTATACTTAATGAATTACCATGGCTATATATCAGATGCTGAATATCAGCTTGCTAAAAAGGTAAAAATAGAGAATCTATTAGCTGGTAATGTTATTCATAATGTTAATACAGTTGATGGCTCTGACGGTACAATCTCAAATCAGGCATATATCGATATTGTACTTGCTGAAATTGAAGAGACTTATGGAATTGATCCATATACTACTCCTGTAAAAATATATACTGGATTAAATCAAGAAGTTCAGGCAACCTGTGATGCAATAAGTAGAGGTGAAATAATCGCCTTCAAGGATAACAATATTAATGCTGCTGCAGCAGTAATTCAAAATTACACAGGATTAATCGTCGGGGTTTGCGGTGGAAGAAATTATAATGCAGCTAGAATATTTAATTATGCCTATGATGCTAGAGTTTCTCCAGGTTCAACATCTAAAGCAGTATTTACTTATCCATTGGCATTTGAATATTGCGGTATGAGTACATCATTTACAATTAATGATGAGCCAATTTATTGGACAGGAACTAATATTCAAATTCAAAATGACTCAAGACTGTATAACGGTGAAACTTCTGTTCAAAAAACACTTCCTTTATCATACAATACACCATCTGTTAAATTGTATCGTTGGGTAGAAGAAACTGTTGGTGCTTCAGTAATGAGAAAATATCTAAAAACATTGGAATACGATCAGTCAATGGTTGATTTTATGAACGAACAGTATTCTATTGGAACATACGGCTATGATGTTAGCCCAATTCAAATGGCTGCTGCTCAAAGCATGTTACTTTCAGGTGGAATGTATACTACTCCACATACGATTACTCGTATTGAATTTATCAATTCAGAAAATGAACCAATTGTCGCAAAACCACATCAAGCTAGAGCTCTATCAGAAGGAGCTGCCTGGTTAACAACATATTTACAAAAAATTGGTGTCAATGGTGGTACCGAAGATGACTTTGAATACAACACAAGATTACTTCGTATCAAAAGAAGTGCTTATACAGTTTATGGTAAAACCGGAACAAACGGTTACGATTTATCGGTAATTAGAAAATGGGGATATCCTGCAGCTGCAGAAAAAGATTTGTTATATATTTGGGGAACAAATGACTATTCATTCTCATTCTGGATGGGTTACGACACAGGAAGATATCAGGATTCAACCACATATATGTCATATAGTTACGCCCATAGTTTAAAGGACATAGCAGCTGTTAATGCTTTGATTGATTCTGTTGAAAGTGCTTTTGGTAGACCTACTCATACAAATAACAAACCTTCATCCGTTACTCAGATTACTCATATTGAAGGATTGTATCCATACACTGCTTTACCTTCTTATGCGGATACTAAATATCAAACTACTGGTTATATTCTTTCTCAGTTTGCTTCAGTTCAAGATTGGGAAGCACCAACAACTATTGAATCAATTACCGATTTCAAGGTAGAATACGATGAAATAAATCAAAAATTAATCGTTAACTGGGCTAATTATCCAGATGAAGAAAAAACAAAAGTTGTAACAAAAGTACTAGAAATGAAATCTAAGGATGGACACGTATATAAAGGTGTTAGAAGATTTGATCCTAGCTGGATTGATGGAAATATTATGTATTTTGTAGATATTACCAATAACACCACTGGTGAAACAATAACCTACTCTTCTCATGAACCATCCGCTTCATATGATATTATTAATGATACTAATGAGGATGTTACATATACAATTCGTGGTTATTATGCCTATAGCATTGTCGATGTAAGAAGTAATTCAATTGAAAAACAACTTACTGTTAAAAAACATGTAATTATTGAACCAGATCCAAATCCAGATCCAGAACCTGGTCCAGATCCAATTCCTGATCCACCAGT
>JAEDOA010000038.1 GCA_016302195.1 Erysipelotrichaceae bacterium | reverse complement strand
TTAATTCTTTTTCAATTAAGAATCCAACTGCACTTGGTAAATATTGAGCAATACCAACTGTTGATGAATGTGCTCTATGAACTGAACCGAAAGCATCAGAAACAAATAAATCAGCAAGTGAAGCCCAGTATTTAGCTAAATCCTGATCATTCTTGCTTTCACCCTTTTCATAACGAGTGTTCTGCATTAATACAACATCGCCTTCGTTCATGCTTGCTACTGCTTCTTCTAATTCTGTTCCTCTAGTAGCATTTACGAAAGTAACTTTGTTATTTGGTAAATATTCTTGTAATTTAACAGCAACAGGTGCCATATTATTCTTAGCCTTATCAGCTTCACACTTTTCAGGATCCTTATGATCTACTTTTCCTAAGTGTGATAATAAGATTACCTTTGCTCCATTATCTAATAAGTATTTAATAGTTGGCAAGGCAGCAACAATTCTATTGTCATCAGTAATTACATCTCCTTTGTGTGGAACGTTGAAATCAACTCTGACAATAACCTTTTTTCCTTTTACATCTAAATCTCTAACTGTACGTTTAGACATATAAAATCCTCCTTAAAACGTCATTTAAATTATATCACTAAATATTGACAAATTGTTAACAAAAGCAAGCACTTACAATAAAAATGAAGATGTGCTTATCACAAATATAGTACCTAAAAATAAAAATTTACCTAAGCATTACTTTGTAACTTACAGTCTCTATATAGAACCTTTATTTCATAAATCAAAAATAATATAATATAAAATTAAATGGTTATCATTTTTCTTTTATGTTTATATGGTAGAATACTAGTGAAATAACACTTTTATAATTTATGTGTGAGGGCAATATGAAAATAAAGGAGTTTCTAAATAAGCACAAGAAATCAAATTCTTTAACCCAAAAGAATAAAACAGCTAGTTTTACAAACAAATCAAGTACAGTCAATAATCATGACTATGTTTTTAATTCAAAAAATAAAAAGACAAAATTTGGTTTGTTAAAAAAATTCAGAAAAAAGAAAAAAGTAGAAACAAATGAATTAGTTAATGAATCATTTGAGTCAAAAGGCAGAAGTAAAATATCGTTGTTTTTTTCTTTTGTTATCAAATGGATTAAACGAATTGTTACTGGTTATATTATTCTTGTATTAGTCCTTTTTATTATATTTAAATTAATATCATTACTGTCATGTGATCACGATTATATTCAAATAGAGAATGTTCCAGTGACCTGTATTCAAGATGGAAAAGAAACATATAAATGTTTAAAATGCGAAAAAGAATATACTGAATTAAAGGAAGCAAACTCAAAGTTTCATTCATATGATGAAGGAACAATTACAATAGAAGCAACATGTAGCTCAGTAGGACAAATTATGTATAAATGCACTTACTGTGGAAATATTATATATCAAGAAATTGAAGCAATACCACATAATTTTATTGAACTAAATCGTATTGAGCCAACATGTATAGATAAAGGAACCATATCTCACCAATGTCAAAATTGCGGTTTAGAATTTGAAGAAGAAATCACTGAATTAGGGCATGATTATGGAGAAGAAATAGATATTCCTCCAACATGTATAGAAATCGGAAAAGTTGTACAAATATGCTCGCGATGTCAGAACGAATTACTAATAAAGACTTACGGAACAATTACTGACCATAATTACGCATTGGCTAAAACCGTCGATTCACGAAAAGGTTCAGACGGTTATAAATTGTACAAATGTTCTGTGTGTCAAGACGAATATAAAGAACCAATTCATTACTATGTTGTTTTCGTGTCAAGAAATGGCATAGCTCACTCAAGAAAAGATTGTAGTGGGATGAAATATTATACAGTAGTTCCTGTGTCTAATGCAAAAGGATATAAGTCTTGCGAACATTGTTATGGCTACACTTTTGTTTGTTATAATTGTAGCTATTAAAAGAAGTGAATATATTCAATTAGTAATGACATATTCCTTATTCCTTTGATATGCACCTTTGTTTCGATAGCCAGGCAAAATGAAAAATGCCGATAAAGAATTGCCATCAATAGTCATAGTACATAGTGATGTGTTCTTAACTTAATGGTAATTTTCCTAGAACCTCAAGAAATTATAAGATAACTTCAACTTCTGGGGTTGTGGTAATTCAACTGCATATAGTGTGGTAGTACATATGCACACAATTCGCATAAGCGTTATCACACTATATGACTACATCTTTTTGTGGGGCCACACAATTTGTATCAAACCCATTATTTCATAAATATATTAAAACACATAAAAAGACGTGATATTTTCATCACGCCTTAATAAACAGTTATAATTACTTAACGTTAGCTAAGTACTTGATTGTTCTAACCATCTGGCTAGTGTAGCTGTTTTCGTTATCGTACCAAGAAACAACTTGTACTTGGTAAGTTTCTTCATCAATCTTAGCAACCATTGTCTGGTTAGCATCGAATAATGAACCATACTTCATACCGATGATATCGCTAGAAACTAATTTTTCAGTTGTATAACCGAATGATTCGTTAGCAGCAGCCTTCATAGCTTCGTTGATACCTTCAACAGTTACATCCTTACCCTTAACAACAGCATGTAAAATTGTTGTTGAACCAGTAGCTGTAGGAACACGTTGAGCAGCACCGATTAACTTGCCGTTTAATTCAGGAATAACTAAACCAATAGCCTTAGCAGCACCAGTTGAGTTAGGAACGATATTAGCAGCGCCAGCTCTAGCTCTTTGTAAATCACCTTTTCTGTGTGGTCCATCAAGAATCATCTGGTCACCAGTGTAAGCATGAACAGTAGTCATGATTCCACTAACGATTGGAGCATAGTCGTTTAATGCCTTAGTCATTGGAGCTAAGCAGTTAGTAGTACAGCTTGCTGCAGAGATAATTGTATCTTCTGGCTTTAATACTGTATGGTTAACGTTATAAACGATTGTTGGTAAATCATTTCCAGCTGGAGCTGAAATAACAACCTTCTTAGCACCAGCATCGATATGAGCCTGTGCCTTTGCTTTTGAAGTATAGAAACCTGTACATTCTAATACTACATCTACATCTAATTCTTTCCAAGGTAAATCCTGTGCTTTTGGCATAGAGTAAATTGTGATTTCCTTACCATCAACAGTGATAGATCCAGGAACCTTTACTGTCTTTCCATCTTCTTCAAATTCAGGTTCTTTTGAAGAAACTGTGTGTAAGTTTTCACCGATGTGTCCACAATAACCACCTTGAGCAGTATCATACTTTAATAAGTGAGCTAACATCTTTGGGCTAGTTAAATCATTAATAGCTACGATTTCATAACCTTCAGCATTAAACATTTGTCTGAAAGCTAAACGTCCAATACGACCGAAACCGTTAATAGCAACTTTAACTGACATTTTAAAAAATCCTCCTATAATTTTTCTTTACGGATAAATTATAATTCTTTTGGTGAATAATTGTCAATTTGATAGATGTAAATATTACAGATAACAAACACAATTACATATACCTGACATCGCTTAAAAACAAAGGTCTTTTATCCTGTTTAAAGGCGGTTATTGAAGAGGAAACCTTGCAGGCAAAAAGCTTGTTAAACAGGTCAAAATCATTGATTTTTACTAGTGTAGAAATAACTTTTTTATAAGGAACCTTGCCAAATATCTTGGATAAATCCTCATTATTTGATACATATACTAGAATATCTTCTTTTATTCTTAAACAATAGCTCAAAAGCTTGCTTAAAGCGTAGCCATTTAAATAAATCAATTCCTTCACTATTACCTTTGAAGAATCAATAAAATAAATCATATAGCCAACACATTTGTTCTCACTATCATAACAACAAGCTAAATTACCTCTTTTGCTTTGTAATAAGTCTATCAGGTTAACATAATAATCTCTATCTCGATAAAAATAGCCAGTGAATTTTTCCGTAAACTTTCGATAGACTCTTAACAATTCGTCGACATTAAAATCCTTGCTGACGCAACTATATGTTATTTCTTTAAAATCCTTTTTGTTTAGACTATAAGCTCTTTTGTAATAGACCGCATCAAAGCCGTATTTTTGATATTCCTTATTATTATCGCAATTGATAAAAGTAAATAACGTTTTATAGCTCTCCTGCTTAATCGCCTCGGCTCTTAAATTCTCCAAAGCTCTACTTGGCTTGGTGCGATCTGAAAACTGAGCAAAGATTACTGAAGTAACTATCGGCAAATCATTGAACATAACTTTATGGTAATCATGCTGAAGAGAAGCCACAACATGCCCATTAATTTCATTAACAATCGTATTCTTAGCTATGAAGGAACAATTAAAATAGTCATCCTGACTTTCATGGATCACTGGTTGTTTGGCATATAAATCAAATATTACTCTTTTATCCTGTTGGTTTGCTCTTCTAAACATTTCAATACCTATTTTTCTATCTCTTTTTCCCTATAACTGACATCGATTACATCTTTGTTTTTGTTGATATTATTATAATACTGTGTTGGATTACTCTCTATCTCTTTTTTTATTTTTCGTGATTCTATAGCCACTTTTATCGCAAAAGCAACAAATAATAACAAAAATATCAGCGCAATCCACCCTATAAGTGGTAATAACGCCACGAATAATACCGCTAGTATAATCAATAACAAAAATCTCAAGCTAATCATCCTTTCTGTATTTATCTGCTAATTCCTCAATTTTATCAAAACGGTGTCTAACACCAGACTTAGTAATCGCAATTCCATAACGTTGTTTGTAAAGCTGAGCCAAACTGGACAAGCTCTCCTCTGGATTATCTAATCTTAACTGAGCTATTTCCTTTTCTTTATCTGACAACAATTTGTATAAATCATTGTCTTTTAGAAATGCGATAGTTTTAAGCTGTTTTTCGCAAAGAGATTGCACTTTCTGTTCATTGGCGATATCGATATTGTTCAATCGGGTAATGCTATTATTCAAATCCCTTTGAATTCTAACATCCTCAAAATATAACAAGCTTTGAAAAGCTGATATCAGAATCAAAAAATTGCCTATCATCTCACTTGATTTAACATAGACAAAATAGCTGTTTCTTCTCTCTATCATTTTGCCTGTGATATTAAATCTCTCTAACAGCTTTATGACAAAGCTGCCATGCTTTTCACTGTTTACTTTTATCTCTAGATGATAACTAGTACTGTTTGGGCTATTTATCGAGCCATTAGCCATAAAAAGACCTGCCAGATATGCCTTTATCATCTCATCATTTGATAAAAACATCATTCTAGGATGATCTAACAAGCCTCGATCAGTCCATAAATCCAAATCATTTAGAATATCCTTTACCTTTTCATCAATAACCATTGAATAGACATTTCTTTTATCAAGCTTTGTTTGTTTGCTGATAACAAATTCACTTCTAACGTCATATAGTTTTTTCAAATCTTTAGCTACTGCTTTACTGACATTAGCATTACTGCTTTTTAATACCAAAGATAAGCCCTTATTTGAGATGCTTAAAGAGGCAAGAGACTGAATAATTCCAGATAATCTTGCCTTTGTCTGATTGTCGTCCAATTGAACTCTGCTTATTTCATCCTTAACATCTGAAGCAAATGACATTAAATTCTCCTAGTAACCTCTATAAAACTATCTCTAACCTTATCAGGATCATGTCTTACCAAATCATTGGCAAAGCTCAACAAATTAAATGAGAAAACCTGATAATCATGCTTTGTATCTCTTAAAATAACCTCTTTTGAGCCCTCTGCGTCATATCTATCCAAGATATATTGAGGGATACAGTCATTGCTCAAGACAACAGCATCAATCGTCTTTTTACCTATATGCTTTTCAATGGCGTTAACATGGTCCTCAACGGTATAGTCAGTTGTTTCGCCCTTTTCAGTCATACTATTACAATAATAAATGACCTTGCCTTTGCATTGATATAAAGCCTGTTTAATATCATCAATAATCAAATTAGGCAAGATGGAGGTAAACAAAGAACCAATTCCCACAATGATATAATCAGCTTTTTTAATCGCTTGTATTACCTTGTTATAAGTCTTAACCGGCTTATCGTAAAAAACCGAAACAATATCTAATTCGCTATCTCTAATCTGGGATTCACCAGTTATAACACTACCATCTGACATTGTCGCCTTTAAGCAAACATTCTCAGTTGTACTTGGTAAAACCCTTCCCTTTAGATTCAAGATTGAAGAGAGCGATTCAATCGACTTATAAAAATCATGACTATCAACTGTCAATGCTGAAATAATGATATTTCCTAGATTATGACCAGCCAATTCCCCTGCACTATTATCAAAGCGGTAATTCATTATCTTAGTCATCAAATCTTCAGAATCAGCTAAAGCAACCATAACGCTTCTAACATCGCCCATAGCAGGAATATTCAAATCGTTTCTTAGCCTTCCTGTTGAACCTCCATTATCTGCAACCGCCACAATAGCACTTAAATTAATATTTTTTATTTGTTTTAATCCTCTAAGCAGGGCGGATTGTCCAGTACCCCCTCCGATGCAAACAACATTTTTCATCATAATCACCTATAAAAATTATACCATATACTATCATATATTCAAAAAATGATTAGTTTTCAATTTTTTCATTTTTCTCTTGAAAAAGATTACAAGCTAGTGTAAAATCTTTTCAAGAGGTAGATACTATGAGTAAGAACTTTACATTTAGCGTTTTCTATTTTAACTATTATTACTTTAGCAGTAATAAATTTTTAATGTAGAAAATGCGATGGTTTTTATCTTATCTAGTATATATTTTTGGTTAACTAGCTGTCGCAAGACAGCTTTTTTATTGGAGGTCACGTTATGAAAAAATTATTAGTTATCCTATTATCTTCCCTTTTATTACTTTCTACAGTTGCTTGTAGTACAAAAGATGAGACAATCGTTGTTGGCATTTGTCAGCTAGCTAAGCATCCAGCCCTAGATGCAGCAACCCAAGGCTTTAAAGATGTCTTGACTGAAGAATTCGGCGATAAAGTCACAATTGTTGAAGAAATAGCCGCTGGCGAAGTTAATAACTGTATTACTATCTGTTCAGGGTTTGTCTCTGATCAGGTTGACTTAATACTTGCTAATGCTACTTCTGCATTACAAGTTGCCGCAACTGCTACTACAGAAATTCCAATTCTAGGCACATCTATTACTGAATATGGTGCAGCCTTAAACTTGGATAATTTCGATGGTGTTACAGGACGTAATATTTCAGGAACAAGCGATTTAGCGCCATTAACTGAACAGGCAGCTATGTTTAAAGAACTATTGCCTCAAGCTAAAACAATCGGCATTCTGTTCTGCTCAAGTGAAGTTAATTCAAAATATCAGGTTAAAGTAGTTTCTGATGAACTTAAAAAATTAGGCTTAGAAGTTAAGGAATTCCCTTTCTCAGATACTAACGATGTTGGTACAGTTGTCGCTCAGGCAACCAGCGAAGTTGATGCATTATTCATCCCAACTGATAACACAGCCGCTTCTTCAGCTGATATTATCCATTCATTTGCTTCTAAAACAAATACTCCTATTATTGCAGGAGAAGAAGGTATCGCTTCAAAATGTGGAATTGCGACCTTATCAATTGACTACTACCAATTAGGCAGACTTACTGGTGAAATGGCCGTTAAAATCCTTAAGGGTGAAGCTGATATATCTACAATGGAAATTGAATACTTCCCAAATCCTGTTAAAAAATTCAACAAAGAGATTTGTCAGGCATTATCAATTACTGTTCCTGAAGGATATGTAGCAATCGGAGAATAAAATGATTACCCTATCAAATTTAATAACTCGATTACCATCAGGTATTGTTCAAGGAATAATCTGGGGCATCATGGCCTTAGGAGTCTATCTGACATTTAAAATATTACACATTTCAGATTTAAGTGTTGATGGTTCATTCAGTAGTGGCGGTATTGTATCAGTCATGTTGATTACCGCCAATATCAATCCTCTTCTTTCATTAACAGCTTCTTTCATATTTGGGCTACTAATTGGAACCACAACTGCTCTTTTACATACCAAAGCCAAAATTCCAGCTATCTTAGCTGGGATTTTGGTGCAATTTGGTTTATACTCAATCAATCTAAAGCTAACTAACGGTTCAGCTAATGTCGGATGCAATCCCGATGTGTTCAACCTGTTAGTCAGCGCAAGAAATATTAATTCCTCTCTGATAACCCTATTAATCATTGCTGCTATATTGACTGCATTAATATATTGGTTTTTCGGTACAAATATCGGAAGAGCAATCAGAGCCTGTGGCAACAATGGTCAAATGTCTACGGCTATGGGTATTAATAATAATACCTGTAAAATCATCACTCTTGCCCTTTCCAATGGACTTGTAGCCTTAAGTGGGGGACTTATGAGTCAATATCAGGGTTTCTGTGATATCAACATGGGTAAAGGCGCGATTGTTATCGGTTTGGCAGCAATTATTATTGGAGAATGCATCGTCAAGTTCTTGCTACCTAAATGCACAAATTTTTACGTAAGACTGACCTCAACAATTGTTGGTGGAATTATCTACTATATCGTAATGGTTATTATTCTATGGTTGAGAATCAACTCAAATGACCTAAAATTATTTACAGCTATTATCGTTGCCGTCTTTTTAGCATTAGGTAATGCAAATAAAGAAATGGAAGGACAATAAATATGTTAAAAGTTGAAAACATCTCAAAAGTATTCAATAAGGATACTGTCAATGAAAAAAAAGCGATAACAAATCTAAATCTTCATCTTAATGAGGGGGACTTCTTAACTATTATTGGCTCAAACGGAGCAGGAAAAAGCACTTTATTAAACTGCATTGCTGGAACTTATCAGATTGATGATGGCAGTATTGTATTAGATGGCAATGACATTACCAAATTAAAACAGTTTGAAAGAGCCAAGTACATCGCTAGAGTCTTTCAAGATCCCCTACTTGGAACAGCAGCTGATATGGAAATCCAGGAAAATTTATCCCTTGCTTTACATAGAGGTGAAAAAAGAAATCTAAGATACGGCATAACTAATAAAGAAAAAGAATTATTTAAGCAAAACCTGTCTTTACTAAACCTGCATTTAGAAGATCGATTAACCAGCAAGGTAGGTTTGTTATCAGGAGGACAAAGACAAGGCTTAACTCTACTTATGGCGACAATTAAAAAGCCGAGTTTATTGCTTTTAGATGAACATACAGCAGCTCTTGACCCGATTACAGCTAGAAACGTTTTGGAAATAACCGATAAATTAGTTAATGAAAATCACATAACGACTATTATGGTTACTCACAACATGCAGGATGCCATTGATTATGGCAATAGACTAATAATGATGAATGATGGAAAAATAATCTTTGATATCTCTGGCGAGCAAAAAAAGAAGCTAAAGAAAGAAGATTTAATAAACAAGTTTGCCCAAATAACCAACAGTGAATTAAACAACGACGCTATGCTTTTAGGATAGCGTTTTCAATTGTTATGTTTGTTAATTCTTTCACAATATGGTGCATATTTGTTGATTATTTCACATTATCAAGTAAAATAAACATTGGAAAGACGAGGTAGATTTATGAGTGAAAACAAACAACTAAATATAAATGAAGAAATCAATGATCTAGTTGAAAAAGGCCAAATAGCTTTACAGAAATTTTTAGAATTAGACCAGCAGCAGATTGATTATATAGTAGCTAAATGCTCAGTAGCCGGTTTGGATAATCATGGTATATTAGCTAGAGAGGCTATAGAGGAAACAAAAAGAGGTGTATTTGAGGATAAGGCTACCAAAAACCTGTTTGCTTGCGAATATGTTGTTAACAACATGCGTCATCTAAAAACCGTTGGAGTTATTAAGGAAGATCCTGTTACCGGTATTACCGAAATCGCAGATCCTGTTGGAGTAATCTGTGGCATTACACCAGTTACCAATCCAACCAGCACTGTTATTTTCAAATGCTTGATCGCATTAAAAACGAGAAATCCTATTATTTTCTCATTTCACCCATCAGCATTTAAATGCTCAAAAATGGCAGCTACCATTATGAGAGATACTGCTATTGCAGCTGGTGCTCCTGAAAATTGTATTCAATGGATTGAACATGTGTCATTAGAGGCAACCAACGCACTTATGAACCATCCAAATGTTGCTACCATCTTAGCAACTGGTGGTAATGCCATGGTTAAGGCAGCCTATTCATGTGGCAAACCAGCTTTAGGAGTTGGAGCAGGAAATGTACCTTCTTATATTAACAAATCAGCCAATATTCAACAGGCTGTAAATGACATAGTTATTTCTAAGTCCTTTGATAACGGAATGATTTGCGCATCTGAATCATCAATTATCATCGATGAAGAGGTATTTGATCAAGCAGTCAGCTTATTTAAGCACTTTAAGGTTCACTTCTGTACTGAACAGGAAAAGGAAAAACTAGAAAAGCTGATGTTCTTTGTTACTTCAAAAGATGAAAATGTGGCTTCAGCTCATTTAAATCCAGATGTTGTTGGTCATCCAGCAACAGAAATTGCTAAATGGGCAGGTATCGAGGTTGCCGATGATACAACATTATTAGCTTGCTATTGTGATACTATTGGGCCAAAGGAACCAATGTCAAGAGAAAAACTGGCCCCAGTATTAGCTTTCTATAAAGTAAAAGACGAAAAAGAAGGCTTTAAATTAGCTAGTCAATCAGTAGAATTTGCGGGACTAGGACATTCAGCAGCCATCCATTGTCACGACCAAAAGATGGCAGATGAATATGGCGAAAACTGTAAAGCCATGAGAATTATTTGGAACAGCCCATCAACCTTTGGTGGTATTGGTAATGTCTACAATTCATTTTTACCATCTCTTACTTTAGGATGTGGTAGTTATGGAGGTAACTCTGTTGGCGGAAATGTTAGCGCTATTAATCTATTAAACATCAAAAAAGTCGGAAAAAGGAGAAATACAATGCAGTGGTTCAAAGTCCCAAGTAAAATCTACTTTGAAAGAAATTCTATCCAATACTTAAAATCATGTGACAACGTCAATAAAGTATTTATCGTAACTGATAGTTCAATGGTTCAATTCGGTTTCTTAAACAAGATTACTGAACAGCTAAACCTACGTCGAAACGAAGTATCAATCCAACTATTCTGCGATGTTGAACCTGATCCAGATATTGAGACAGTTAAGCGTGGAGCGCAATTAATGACTTCATTCTCACCAGATACTATTATCGCATTAGGTGGTGGTTCAGTAATGGACGCTGCTAAGGGAATGTGGTTATTCTATGAACATCCTGAGGTTAATTTTGATGATTTAAAGCAGAAATTTATGGATATTAGAAAAAGAGCCTTCAAATATCCTCAATTAGGACGCAAGGTTAAATTAATATGTATCCCAACTACCTCAGGAACAGGAAGTGAAGTAACACCATTTGCGGTTATTTCCGACAAGAAAAACCTGAAGAAATATCCACTTACTGATTACTCACTAACTCCAACAGTAGCGATAATCGATCCTGAGTTCACAACCAATTTGCCACCAAAATCAACCGCAATGACAGGTATGGATGTATTAACTCATGCTATTGAAGCATATGTGTCTGTAATGGCAAATGACTATACTGATGGTCTTGCTTTACAGGCTATCAAACTAGTATTCCAATATTTGCCAAGAGCAGTAAAAGATGGCAAAAACGATTTGGAAGCAAGAGAAAAGATGCATAATGCGGCAACTATTGCCGGAATGGCATTTGCTAATGCCTTCTTAGGAATGACACACTCTTTAGCTCATAAAGTTGGCGCAGAATTCCATACAGTACATGGCTACACTTGTTCAATCCTATTACCAAAAGTAATTAGATATAATGGACAGGTGCCAACAAAATTATCAGTATGGCCAAAATACAACCAGTATTGTGCAGATAAAAAGTATGAAGAGATTGCTGCCTTACTTCACTTACAGTATAGTGATACTCAACAAGCAGTTGAAGCTTTAGCTACTGCCTGTGAAAATCTTGCGAAAGAGATTGGCTTGGCAACTGACTTTAGAAGTCTAGGTATCGACCAGCAGCAATGGCTTGATCACGTTGATGAAATTGCTATGCTTGCCTTTGAAGACCAGTGCTCTCCTGCCAACCCAAGAGTACCACTTGTCAAGGACATGGTTGAAATATTAAAAGAGGC
>JAEDOA010000166.1 GCA_016302195.1 Erysipelotrichaceae bacterium | reverse complement strand
ATCTTAACAACAGCCATTATGGCAACAATGGCAGTATCTGCATTAACTTTCAATGCATTTGCCACAGGCAATAGCACAGACCCTAACGGTGACGGCAGTGTTGATATTGCAGACGTTATTTACATTCAGTCATATCTTAGAGGGCAGTTTGAAGTTTCAGACCTTTCAGCTTTAGATTTTAATGGCGATTATATGGTAAGTCAGATTGATTCAATAGCTGTTCAGCGCCATCTTGTAGGTATGGACTTTTAAGGAGTGTTGTAGAAATGAAAACTAAAGGCGTTTCAGTTTTTCGTGTTTTGGCTTGTTTGATAGCAGTATCAATTTTTATTCTTTCTTTTATTTGTTATCCAATTAATAACACAAATGCATTTAATAAAAGTACAGATTATATGTATTTTGATTCTTCTACCAATAAAAGAGATAGTTATCCGCTTGATTTGCTTAGTGTTGATAACAATGTAAATACACGTGGTGGCTCTGTTCCTGAAAATAGAGTGCCGGATTCTGATACCTCTGTTGTTCAGTTAAGTCATATTTACAACAATACACCTGAATATGGAACTGGATTTATTATTGGAAGTCATTTAATTGCTACTTGTGCACATGTAGTTTATGATAGATCTAATCATAAATTTTTTGCTCAAGATCAAATTTATAATATAATCATAAAAGATGAAAATAGTAATACTATAAAAACCATTTCCTCTAATTCATCAAAAATGCAATTTCATGTACCGCTTAATTATGACAATTTAACTATTCCTGATGCTATTGACTCTTATGATTATGCTTTAATATATGTTGAAGAAGATTTATCACAGTATGGGATATTTGAAATTGGTGTTGTAACTAATGACTTTCTTAATAATCATTGTGAAATAACTACAAGTGGTTTCCCAGCACAAATAAATTATGGTGGTACTGCTGTTTTGGGTACCCGTTATAAAAGTGTTGGAAATGCAGAAATGTATATAAGTGATGACTATTTTTTAGCTCGTAAATTGCGTTTTGCATCAACAAATTGTGCAAGTGGGGGAAATAGTGGTGGACCTGCTTATTTTACATATAACAATTATAATGGTCAAGAAGAAAATGTTGTCATGGGAATTGTAACAGGTGGAACAATGGACCAAACTGCACAAAGATATACTGGAACATCTGGAGTACGTATCACAACTAATATATTACATTTCTTTTTCAATAATAATAACATAGGCTAATAACTGAGGAGGGATTTTTATGAAAAAATTGTTATCCTTATCCGTTTCAATGCTTACTCTTTTATCATCAATATCTGTTATAAATTCAAATGCCGGGTATTTCGGCGTTGAATACAACAAACCTCTTGTTGTAAAGGTTTCTTCCGAATATAGTAATTATTCTGAAATCCTTGATGATGGTACAATAATGACTTTTTATAACAGAGCTGTTCCTGACGTTGAAAACGGCAGTAATATGTGCATAACATATTATACAGATAAATATGCTGAGGATTATTACTATTCTTTTACGGATTTCAGCATTATTTTCAAACTTAAGGATAATTGCAGTATAGATGATTTTAACTTTGATTATGATGACAAAGAATTCAGATATAGCAAATTAAATGGTGATAATGTATATCAAATATTTGATACTGCTGAAAACAGCAGGGGAGTTTTTAACTATTCATATGCTTGCAATCTTGAAAAGGCAATGGCTGAAAATCCTGATGTTGAAGATACTGATATTGTATGGGGCTATACACACGAAAGCACAACATCTGCCAAATCTACAACAAGAATTTCTGTAAAAGAAGGTGTTTCTCTTACAAAAGAAGATTTTAGCTTTTTTGAAGGCACAGGATTCAGCCTTAAAGACGTTTCGGAAAATTTCGATAGTTTTGAGATATGCTATAACGATAAAGGTACAGGGTGGAGTTCCAAAACCGAAGCTATGCGTATGATTTTACAGAATATTGACGAAGTTGTTTCAATAAATACTGATTTTGAACATCACGCACTTTCAAGAATTGACGGATATTCAATGCTTGATGGTTATTCGATTACCGGTGTATACGATTACAACCCTTACATTTTTATGACAGGTGATGCCAATGGTGACACTGAAGTTAATATTTCAGATGTACTTGCAATTACGGCATATATAGCAAATCCTGCTGAAAATCATCTTAATCAGTTAGGCTTGATTAATGCAGATGTAAACGGTGATGGTGCTGTAACAGCAAATGACGCTTTGACTATACAGCAGTATCTTTCTGACATAATTACAGAATTATAAAAACATATGACAAAAGGGGCTTGTGAAAGCCCCCTTATTTTTTAGCTATTAGTCTCTCAACAATCACAATATATACTTTGTGTAGTACTATTGCGTTGTTCGGCAAAATCATAGTATTTTCCTATGGTTTATTGTAATTAAAATTAACACCAGTCACTATCAATATACCTATTTTCAATAGCTTAGTATGGCAATAAATTATCAAAAAATTATTGATATATTGTTAAATGTATGGTATAATTTAAATAACATATAAATTCGTAAATTTTTAAAAATGGTTTAACTATACCAATCTTCAAGTTTTAGTCCCTCAACACGTTCAAATTCACGTGTATTATGA
>JAEDOA010000037.1 GCA_016302195.1 Erysipelotrichaceae bacterium | reverse complement strand
ACCAACCAAAATTTTGCAGTTCGTTTAGCACTGTTTTATGAATTGTTTAATGATTATTCAGACATCCTTCAAGACTACCATTATCCTAAAAAGATTAGGGAAAAAGTATGTTTTCTAATTAAAAATACCCATTTATTTATCCAAAATGACGAAATATCAATAAAAAAGCACTTAAATGAATATGGAAAAGAAAACCTATCTGACTTAATGTATTATCAAAAACAACTTGAGCTTGTAGATGAAGATTATTTTGACACATTTATTAAAAACTTAAATGAGATTATGATTAATAACAGTTGTTATAGCCTTTCTTCTTTAGCCATCAAAGGAAATGATTTGATTGATTTGGGATATTGTAAAGAAGATATCAATTATCAGCTAAATAAAATATTACTTGATGTCATTGAAAATAGAATAGAGAATAATAAAGAAACAATCATAGCACAACTAAAAAAGAAGAATCACTAAGACTCTTTAAAATCATCAAATAATGATAGATTTTCAATAGTTAATGGTTCTTCTTTAATTTCTTTTTCTGACTTTTCTTCGGCTGTTATTTCAACTTTTGAATGAGGTGGTTCAATTCTTTTAACCTGATTTTCATCAATTTCTGTTAAAAAATCATCAATGGTCATATTTGCGATTCTTTCATCAACTTCAACAGCAGTTTCCTTTACACTTGTAGCACAATCACCATTAATAGGAGAGAAAACTGTATTCAAAACGCTTTTAGTTGTTGTAGTTGAACTTTCGTAAACATAATTGTTTGTTTTGGTGTTGTAAAGTTCCTTATCATTTCCATAAATAGGTGAAATAACTTCTACTGGAATATATTCAGTTTTTTCTTTTTTTACTGGCGCTGGTTTTACCTCTGTATTGCTAGTTTTATTGCTAGAAATATTCAAAAAGGTTGGTTCGCTATTTTTTTCAACAATTGTTTCCTGTTTTGGTTTAACTTGCTCAAGTGGTTGTTGTTTTTTAACAGCTTTAACCTCTGATTTCTGAGGTTCTTTTTCGACAACTTTTACCGTTTTGCTAGTTATTTTATTAGTTTTTTCATCATAAACTGTTTCTTCATCTACCTCTTCAAAAAACAATTGACTAATTTTCTTGAATATACTCATCTATATCTCCCCCTTGATTATCACCATATTGCTGGTCATCATTCTGTTGCTGGTTTTCGTTATCCTGCAGCATATTATCTATTTTAATAAATGTAGTATCATCTTTCCAGTCATTTACATAATCGATTAGATAACCGGATTCAGGAACTATTTCTTCAAAAATAGTAATGACATTTATATTACTTGAAATAATACTATCGCTAGAAAAATCCAATATTACTTGGGTTGTCTCAACCAGTGCTGTTCTTAACATGACTAGCATTTCATATATGGTATTTGAGCAACTAGCCCTATCACTTATGCCCACAAAGACAAATTGACTAGTTTGAATCATTATAAAATAATTTTTATCTTCGCAATCAGCAACTGACAATTTGTATGGAATAATATCCCCATTACGATTGGTAAACAGTGAAAGCTTTGAATATATCGGATCTTCCAACGAACCAATATCTCTAATATTAAACTCATTAGTATCAGTTAATATTGAGTCATTAACAATACTAGTAACATCTAAAGACAAAGAGGCACTATTACCATCAATGGAAAAGATATTAGATAAGTCATCGCTTTCGACTCTTCCAACATTTAAATTCAAATAATAGGAATAATACTTCTTAACACAATTATTATCGCCAATTTTTGATAAATCAACTCTAATAGCTCGATTAGCAGCTGCCTCAATTTCACTATACATGCTGCTTGAGGAGCCACAGCCAGATAGAACTACTAGCGATAATACTATGATAAATAATTTTTTAATCATTTTTCTCCTTTAGATTTTTCTTAAAAACTGCCCGATAAATAGGTTGACCCAAATTCATAAAATTGTTTTCATATTCTGTTATGGCATCTTCATCATGCTGATTTCTTCTAAAATCAACGCTTGCTTCTTCAATCAAAAAACCGTTATTAGTAAATTTAACCAATGAATACTCAAATAAGTCTTTATTATCAGTTTTCATTACGATGCTTCCTTCATCTTTAAGCAACGATTTATATGATAACAAGAAACTATCGGCAGTGAGCCTTCTTTTATGATGGGATTTCTTAGGCCATGGATCAGAAAAGTTTAGATGAATACGGTCAATTTCCTTTTCATCAAACCAGTTGGTAATCTGGCTTGCATCATCAATAATCATTTTCATATTGGCAGTTGTATCATCCATCGACTTTTTTAGAGCAATAGCTGCTGCATCTCTAGATTTTTCTACCGCTACCCATAACTCATCTAAATGTTGATGAGCCATTTTATTCCAATAGTCTCCTTTTCCACTACCAATTTCAACAACAAGCTTTCCTGAATAAAGCTGATTCCAGTTGCCTTTAAAACTTGAAGGATTATCAATTACACAATCCTTTCTGGATTCTATCATATCGTTAGCCCAAGGCTTTTTACGCATTCTCATCTTCTATCACCATATTTATTTTAGCACAATAATTAACAAGAAAAAAGAGTAGCCCTTAAAGGGACCTACTCTTATACATTTTACTAAACAGTTTCCTTTTTATTGTTACGGCGTTTAAAACTGCTCTTTCCACCAGTAAATATTTTATTATTAGAATAATCTCTAATTGGTTCCTGATAGTCTTTTGGTTTTTCTAATAAATCTTTGATTGAGGCATTTATTCTTCCCTTTTCATCGATTTCCTTTACTATTACCTTTTCTACAATATCTCCAACTTTATATAAAGAAGATGGTTTAGCAACTTTTTCCCAGCGTAAATCAGATACATGAACCATTGCATCAGTATTTGCGAATAATTCAACGAAAATACCAAATGATTCTACTCTGACTACCTTAACATTTTCATATACTTCTCCAACTTTAGCTTCTCTAACAATTGCTTCAATCATACTTCTAGCAATATCAATACTTGCTTGATCAACATGATAGATAACAACCTTTCCTTCATCAGAGATATCAATCTTTGTTTGGTTACTTGCTTCAATAATCTGATTGATATTCTTTCCACCAGTACCAATAACATCTCTAATCTTTTCAGGTGGTATTTGCATCATAGCAATCTTTGGAGCATACTGAGATACTTCTTTTCTAGGTTGTGCAATTGCTTTTTCCATAACATCAAGAATCTGCATTCTCGCTTTCTTAGCTTGCTGCATTGCTTCAGCCAATACTTTTTTATCTAGTCCTTGAACTTTAATATCCATTTGTAATGCGGTAATACCTTCTCTTGTACCAGCAACCTTGAAGTCCATATCACCAAAGTGGTCTTCCATACCTTGAATATCTGTTAATATTGTATAGTTTCCGCCATTTTCGATAAGTCCCATTGCAATACCTGCAACTGGAGCTTTAATTGGAACGCCTGCAGCCATTAATGATAATGTTCCTGCGCAAATAGATGCTTGAGATGAAGAACCATTAGATTCTAATACTTCAGCAACTGTTCTAATTGCATATGGGAATTCTTCTTCTGAAGGTAATACCTGTTTTAATGCTCTTTCCCCTAGTGCTCCATGACCAATTTCTCTTCTACCTGGAGTACCCATTCTACCGACTTCACCGACAGAATAAGGTGGGAAATTATAATGATGCATGAAGCGTTTTTCTTCAACTTCTGTTAAATCATCAATAATTTGATTATCTCCTAAAGCACCTAAAGTTGTTGCTGATAAAACCTGAGTTTGTCCTCTAGTGAATAAACCTGAACCATGAACTCTTGGCAAAATATCAATTTGAGCGTCTAATGGTCTTATTTCATCAACCGCACGTCCATCAGGTCTAATTTTATCTTCTACGATTAATCTTCTAACTTCATCAGCTACAATCTGTGTACAAACTTCATTGACCATTTTCAATGTTTTGTTCTTTTCAGCTTCATTTTCATATTCTTTTTGAGCAAAGAAATCAATTGTCTCAGCAGTTAAGGCATCAATTGTGTTATTGCATTCCAATTTATCCTTAATTGATACAGCTGCTTTTAAACGATCAAATACATAAGAATAAATATCCTGCTTCAATGATTGTGGAACTTCATATAAGACAACTTCCATCTTTTCCTTGCCAACTTTAGCAATGATTTCCTCTTCAAACTCGCACAATTTCTTAATCCATGTTTGACCATAAGCTAGAGCCTCAACCATCAACTCTTCGCTAACTTCTTTTGATCCGGCTTCAACCATCATAATAGCATCTTTTTTACCTGCCATAGTCAAGCTTAAAGTGCTCTTCTCCTTTTGTTCAACATTAGGATTAATCACAAATTCTCCATCAATACATCCAACTTCAACACCAGCAATTGGCCCTTCAAATGGAATATCTGAAATCGATAAAGCAAGTGAAGCTCCTAACATAGCTGCCATCTCTGCGGGATAATTCTGATCAACACTCAATGCAGTGTTGACAACTTGAACTTCATTTCTAAAACCATCAGCAAATAATGGTCTAATAGGACGGTCAATTAAACGCGCAGTTAAAGTCGCATGTTCACTTGGTCGACCCTCTCTTCTTAAAAAACCTCCGGGAATTTTTCCAACTGAATACAATTTCTCTTCGAAACTAACAGTTAACGGAAAGAAATCTGTATCTTTCGCTACATTTGAAGCACATGCTGTTGATAATACTACAGTGTCTTCATATCTTACTAATACAGCACCACGTGCTTGTTTGGCTAATTCCCCTGTTTCAACGGTAATATTTTTACCATCAAAATTCATACTAAATACTTCTTTAGCCATCTTTTTTCCTCTCTTATACTTTTTAACCTTTTTATCATACCACAAAAATCATAATTAGTTAATAACAAGTGTTATAATTATTAAATAAGGGAGAAGAGTTTATGAAATTGAATAAGTATTTTTCTTATTTTTTAATTCTAACAATTATAATCGCAATTATTTCAGCATCTATTGCTGTAGTTATTCTATTTAGACCATTTTATTATTTAAACGTCAAACTTTTAAACTTAGTCGAAATTACCGGTTATAGTTTTTCTCAAATTAAAACAGCATACGACGAAATGATGAACTACTGCTTGGGCTTAACAAATATTTTCAGTTGTGGAGATTTGAAATATACTATAGAAGGAATGAACCACTTCACTGATTGTCGTACTCTATTCATTTTAGATATTGCTTTATCAATTCTATCTCTATCAATTATTACTGTTACAATTATTTTAAAGAACAAGGGAAAGATTCAATTAACATATTTAAAACATAATTTCAGCTATTATAGCTCAATTATAATTATTTTAGTATTTTCCTTTATTACCCTTTTGGCAATTTCTGATTTTGATGCCATGTTTGTAAAATTTCATCAATTGTTTTTCCCAAATAAAGACAACTGGATATTTGATCCTCGATATGATCAAATAATCAATATTCTTCCAGAACAGTTTTTCATTAATTGTGCCATTGTTATTGCATCAATAATGTTTTTATGTTGTCTATTTTTTATCTATAAAGAATATAAAGATAATTACAAAACAAAAAAATAAAGGCAATACTCTTTGCCTTTATTGATGTAAAACTCTTTTCAAAAATTCCTTTGTTCTAATATTTTCAGGAGAGCTAAATATTTTCTCACTACTGCCTTCTTCGGCAATTACACCCTGATCCATAAACATTACCCTATCAGCAAGCTGACGGGCAAAATCCATTTCATGAGTAACAATAATCATAGTCATTTTTTCATTGGCTAGATTTTTAATAACATCTAATACCTCTCCTACCATTTCAGGATCTAATGCACTTGTTGGTTCATCGAATAATAATACCTCAGGACTCATTGCTAAAGCTCTAGCAATCGCAACTCTTTGTTTTTGACCACCTGAAAGTAATGTGACATTAGCGTTAATGTATGCAGCCATATTTACCTTTGACAAAAACTCAATTGCTATTTTTTTAGCTTCTTCTTTTTGACGTTTTAATACTTTTTGCTGACCAATCATACAATTTTGTAATACTGTCATATTATTAAACAGATTAAACGATTGAAAACACATACCGACTTTGCTGCGATATTTATTAATGTCTATTTTTTTAGTGATAATAGATTCATTTTTAAATAATATATCACCTGAAGTAGGTGTTTCTAGTAAATTTAAACATCTCAACATTGTTGATTTCCCAGAACCAGATGAACCAATAACGCAAACAACTTCACCTTGGTAAAACTTAGCATTTATATCTTTTAATACAACATTATGACCAAACGCCTTAGACAAATGACTGATTTCAATAATTGGCTCCATTATTTTTCCCCCTTATCAGTTTCTATATGTCTTTCATCAAATATCGATCCCTTATATGGCGAATTCAGGATTCCACTTGTAGCTGTTAGCTGATCTAACGATGCCAACTGATAACTCTTTTCTGTAGTCAGATTTCTCTCCCATAATCTTAATAATAATGAAGATATCAATGTCAATGTCAGATAAGCAATCATTTCAATTGTTGCGCTTGGAAAGAATTGAAATGTTGCTCCGGCAATCGATTTATGAACCGCGAATAATTCTGTAAAAGAAATAATGAACATTACTGATGTATCTTTGATGTTAATAATATAGTTGTTCCCTATTTGAGGCAAAATGTTTCTTAATGTTTGAGGAAAGACAACGTGAAGCATAGTTTGAAAATGATTCATACCAATAGCTTTAGCACCTTCAGATTGTCCCTTATCTATTGATAAGATTCCTCCACGAACAGTTTCAGTCATATATGCACCTGTATTAATTGATACAACAAAAATAGCACAACTCCAAACGTTACTGAAATTAACCATATTATTTGTAAAATATGATAAGCCATAATAAATAAATACCGCTTGAAGTACCATAGGTGTTCCTCTAAATACTTCCACATAAATTCTAATAATAGCCTTTAATAGGAAGACAAAACCCTTTTTTAAAATATTATCATTTTTATATGTCGGTATTGTTTGAATAATGCCGCAACCAAAACCAATTAAACAGCCTAATATTGTCGAAACTAAAGCTAATATAATGGTATTTAACATGCCTGAAAAATATAAACTACTATATTTTTCCCAAATATTTACTACATCATTTATTAATTGAGCTAGCATTCTATTCTCCAGTTGGAGCAATCAAGATTGCTTTTTCCATTAATTCATTAAAGTCCTCAACAGTCATTTTATTCAATACATTATTAATTGCTGTTAATAAAGCAGTATTTCCTTTACAAACAGATATTCCGATATTAACATTTTCTTCTCTTTCCTGTTGAGAAAACTGGAAATCACCAGCAGTATTAGTAAAGTCCAACAAATAAAAATCATCATAAACTTTCAATGCGCTAGTAGCAGTTGGTAGATCAGTAACCACAAAATCACACTTATTGGTTTCCAAGGCCATTAGCATAGCTGAAGCAGACTCACTTGGTGTTAATATTTCAACCCCACTCATTTGTGGTAAGCAATCAGTATACCAAATTGTAGACATCTGAGCGGTACCTTTCATACCTGAAAAATCATTTATTGAAGTAGCATTTACTAAATTAGAATCCTTTTTTACCAAAATCGCAAATGTAGCATAATAGTATGGTCCAACAAAATCCACAGCTAAACTTCTTTCAGCTGTCATTGACTGACCTGCTATTGCTGCATCAATTCGTCTAGATTGAACAGCAGGAACTAG
This sequence comes from Erysipelotrichaceae bacterium, assembly GCA_016302195.1. Classification (GTDB taxonomy): domain Bacteria; phylum Bacillota_I; class Bacilli_A; order Erysipelotrichales; family Erysipelotrichaceae; genus UBA1783. Next base: position 4,666 of record JAEDOA010000037.1, on the reverse strand, counting down.
TGAATCCCAATCAGATCTAACAACCTCTAGCTGCCAGCCATATTCCGCACATATCATTTTGGCAATCATAATATCATAGCCATTAACATAATCATTGCTATCTTTGATTTTTACTGCCCCATTAGAATCGTCAGCTTGAGCCCAGTTATATGGAGAATATGAACACTCCATCGCAATTGTAAAGACACCATCTTTAATTAATCCAGAATCATTTGTTTGTTGTGATGAACAGCCAAAACTAAATAACAAACAAACTGTTAATAGTAAAGTTAATAATTTTTTCATCTAATATTCCTCTTTCCAGCAAAAAATCGTATGTGCTATCACATACGATTTAATAAACTGAAATCGAAATATAATAGCGCCTCTTCTTTTTTTAAGAAGGAGTGATATAGGTATTTCCTATATCCCCACAATTAGTTATACCTAACTAATCGTTCGGCGATGATTGCCTTTCATTAAGTTCTTCGTCCGTCGACTCCCTTAACTACTAATCTACACCGCTACCTCTATACATAGATTTTTTACTTTTTTATGTTATACTATTTGGCTTAATAAAACAAGTGTATTATTCAATTATCTCTATGGAGCCAGCTTTGCATTTTAGCTGATATACAACCGTTATTGGCTTACCAACATCAATTTCGATAGTTTTCTCTATTTTCTCATTGTCCTTATTTACAAATCTAATAAAATGCTTTCCAATATCACTTGTTATTTCAAACGATGCTGTTTCTCCATGTTTTACAGTTGAAACAATCTCTTCATCATAATAAACAATAATATCATACTTACTAAAGAATGAATTTTTATGACAATTTATGGTCATGTTGATGTTGTAATTTGGAGCCTGTAAGATAATTCTCATTCTATTATTGCTTAAATAATCTACGCTTATTTGATAACCCGCCTGATTAGTAGCTGAATAATTCTGATTTGATAAATTCAAAGAATAATTAAAGCCCATATTTTGACATTGACTTACGTATTCCTTATAATTTTCAATGCTCATATTCCCGATAATCATATCTAGAGTTTTATCATTATTCTCTATTATACTTCCAATAGCCTCATCAAATGATGGTATCATCTTAGCAAGATTATTCTGTGGCCAAGACAAGCTTGTCATCTGCTTAGGAGCTTGAAGATACATAGCCATCTTTTCTTCACTTTTGAAATAGAATATGCTTATTTGATATCCATCCTGGTTGTTACTAAAAAAGCTGCTATCTGTTTTTTCGGTATTATTGACAAAGCCTCGATCAACACATGAAAGAATATAGCTTTTATATGCTGTTTCATCTATATCATAAATATACATCGATAAGTATTGCTGATCGTTATGGGTTATTTCACCATATTTGCTGTTAGGCTTATCAATAACATTTTTAAGTATGATACTATTCCATTTATATTTTGGGTTAGTATTCTGCCATAAACCACCAACATAAGCTAACGAAAATAAAGCAAATAATAATACAACTATTAATTTTGTATATTTATTCTTGCTTTTTATGATCGATTTTTCCAATAAAACAAATAGAATTAATAGGATAATTGATATTGAAGAAAATATAATTGAAAAAGTTTTCTTCAATACAATTGATAATAGTAAAAGAAATAAATAAACAACAAAAACAATAAAGAATACTTTTACCTTTTTATCTATTCTGCTTATTCTATCTTTTATTATTTTACTAATTTTTTTCTTTTCTTTTATATTATTATCTCCATCGACTGCTTGACCACAGTTCTCACAAAATTTACTTCCATCAACAATTTCACTATTGCAATTTTTGCACTTCACATTTTTACCTCCTTATTATTCTTTCTATTTGTATTTTACCACATTATCATTATTAAAAAATGGCTTTGGAAAATAAAGCCATTTTTTATTGTCATTTTTGAAAAAGCATATCGTGATTAATCGAAGAATAAAATAATTCTCTAAATTGATAAATATCCTGACTATTCGCTAATGCCCACATGGTTTTTGTTAAGGTTGCCTCTAAAGTCATGTCAAAGGCTTCTATTAAGTTGAAATCTTCTTTAATTATTTTCCCTACTTGATAAATCTCCATATCGCTACCCTCATGAGTAACCTGAGTTGCCATAACAATGACTTTACCCATTTCAATAGCTTTTTTTACCGCTTGATAAAAGCTGTGATTATCTTTATCAGGAAAACCTCCTACCCCAAAAGACTCAACAATTACCGCATCATAATCTTCAAGAATTTTGCTTAATATATTGCCATCACAACCTGGAATTAATTTTAACAAAAATACCCTATTGTTTAATCGATGGAAAAACTTTAATGGTAAAGTTAGCTTATATTTATCATCTATGAAAAAAACAATTCTATTATCCTGAATGACCGCAATAAAAGGGTAATTGATGCTCGAAAAAGCGTTGAAGCTCTTGGAGTATTCCTTTTTGGCTCTTGTTCCTGCAATAACCTTGCCATCAAATACAATATTTACTCCATATGATCTTTCATCACAGGCAAATAATATGCTATTTGATAAGTTCCTTCTACCATCAGTATCAATATCATTTATTGGCTTTTGAGAACCAGTAATAACTATTGGCTTTTTATTATTCTGAATCAGATAGGATAAAGCGCAGGCAGTATATGCCATTGTATCGGTTCCATGACAGATTACAAATCCGTCATATTTTGTATAATTATCCTCAATTGTTTTGGCCATTTTAAGCCAGTGATAGTCATTAATATTAGTACTATCAACAAAGAATAAAGTAATCGTATCAACAATACTATACTGTTCTACTTCTTTGACATACTGCAAAAGCTCTTTTCCATCCATTTCAGGAGTCAACCCGTTTTCGCTTTTTTTGCAGGCTATAGTACCTCCTGTTGCTATTAAAAGAATTCTCTTTTTGTTCATATAATCTCCTATTGCGCAGTCATAGTATCTAGAGCATCTTGCACATCGCATGAATAGTATTCAAATTCGTTTCCAAATAATCCAGTAACATAAACTGTCATATTCTCACTATCATATCTAATCTTGTCTTTCCAGATGCCATGATTCCAATTAATAGTTATTTCATTTTCAGACTCGCTTGTAAAGCTTCCCTTCATAACAAGTAGGGAACCTTCAGTGAAATAGATGACGCTGTTTTCATCCATATCAATTAAATAATAACTATTAACGACACCATAATGAACCAACCCATATTCATAATTAACATCAGATTGCTGATACCACGATAAAAATTCACTTAAGTCAATTCCAGATGTCTCGGATTGATTTTGCCCTCCTATAGTAATAGATAATAAAGAACACTTAATATCATATTGGAAAACGCTATTATCTTTTACTTCAAATACACTTGCAGCTTTTATACTTTCATCATCATAACATACAAATTCTATAGTATGGATTCCTTCCTTTAGATTAATTAAAATTGTTTCACTATCATTAGTTTCAATCATCGTCTGATATTGATCATCAACATATATTTCAACATCATAATATGCCAATAAGGAAGACGAAGATGTAACAATTAAGCTAACTTCATATTCCACAACAGATATCTCAATTAGAGCCTGTTTATAACCTGTATAACTTATCTTCAATAAATTGCCGTTTTCATCCTTTGCGACAAATGATTTTTCAGTTCTGATCATATTTTTATCAAAACCTGAATTAATGCATTCATCTATGTATTCATTAAGTCCTTGTAAAGATATATCAGCCAAAAAGATCTCAACTTTATCATCTGTTAACTCTCTAACTTCACCAGTTGAACAATTGCTAATAGGTAATAAATCAGAAAGAGTCGAATTTGGCCAATAAAGCTTTCCATATTGTATTGGAGCTACCAAACTAATAGTTAAAGCTTCAGAATACTGATAATAATTCAACTGCAAATGATAACCTTCTTCGTTATAACCATAATACATGCCATCATCCTGTTCAACATCATAAATATATCCTTTTGACTTGCAGCTTTGTAGATATTGCTGATACTGTGATATAGAATAATTATCCACATCGATATATAAATAATTACTGCTGTTAGAGATGATACTATAATCATCGTGGTTTACCTCATCGATCATATCTTTTAAAACAACAGAACTCCATTTATCAACATGAATTGGTGATTTATTATATTCATCGTTTGTAAAAATGGCTACAGTATATGGGAAAACTAAAAGCAATGATACAATAACTAATATTTTTGCCATATTATCAACTGATGTATCAATGACATTCTTTTTAATTAATAACGCCAAAATAGCAAACAATAGCTGAAATATAGCTATAGATTTATTTGACCAATCAAAAATAAAGCTGGCCGCCAATAAAAAAGCGAACACTATTATCAATAGATAAAAAATTGCATCTTGACTAAAAATACTATTATCTACTCTCTGACCGCAATTATCACAATATCTTTGAGACTTATTTATTGTATATCCACATTTTTTACACTTCATATAATCAACTCATTTCTACAAATAATATACCTTAAAATAAACCAAAATTAAAGAATTATTCATGGTTATAATAAAAAATGCCCTTATGAAAAGATAATTCATAAAGGTAAAAGGAAGAACTTTATAAAAACAAAACTATATTAAAACTCTAATAAGACTTTGATATTTTTGTATTGCTTATCAGAAGCTTGAACC
>JAEDOA010000165.1 GCA_016302195.1 Erysipelotrichaceae bacterium | reverse complement strand
TATTTAGTATAGGTTGTTCAACATTTCGTGTCCATAGTTATATCCTACCACCACTTCTCGGAAGAAATACTTTCCGGACACTGCTCTCCGTCTTAGGTGTTTTTAATACCAAAACAGTAGTATTCATTTTGCTCTTCTCCGGAAAAATCAGAAGAATATCCTTAGCATCAAGTTCTCGTACTGCCTCCTTCGTTACTCTCTGGAGTTCTTTATTGACGTAGATATATGCCTGATTTGTCTCAATAGCTTCTTTACTTACATCACAGCAATCCCACGCTGTGTCCTGCTTTACCGTACTATTTGCCGAAAGGTCTACCATATGGTAAGCGGAACCTGTATCAGCAGGGAACCCTCCTTTATCAGAAAGACACAGCAGATCCGCCTGTTAGATTTTGAAGGCTCTGAACATGTCTTTACCGTTGATAAAAACGTAAAGCTTCTGCAGGGACGCACTTATCGGATTTACTTCCGTCCTTCTCCTTCGGATGAAACTTCCATCTCCAACGGTTTCTTGGGATTTGAGGAGATTCCTTTACCGTTAGAGAAGCATATGTAACGATTCTCTGTCAAAGCTCTAATGCATAGTGATGCCGTATGAAGATTCATTCGTCCTCATACGGCATTTTTCACAAAAACCCATATTCTAATACCAATAAATACCCTTACAGATATCCATTTACAATATTCTCTATCTCAATCGGAGAATTGGCATTAATCAGCATTTTTTGCATCATAGTGTGATTCATTCTAAAATACCCATATAATTCCTCAAGCGTAGTTATTTTCCTCCTTGTAGCAACATAACTCATTTCCCGGATAGCTTCCCACATATATACACGAATATGTTTACAAAGCACGTCAATATTATCATCGACAATAGAATGATGCACAAACTTATTTCGTATCCGATACATTCGCTGAAGCTGATAACTTAACACCTGTCTGTGCCTTTCGATTTTTTGCCGAATACTAACTGCATTTTTTAAAATATTTTTCAGTTCTACACCCCTATAATATAAAAGCTCATACGCATTTTTGCATGCCTGTAAAAATGGAACGCTGTCTGTATCATTGCGTAAAAGCTCATACAGAAGTTTAATCTGCTCTGTACTCACATTTTCCACAATCAGGTCATTGCCTTTGTATTGGTAAGTAAGATCTATATTGCTACATTCTTTCAAAAAGTCAAATAACCTATAGTACAAATACCTGTGCGATAATATATTTGGTACGATATCCTTAATGGCAGTTATCGCTGTTGGATACTGATTTGACCGAAACAGAGCTTCTAAAGATGACCAAAGCAGTAAGAAACTATACTCTTTGCTTTCTTTTTCAAAATTACAGGTATTAATAATTGCATTCATTACTTTATTTTGATCAAGCGCAGGAAGACTTTGCACAAATCTTCTGACTAATTGATCAATATTTTTATGATACTGATTATAAGGTTTGTATTCCACACTAACTAAATATTTTTCTCTTTCTAAACTAATAAAGCGATTAAAATACACATCAAAAACGAGAACTTTATTTTGCAACTCTTTCACCTTTGCCGTTGCAAACTCTACTATCCCCATTTCATTCCGATATGCATCAAATGCTTTTTCCACAATCGTATACTGATCATTGGACGGCGCTTCTAATTCCACTACGAAATATTTTTTATCAGCCTCAATCAACTCCCGTCCTGTACTTGACGAATACTTTTCACAGATATCAGTTCCCCGAACAGAATCATTTACCCTTTCTGCATAACGCTCATCAATTAGAAAGAAACATTTGTATTCTGCATTATTTAAAAACAGGCTACTAGCCCATTGACTCCAGCATTCCCAAAAACTTTTACCTGAATTTTCAAAAAAGCGGCCAAATGACAGGAAGCAATTCGCTATGGATCTTCCTGTTATAATAACAGAGCTTATAAGACATTCTGATAAGCTAATTATTTTTTCGCTTTCATTATTCTGGATAGCCAATTTTAACAAATCTAACGTATCAGATAAGTAGTCCATTATTTTATAGATATTTTCCACATTTTTAATGGCATTATAAATTGAATCTATTTTTTCTTTATCCTCATCTTTTATTGCTTGCTTATTCTTATCTATAGAAAGTCCTTTTCTCAGTTCATCTCTAAGCGTTTCGTACAAAGCCGGACGCATTTTAGACATTACTAAATCATTTTGCAAAATCTCTACAGCCTCTTTACGAACTTCTTCTAATATGTATCCGTTTGTCCTTTGATAAGAATAGTCTTCAATAACACCCTTCAATTCCAAAAGAATGCTGTAAAGATTATGGATTTTATAACTGTACGACACACCGGAGCTGTTATACAAAAGTTCTTTGATTTTCTGAATAAATAACTGCTCACTTGGATTTTGAAATCCTTTTTCAATTAAATTCTGGTTTCCTAAATAACTTAACATAATATCTCCCCGTTGGTAAAATTGTGAATTTCTAAATTTCTATTGACATTTTCAAAATTTCTGCGTATACTAATTATCAGAAAATAAATGAGTGCAGAAGCAATGTGCGGCTTTAGTGCCGATGAACGCATTGCTTTTTTGCATTTCTGCAATAATTATACCATTTGACCTATAAGAAAAACAGCCTTGATTTCCTCTTTTTAAAGGCTTCTGTTTTTCAGGTGCTCTACACGCCCCTCAAACTCACTGTATGCTTT
>JAEDOA010000036.1 GCA_016302195.1 Erysipelotrichaceae bacterium | reverse complement strand
GGCGAACCATCAGAGCGTCGTTCTCAAGCGTAATTTATGCTACTAAGCGACTCCACGGGGGCTTGAACCCCGACTCTTATGCGTGACAGGCATATGTGTTAACCAGTTACACCATGGAGCCAAATCAGTGATTGTTTTAGAGTCGTCAACCACCAACATCGACTTTACATATATATTATAACAAAATTTTTATAAAAAATCAAGTTATAATATTTACCACCAAAGCCTATCCCCAAGATTACTTTAATCAACCTTGTAAGTTTTACCCTTTATATACTTTATTTTTCGACCTGAAGGGGTTGGTCTATCACCTTTATAGACGGGTGAGGAGTCTATCAACATACTACCTTGAAGTATTTTATAAGGCAAATAGAATTTTTCCTTTATTTCTTTACCTTATATAAATATTATAACATATTTTTTTAATAAAATCAATTAAGATTTTTTTATAAGAGATAACCACCTAAACAGCGCTCCTTGAAAATTACTTCGTGGACTGTTGCCCTAAGGCTCAGGGTTGCTGGTTTGTGTATCATTACGAGAAAAGTCTTAAACCCTTTTTCTTTTCTCATCTTATACATATATTATAACAAATTTTTTAATAAAAATCAAATGATTGATTTATACCTGCCGCAATGACATAAAAATCAATAACACTTATACAAAATAGAGAAAATATAATCATAGCGCGCATCCTCTATTCCTCTGAGGTATGTACTATATTATAAAATCTTTTAATACTTGTTTCTCTCTTTTGTCCAAATACTCGAAAAGGGATTCGAACCCTTAAAACCTTGAGTTTGAGTCAAGTATGTATGCCAATTCCATCATTCGAGCATAATAGGGAGCCCGAGATTCGAACTCGGCTTTACCTTGCTAGGGCTTACGGTTTATAAGACCGTGGCTCTTACCAACTGAGCTAGCTCCCCATCACCACTTGGGTACTTCTCAATAATATAAATGATTTTAACCACTTTCCGCAGAGCCAAGCACTTTTATCTCTACATTCTCGTACGCCTTGGGGTTTACTATTCTGGTCAAACTCGCCAGAACTATTCGAAATAGCGTGGTTTCTCTTAACCAATACTATTATCTCTGTCAACCAACCTATGCAGCCAGCACTGTCGACATCGCCCCGCACGCTCGGTTGATACTATTCTTCAATAAATTTTTGATTAAGTTTTGTATTATCATTTATCTTACATATATATTATATCATATTTTTTTTAAAAAATCAAAATGATTTTTAATTTAAGTCTAAATCAGTTACAATAGGTTCATAATTAACCTCAAAAAATCTTTCTTTAATAAAGTTTAATTCTGCCATATTTTTTACCATTGTTAAATGCTTCTTTCCAAAGTCATCTTTGTAATAAACTGTAAACATAAGCTATTCTCCTTTACTATGAAAAATCTTTTTTCTTTATCTTACATATATATTATAACAAAATTTTTATAAAAAATCAATTAAATCATTATTTTTTTATCTCTAAGAAGCTTATTTGTATTTAATAATAAGTTATGACAATAAGAATAATCCTTCTGTGCCCAACTTATTATAGCCATTTTACCATTAAATTTAACAATAGCGTGATAATCTTTTACTAACATTTCTAAATATGCGGCAGGCGAAAGATTCCTTATCCTAGCCATATACCACCATTGATTCTGAACTTTTCCTATTGCATCTGGACAGTTTATATACCAACATTCACTTCCACCTTGAAATTCCGCATATTTTAACTGTTTCATATTACCTCCTTATAGACCTAATGACTCCATTAAATTACTCACCGCATTTAATTCTTCCTCTGAAGGTTCAACAGCTGCGGAAACATCTTCAAATACAGGTTCTGCACCCTCCGCAATAGTAACCTTTGTTGCCTTTACTCCAGGTACCGCCGTATCTCCGCCAGGCTCAACATTGTCCTTTGCACAGGTTAATGCTACTTTAATCTGGACATTGCCAATAGGAATACGAATTACTTTATCATATTCAAATGCTTCAGGAAATACTTCCTTAATCTTATTGATTACTATTAACTTTTCTTCTTGTCCTCTAGCCATCTTCTCTTTTTCCTTTCTTTATTATATAATAATTATAACATTATTTTTGTGAAAAATCAAAAGGTTCATTATTATCCTTTGGAATAATTGTTATTATAATAAGTATTATAACAATGATGGCATACTTTATATGAATAATTGTTTTCTTTTACTGAATGAAATTGACCATTTTCAATAGGATTCCCGCAAAAAACACATCTATTTGCCCATCCAAAAGAATTATCATATCCCCAGCCATATGTTTTTAATGCTTCAATATAGGTATATGATAACATATTTTCTGCATTATTTAGGATTTTCTTTACTCTCTCTATTGTTTTTTCTAACTCTCTAACTTTAAGAATTTCAATTTTTTGGTGTTCATTATAATAACCAACAGAAAGGTTCGCTGCGGCAACGCCCCAGGCTGGAGCTATAACACTTATATCTGAGAAAGAACCATATGCTTCCTTAAAACCGAATGACTCAACATATTTGGTAAAATCAGGATTATCACAATCATAAAACACACAGTCATCTGAGCCGCGACGGTCTAACTGAAAAATCGCTTTCAAATTTTCCAAAGGGCAATCTGGTTTCTGCGTGATGAGCGCCTGCGATCCTTGCGCACCAGTTTCCTCGTCTGTGGTAAATATAACATGAGGCTTGTATCCTGCTTCAATTATCTGAATTATTGCATATACACCTGCACGGTCATCTGCACCTAAAAGCTGAGGTGACCACATTACGCCCTGCTCTTTATCAAAATAAATATCAGTTGGGGGTTTCTTTTCTATGGTATCTAAGTGAGCTATCAGGCAGACTGGTAGCTCACCCTCCGCAAGAATATACTGTTTTGTTGCTGTTACTTTATATTTATGTTTCCTCAGATACTTCGTCATCAAGACTAATAATTGCCGCTGGTTCATTCCACATATTCTCTTCATCAATGTCACGTTCATCATGTGTTGCCCTCTTTCTCGTTAATCCTACTCCTTTTTCTTCTAATGCTTTACCAAGATTTTCTACTGCGCCGCAAATATCACATTTACCAAAATTACATCTCTTATTACATCTAATTCTTGAAGTATCAAAATATGGCATAATTGTTTGATTATTTACAACTTTATTCAATCCTAATATTACTTCATTAAGATTACCCAACCATCTTTCATCATAATAAATATCATATAAGACAGGTTGTTTATCAAGAGGTCCAAAAAATTCAAATACATCTACAAATTCTTCGTAAAGTTGAACTGCATCAGGTCTAATATAAAACTGCTGAAATGTATTCATATTTAATTTTGAACCAGATTGTGCAACATTAGGATACACTCTGACTTGTACATTATTTTGATGGCAGAGTTCTGATATTTTTTCTAAATTAAAACCTAATTCATTTATAATATAAACATCAGAGACGCCTAATTGAATTTGATTTGCTAAATCATCAAAACAACTTGCGCCTTCAATAAAAAAGAATGGAATATTCATTCCCGCAAGTTCTACATAATCTTGATTATATGACAAAAGAACTGCAAATTCTTTATGCAGCTTTCTAGCTTCCTCAAATATTGTTAAACATTCTTCTATTGGTGTTTCAAGTTCTGTAATATCAATAATAATTCTCTGATGCTCTTCCCACTTTTGTACAAAATCAATCAAACTTGCTGATTTTTCATTGTATCTTATGATAATTTCATCTGCTTTTTGAAGTGTTCGGCATCCTCGATAAAACTTAATAGCGAATTTCATCTAAAAATAACCTCCTAAAATTTTTCTAATTTAATTATATCAAAAAATTAGGGAGAAGTCAAGTGACTCCTCCCTATTGTGAGTTATTTATTCAATTACTCAGCATCCTCAGCTGCATCGCTCTCAGCATCAGCTAATTTATAAGCCATAACCTTGCGGTCACCAACCTTAACCTGCTCCTTTGTAACTATACCAGCATTTACAAGCTGAGTAAGTCTTGCAACAACCTTAGCCTTTGTAATATCCTCAAAGCCCTCTACAAGAGCTGTAATATCATCTGCTGTCTGGAACTCAGTTGTGATGTGTGCGGCAACCTCCGCTCTAAGAGCATCTCCCTCTGCCTTCTTCTCACCAGCACGTACCTTAGCCTTAGCTGCCTTAGCGTCAATCTGTGCTACCTGTGTGTCGATGAACTCAAGAACCTTATCTGCAGGAATATTACCTACTGTCTCAACTCCCTCAACCATTGTTCTAATTGCTGCGAAAAAATCCTTCTTTGTAATCTTTGTCTCTGCCATGTTCTCAATCTCCTTTTCATTCTTTGTTTCTATGTATATATTATATCATTATTTTTTGTAAAAATCAAAGGAAAGTTTTTACCACTGCATTGGCGCTACCTCTTAATTTCCTTTTTTCCTTTCATCTTACATATATATTATATCAAAAATTTTTTAAAAAATCAATCGGCATATTCTTCTGCGGAAACCTTAGCGAGATTTTTATAGCTATAATGCTTCTCAAACTCACTATCTTCTGCATATACTTCTTTTGTTACAAACATAGTTGCATATCTATCCCAAGGGTAGTAGTGACGAGAAGTATCTACATGGATTTTCATTTTTTCTAATACACCATTTTGTATCATTTTTTTCTTACAATCATCACATGCACAAGCCTTACCCATCTTTCCTGCACGAACATCTTGTAACCAAATGGTATCAGTATTTCTTCTGATTACGATATTGTCATTAACTTCAGGAGATACCTGAAATGCTTTGCCGCAATCAGGACATTTGCGGATATATTTATCCCAACAATCAGAGCAATAATAATTTTCACCTAGCTTATATATTTTATAATATCCACTTTCATTACCGCACCAATTACAATATTTGTTCTCTATACAAGAGCGACAAAGTATGTTACGAACTCCATCATATCTATCATTATAAGCCCCATCACTATAATATGAATAATCATCTGTTTCTTCGATAACAGGATTCATGCAACATGCACAAGGAGCCTTCCCAGAATATGAAATGATTTTAGTTTTCTTGACCTTATTTCTAACACACCAATATTCACGCTGATTGTCATTTAACATATCATTATACATACCTTTACTATCGAAAATAATGTTATGCTTAAATGTTCTATCTGTATGAAGCCAAAACTTATTTTTGTCCATACGATAAAGTGAGCCAATATGTATCATATCCTTATATAATTCAGGTCCAAAAGAATAAGTCCAGGCCAAGTTCTCCTGAGCCAACTCCCGCAAAATTTTAATGATTTCTTTTGTAAAAACCTCATTTGCATATGGATATGATTTGCCGCCAACTATAATGTCTTTTGTTACATAAAATAATTGACGCCACTTTTTATTATTCCAAGTCCATTCTTCACCAACATGGTCTGGTTTATTATTTCTGCCAAACTTAAATGGAGTTTTACTTTCAATATAAGCACATACAACATTATTAGAGTTCATCATCTCTACTGTACCTACATGATAGCAACCTTGTTCCATCCATGACATACAAGAAGACCAGTCACTCGCATTATCGCTCATAGTCATAAAATCAAGAGGATGTATAGAGATACAGATATTTCCCTTTACAATCTTCTCATTCAAAACCATAGAATGTTGAACGCGAAATTTTTCAAAAAGGTCTGTAACATTCCAACCAAAATACTGAATAATTTTTTGCATAGCGCGAATAGGCTTCATACCAGGCTGAATTTGCAAAGTGCCTTTCTTATCTCTAGCCTTAAACTTAATAGCATAACGTACTTTATCAGAAATGATTGTATCACTACGAAAACAGTCATAAATATAAGAAACCAATTCTTCTGTCATATCATATTGTTTTCTATTTTCTTGGAGTAATTCATATGCAGTATCAAAAAATTTTTGAGAGTCACGAATAATCCTATATATCTCACTTTGTAATTGAAACTGAGGCTTTTCATAAGAAAATGGTCGCTTGACAATAAGGTTTCCGCCAAGTAGATGAAACAATTTCTTTTTATTTTCTTTCCAATAGCTCAAATAGGTATTGTTGCCTACATAACCATCTTCTATTCCCCATTCAGTAACATAATTTTCAATTCTCTTACTATCAAGCGGAGTAAGATAATCATATAAATTCAACATATACACTATCTCCTATCTGTATTATTTTTAGATGGACAAACCTGCTCTACTTTTCTACGCATACGCAACACATCTTCCGCCATAAACTCTGATTGTCTTTTGTTATAATATGCCATAACCTCATCAAAAGTAAAAACGTAACCATCTGCCGCAAGTTCATCTATTTTGTTAATTATATTATCAGCTTCTTGTGATGAATTCATCACCATAAAGTCAATACTTTGACCTAAACCTGTAATACCACTAATCATTTTATATCCCTCACTTTCTATATATATTATATCAAAATTTTTAAGAAAAATCAAAGCGGTATCTTAGACTGCTTTGATTGTTATATTATATCATCATAAGATAAGACTACTCTAAACTTTTTAATCTGCATCTAGTCATTATAGTCTGAGCCTCGCCTTTATATTCATCTAATTTTTTAATAGTGCCAGATAAGAGAATATTATCTCCAGGTTCAAATTTTATATCAACAGCAGTAAACCATGTAATGATATTATCACCGTTTAAGAATTTAACGACTTGAGAATATCCATAACGAGTTTCAAATCCATGAATACTAACAAGTACAACAGGCAAATCTATAATCCTATCTTTTTCCTCTCCAATCCACTGACTTTTAGATGCTGGTCTCGCTTTTTTTATTTTGTCCTCAATAATTCTTTTAACATCTGGATTAAAATGACCTTCTCCCCAGGCTGAAAATTCACCAATTTCATTAAAAGATACTTCTATACAAGACTCTTCATAGCCAGCGGGTATCGTTGCCGCATGCCACAAAAGAGAGGAATTAAACTTAAAGCCCGCATCTTTTAAGCTATCCTTAACTTCAAAACTATCAGCAGGAAAATAAACAAAAGTTGTAAGGTTCTCATTAAAGCAATTCTCTTCAAGCCACTTTGCACGCTTGTTTGCATATTCAGCTTTCATTTTCTGTTCTCTTGCGGCTTCTCGCTTCTCAGCAGCCTTAATACTTGCTTTCTCCATCTGCTCAAACTCCTTATCAGTATATAATCTCACTTCTTTGGTAATAAATCCAGACCCTTTGCATTTAAGACAGATACCTCCAAATGCTGGATGTGGAATTGGCTGCCCATTCTCTACTCTTGTTACATATACACCTTTAGTACATCTATCACATTTGCATCGAGCAGATACATACATCTTACCATTCTTCTCGTATGCTTTTGTTTCGTCATATTCATATCCTACATAACTATTTGCAACTCTCATACTCGACACCTCTTTCTAATTTCTTTTCTTTATCTTATGTATATATTATAACAAAAATTTTTATAAAAAACAAGGGCGACTATTTAGCCGCCCCAAATCTTGCCCTATAATATTGCAATAACACTATTATATCAATATAATTTATACAAAACCACATTCCTATTAACTTTAGATACTCTACCATATATTTTTACCACCTTCCCAATATTTATATGCAACATGAAAATTCCAATCTTTAGCCATAAGTTTTTCAACATTAACTTTTGCGGAGGTCCAGTCCTCTGCAGTATCTATACTCGGTCTAGGATTCTCTGACCAGACTTCCGCAGCTTCAGTGATAAATTCATTAGCAATATCCATAGATAAATGCCAATTTACACTCTTTAACCATGGTGCAAACTCTAAACGATAATCTTTATAATATCCAGTTTTCTTATCATAGCCGCGGATAAATACTATAAGTTCGCCACCAGAGCCATCCGAAAATCTCCACCAGCGTGCATCTCTCTGAAGGAATATAAATCTACCACGCCAAAGATTATCATTAGCAATATTCTTATTTAAGGCACGAATACGTTTATTAAATTCTCGCTGATATGCTTTACGCATCTTATCTCTCATCATTATATACCTCCTCGTTCATCATAGCTTCCCAATATTCTACATCATTATAAAATTCTTCGCAACAAATTTGAGTATCAAAATCATCAAACATAATTACTATACCTCTCTTTCTTTATATAATAATTATATCAAAAAATTTTTATGAAATCAATGTCCAACCATTATGCTTGATAATTCTTTCCATATTCTGCCTACCAACTATATTTCCGCTATGTATTCTAATAGGGATAGAGATATTCTTTTTCTCAAGCCAGTCAAGGATTTTGATATAGTCGCCGCCATCTTCTCTAAAGTCACCAGCATCGTGGTCTATATCGAGCAAGTCTATTCTTTCCTTTTGTTTCATTTCAATATATTCAATTACACTTATGGTATCATTAACTGACTGACAATGAATATCATATCCACTTGGCATAGGTCTTATATCATCAACCCATATTTTCATACTATTATTTCCTTTCTGTTTATATATTCATATTTCCGTCAAGATAATCATTCAAACATTCAAAATAATCTTCATTTGGCTGTTCCTGATGTTCAAAACATTGTTCTTTATAAACAGCTCGCTGAGTTTCTTTATAAATAATCTCATCTGCTATAGTCATATTCATTTTATTTTTCTCCTTTCAATTTACTAACTAAATCTTGTTTCATTTCCGTCCTGCGGGGACTCAATTAATGTTTCTTTTATCCAGTCTAATGCAGTATTAGACTGGATTACCGCTATAATCAATTGAAAAAACCTGAATAATCAGTAATTACAATTTTACCAGTTTTTTCTGAAATCATTACATTATCACTATGTAAATCAGTAATATCAAAATCATAAAGAAATTGAAAGAGCTTTGCCGCACGCTCTGTGCCATAATCATCTACAAATAATGCGGTAATAGTAGAGTCCATTTTTGACCAACCAGGAGTACTATCTCTCTTGTCTTTTACAAGAGTCTTAGATGCATCTGAAGGTTTCCTATCACCCCAATGAAAACCTTTGCATTTTTCTGAAATATATACAGGTCTGTCGCCTTTAGCGTATCCAAAAAACTCTGTCTTTGCAAACATATCAGATACATCATTTTCTACGGTAAAATTATAAAGATACTCCTCAAGTTCACAATAGTTAGAATAATCTATCTCTGCATCTTCGTAATAAGCACCTGTATATTCATCAAAATAAGGATTTTCATAATCTGTATAATATTCATCATTCTCTTCATTATATTCTTCTGGATAATACCAAGAACCAAAGAGAGGTGTCTTAATAACATATGCACTATTACGAGGAATGATAACAACTTTAGAAACACCATTCGCAATATCGCATTCCTTATTAAGACCTGCCTCATAGAGGCAATCCCGCACTGGGTCTATTGCACTATAAGTGTCATCTTCATCAAGATTATATCCAAGATTATATGGAACATCTATACAATTTTTAATCTTTATTAAAATATCCTCTAACAATAGCATACTCATTACCTCTCTTTCTTATATAATTATTATATCAAAAATTTTATAAAAAATCAAAGGAGGCTATAAGCCTCCTCATATCAATAGTCCCATCTCTCTTTTTTCATAATTCTTTCAGCCTTTTGTCTGCGGTTGTCGGTTCTAGCGGGCTTGCCGCCAGGTTTCTTTTTATAGCTTGGGCAAGTCTGACAATGACCGCGAAAAGTGCCATCTTTACCTAAATCACAGTTGCCTTCCGCTTTATAATGCACACAAGCAATTTCTCTATCTTTCATTTTTTATTACCTCCATAATATATTCATCTGTTATTTTATCTTCATCAAAATATGGAATTCTTATTAAAGGAATATTGTTTTCTTTGCACCATTTATTTTTGTATTCATCTCTTTTTTGAAGATTTTGAAAATCATCGTAGGTAAAATATCCTCCAATATATTCATAATGTTGCTTTCCGTCAAATTCTATTAAAATACCATTAACAAAAAAGTCAAATCTTGCTAAAGCATTAGAATTTGGAAAACGACAAGTTTCAAATGTTTTTTCTTTTTCAAATGGAATATTATTTTTTAATAGTATTTGCTCAATTTTATAACTTCCATATGACTGCTTTAAGCATCCACAGGATTTTGTATCTTTTTTGGCTAACTCTGGTGATGCTACTTGTTTTATATTACCACATTCACATTGACAATTCCATACACTATGATGATTTTTATCTATGTGAGAAAAACTAATAACTGTTAATTTCCCAGATTTATACCCAATGTAATCCTGTTTTGGCTTGCCCTGGACACTTTTTTGATAAGTAGAAATATTATTCGCAGCCTTCTCTTTTTGAACACATCCACATGATGTGCAAGTTCCTTGATTAATATGTGCAGAAGTAGAAGTAAAATAATTACCACATTTACATTGACACAACCAATGTGCATTTCTACTTTTAGTATAAGGTTTTATTCTTTTAATAGCAACAAATCCATCATAAGTATTTTTAGATAAATCCATGCTTTTGCCTAATGGCATTTCTTCAACTAGTGACAAATCAGTAATAATCATATTTTTTCTCCTTTTTCTTTTGTTATAATATATAAAAAGAACAAATATATGGTTATTATTTTTTGTCCATTCTTCATAAACATTGTGTGTACTTTAACCAAATATCCACATACGGTATATACTTACAAAAATACTGTCATTATCAATATTATTTTCATTTAATACATTCCGTTTTTAATATGTGAAATTAAACATATAATCCAGCAAATAATACAAAATATATTTAATATTGCTGAAAATACATTACCTTCTATAAAATTTAATACAGCACATATAGTCCATAAAATAATAACTATAATATCAAGAATAATTTGTACCATTATATTTTATCCTCCTCATCTGCCAAGGTTATTCTTAAACAAGCCTGTCCTTTTTCATCAACATATGGACATATAGCTTCACTATCCTCGTTGTCATCAGCTTCAATCAAATTTCTATCTGCATATATCCAAGGAACTTCATATGTAGGTCCTTCAAATACTATTTCCCACTGGTCGCCATTTACCGATACTTGGTCATATATTCTAATGTCAATACCAAAATCTATATAAGGTAAAACTTGGCTTAATTTCAAAGGCTCTTTATTCATATATTACCTACCTCCTTACTAATTTTGAATTATTTTACTCTATTCAAATCATAATTCATAAAGGGCATTCTTTTTCTTTATCTTATATATATTATATCAAAAATTTTTTTCATTATCAAATAATATAGAATTTGAGCGGAAAAAGGTTGAATTTTCCAAAAATTTTTGTTATAATAATAGTATAGAAAGGAAAGATAGTATGTCAACAATAGTATGTAATAAGAATTGTCAATATAGAAAGGCGGTATTCTGTGGAAAAGATTTTGTTATGCTTAATCAGTTTGGTCAGTGCAGTGAATGGTTTGCTAAAAATGGACAACCAAAAATCATCTTTGATTTCAATAGACAACCAACCTCAAATCCATTTGCGGATGCTGGCTCTATGGATGCCACAGAGCAAAAATCGCCCCAGCAAGAAAAATCAGAGGGTCAAAATACTTCTGAAAGAAGTGACGAAAATGACGAAAATACGGAGGCTTAGTTATGGATATTCTTAAAGATTTACAGAATATGATAGACAGAAGTTCTGCATTTGCAAAGCGGAATGAAATTGAATTAAGAGGAAATGGGCGTGAATCTGGTAATGTTTATATTATACCAGAAATGGAATTGCTGGCATTTCGAGATAAGTTAGGGGAATATGTTCAATATGAGCAAAGTCATAAAGTAACTGTACAAGAGCCTAAAAAATCAAAGAAAGAGCGCGGAAAAAGAGCGACTGCCGCAGTTTATGATGATGCAGTAGATGAGTCTTTTTATTTTCCTCTTGGAAGGAGTTAATATGTCAAGTGATGAATTAGCGGATGTTCTGCAATTAAAAGAGTCATATATACGTTCACACTGGCCTCGTATAGTTGAATCATATGAAAAGCAGAATATTAAATTATATAAGTTAGGAAGAGGAGCTGCCGCAAACTATGGGGTACAAATGCCTTGGGATAACGAAATAGTTTGGGATGTTGATGCTCTTGAAATGATAGGGTAAAAGTTATTAACTAATTGACTGACAATTTGAAATATTATATGCAAGTAAGACAAGGCATGCTCGTTGAGACGTAAGAACTCGGGCGGGTGTGTTTTGCATTGCATAATTAAAGGGGAATGGTTTTTACCATTCCCCTTTCTTTTGTTACTTAGAGATTTGTCTCAAAAAGTTAAGCAACTTTTCATCATCTGAAATATTAATTCTCTTCAATGTCGATTTTGAATTAGACTCTTTCATATCTTTCATGATACGGTCAAGAATATCTGCACTCTGCTTAGCCTGTTTGATAGACTCTTCAAGCTCATCAAAAAGAACATTGAAAAGCTCTTCAAGTGCTTCAATTTCCTTGTTTTCTAAAGTTATATCAACTGC
>JAEDOA010000003.1 GCA_016302195.1 Erysipelotrichaceae bacterium | reverse complement strand
AATAAACGAGTTTTCAAACTGACATTCTCTGTTGGCGAGTTTGATATGGTAATTTATGATTCTAAGGAAAACACATGCGAATGCTACGAAATCAAACACAGCGTTCAGATTGTTCCAGCACAAACAAAGTATTTGATTGATGAAGAAAAGCTGAATCAGACAAGTAAGCGATTTGGTAAAATCAGCAAACGATGTGTACTGTATCGTGGGGAAGATACTGTATTGGAAAACGGGATTGAGTACCGAAATGTAGAAGCCTACTTAAAAGAATTGTAAATTTCATTATAGAACTACTGTTAAAAATCCAGAACAAGACTATAAAATCAAGTTCTGGATTTTTTAATTATGTAGTTATATAAGTTCTTACCTCTGTCAATTTAGTTTCTATCGATTGAACTTCTTTCTGCAGAGCCGATTTAGAAATATCTATTACTGGTTGAAAAATATTCATATTACCTTCAAAGTGGTTAAACTCATTAAGTAAAGTTTTTCCACTTGTGAAAAAACTTTATATTCTCTCATTTTTTCATAATTTGTATTGGTATCCGCACACCCAAACGCACGTTGGATAATTTGATTTAGCATCGGATTATTATCTGAACGTAAAGCAAAAATTTCTACTAATTCTTTTTCTACCTTCATACGTAAATGATAATAAATTAGGGTTTGCTCAAGTGTATCCGAGAGTAATGGAAATTGTGACTTCTCAAGGATATCCAAATTATTACAATCGACCCCAAGAATGTCAGTTGCACTGATAACTTCTGAATCAGTAAATATATTTCCAAATAGTTTGTTATAAATTGGAATAACATCTAAACTATTAGTTCCATATCCGTGCATAATATCTGATAATTGACCGTAATAATCATCAGGACCCAAAGTGATATGGGCAATACCCACGCATAAAAGGAATCATTGACATAAGAAACTGTTTTTTGTCATGAATTGCTCCCATTAATTCATTTCCTTTATTTTGAAAAAGAGCAATCAATTCATGTAGATTAATCAATAATTTCTTTTCTTTCTCAGATACGGGAATAAATCCATTTTCTCCATCTTCAACATTATTCAAAATATACAGATTAAAACAATTATTTAATTGAACACCTAATAATCGAATTAAATCTGTATTATGTGTTAGAATAACTTGCTTTTTATTCTCCAAAAAATTAATAATACAAAATGCAATTTTATTCTTATATACAGAATCAAAACTGGAGATAGGGTCATCCATAATGATATATTCTTTGTCAGAATGACGTGCATATAGCAATTCAAATGCTAGAGAAATAAAATTTTGTTCACCTGTACTAAGTTCCATTTGCTTACGCTCTGTACCAAGCAAATCCTTATTCCCAATTTTTAATTTGTAGTTCTTATCATTCTCTTCATTACGTACAATAGTAATGTTTTTACCGATATTTTCACTAATGACATTTTCAATAAAAAGCAGTTCCTCTGAATCAAGGCGTGGTTGCATAGATGTCAGCCGAGCATGCTCATCAAAATCTGTAAAGAGTGATGTTCCATCAAAACAATGGAATAACTTTCTATTGACTAGTGCAAAGAGAATACAGGAATACATACAGAATCAGTTGAAAGAAGATAAAATAGCCGAGCAGATGGAATTAGAATTAGAGGATCCGTTTACGGGACATAAGAAGTAGTGCAAGACGCAGACCACATTTGCGCTGTAAGGCGCTGCTTTGGAATCAGGGCTGTGCCCGCATATGATTAACCACCGGCTAGGCCGGTGGTTAATTATTAATTGTGTGATTATTCCCATAATAATAAACAATTGTTTACTTTTGAATTATAGGTGCTAAAATAATAATGAACTGGAGTTTATTTATGCCACAGGTACTGAAAGAGGATGTAAGAAATAGAATTATTGAATCAGCAAAAAAGGAGTTCATGCAAAAGGGCTATGAAAAAACAAATATGAGAAGCATTGCTCACAATTGTTCGATGACTGTAGGAAATGTTTATCGATATTTCAAAAACAAAGAAGAATTAAGTAAGTATATAGTCTCTAATGTTGTTGATAAAATTGATATCATGGTAAAAGAGTTGACTGATAATGAGATTGAACTATTAAATGACTCTTTTTCTTTACTGCCTTCTAAAAAAGAATTAAAGAAATTGGTAGCAAAATTGTCTGATAAATTAGCTGAAATCTATTATTTAATGCCGGATGAGTTTAATATTTTAATATTGGGTTCAGAATATAGTGAAAAAATAGAACAGTGGTTTATGAAATTAGTCAAGTTTTTTACTTATAAAATGCTGCCAGAACTAAGCGATTGTGAAAACGAGGTATTATCATCTGCCTTTTCAGTCAGTATTGTAAAGGGAATATCCAGGATTATGTATCGAAATAATTTAACAATTGATGAATTAAAAAGAGTATTAATCATTTATATAAACAATTATATCGATGGTTTTGTAGAAAAAAGGTGAAGAAAAGATGAGTTATATCGAGTTTAAAAATGTATCAAAAATATATCAAATGGGCGAAGTCGAGATTAAAGCTTTGGATGATGTTTCCTTTGAAATAGACAAAGGAGAATTCGTTTGTGTTTTAGGAGCCTCTGGGGCTGGAAAAACAACTATACTTAATATATTAGGTGGAATGGATAGTGCAAGCAAAGGAAGTATATTTGTTGATGGTCAGGATATTTCTTTGTATGATGAAAAGCAATTATGTGATTATCGTCGTTACGATATTGGATTTGTATTTCAGTTTTATAATTTAGTTGGAAACCTTACTGCTAAAGAAAATGTCGAATTGGTCACTCAGATAGCAAAGCAGCCACTTGATGCGCGATTTGCCTTACAACTTGTTGGATTGCAGGATCGAGTTAACAACTTTCCTTCACAACTTTCAGGCGGTGAGCAACAAAGAGTAGCTATAGCTCGTGCAGTGGGAAAAAACCCTAAACTCTTACTTTGCGATGAACCAACAGGAGCTTTAGATTACGTCACAGGCAAACAGGTATTAAGAGTATTGCAGGATATGTGCTACAAAAACGGTATTACAGTTGTTATGATTACCCACAATAGCGCCTTAGCCGCAATGGCCCAAAAAGTAATTCGCGTAAAGAGTGGTAAAATCGTGAGCAGCGAGATAAATGAAAAACCAATGGATATAGAGGATATTGAATACTAATGTTTAATAAGGATACATTTAGATTAATTAAAAAGACATTTAATCGTTTCTTCACGATAGTGTGCATAGTCATTATCGGGGTTGCTTTTATGATGGGTTTGTTATCTTGCAGTCAGGTTATGAAAGATAGCGTGGAAGAGTATTATGATCAAAGCAATCTTTGCGACATACAAATCTATTCTTCATATGGCTTTTGTCAACAAGATGTTGATCAGTTGAAAACAGTTTCTGGTATAGATCAAATATATCCATCAAAGTTCAAAGATGTTTATGGCAGATTCAATGATCAATCGGATGTTGTTTTAAGAATTAGAGAGTTGGACAGCACGGTAAACAAATATAAATTGGTATCTGGCAGAAAACCTCAAAGTCAAGATGAAGTATTAGTATTAGACAAAGGCAATCTGCAAATAGGTGATGAAATAGAAATATATTTAGTTGATGAGGAAATATCTGACTATCTTTCAAAATCATCTTTTAAGGTAGTGGGAATTGTTGATAGCAGTGAGTATATGGCGCATTTTTTAGGCACTTCCTTATTGGATAATATGGATTTGTCTAATGTTGTATATTGTGATAATTCAAATTTTATATTTGAATACTATACTACAATATATTGTACTTTCAAGGATACTAAGGCTTTAAATAGTTTTAAAAAACAGTATAAGGATGTCATCGAAAATGATAAAAGCGAAGTTGAATATTTGGCTAGCAAACAACAGGATTATCTTAAAGAGCAGCTTCTAGTTGACTATCAAAAAGAAATAGATGAAGGGAAAGAGAAGCTAGAAGAGGAAAAGAACAAAGGACAACAACTGCTCGATGATAATAAAGCCAAACTGGATGAAGCGCTAATAAAAATTATCATTGGAGAAATGGAAATTGAAACAAATCAAACTACTATTGAGAATAGCGAAGCGATTTTGATAGAAAAAGAGAAGCTTGTTAATGAGAACCTACAACAGGTTAATCAAACTATTGAAACTCTCGAAAAAGAAAGCTCAAAAAGCTTTGACGAATTATATCAGCAAGTGGAATCATCCTATAATTTGTATATGATGATAAAAAATTTGCAGGAAAATCAGATTGTTGATGATTCAGATATTCAAGAGTTGATTCAGCAAAATCAATTGCTTCAGCAACAAAACGACCAGTTAAATATTCAATTACAGCAGAAACAACAGCAGTTAGAAATTATTGAACAACAAATCGAAAATGAAACGGATCCAGTTGTATTGGATCAATTGAATAAACAAAAAGAGGAATTGACAAACCAAATTGCTGAAATAAAAATACAAATTGCGTTTAATCAGACAATTATTGAAGCAAATACCTTAATAATCAATCAATCGGGTCAATCGAATCAGCAACTTCAACAGTATTTACAACAAATATTAGACAAAATTGATGAAAGTGCCAATGGTTCAATAGAACAAACATATATTCAATTGACTCAGTTGAAACAAGCCAAAGAGCAACTTGATAATGCGTTAATAGAAATAGAGAACGGTAAAAAGGAGCTCTCTGAGGGTAGAAAGCAACTTAATGAGGCAAAATCGACAATAGCATATTATCGAAGCCAGTATGAAAGCGGACTAAAGCAATATAATCAAGCAGTGATTGATTTCAATCTGGAAATTGAAAAAGCGGAAAACAAGCTGAAATTAGCTCAGCAGCAACTAGAAGAATTGCCACAGGCAAGCTGGACAATTTTGGATAGAGATATGCAATATAGCTGTTATATGTTTTCCAGTTCTGCTAATCAAATGAAATCGATTGGCATAGTATTCCCAATATTATTCTATTTGGTTGCTGCCTTGGTTTGCGTTACAACAATGACCAGATTAATAGATGAACAAAGAGGCCAGATTGGAATATTTAGAGCACTTGGATTTACTAAAGCGCAGATAATTGGAAAATACGTTATCTACGCATTAATGGCAAGTATAATTGGAAGTATAATTGGCCTAATTCTAGGTATGATAATATTCCCAACGGTCATTTACCAGACATGGCGAATAATGTATCATTTGCCTGATATGCTTAAGCTGTTCCCTATCAAAAATGCGATTATCAGTTTTATTAGTTTCTCATTGCTGATGTCATTAGTTGCTGCTTTAGTAACAAATAACAGTTTGAGTCAGGCTCCATCACAACTAATGAGACCAAAGCCTCCGAAAAACGCCAAAAAAATACTGCTGGAAAAAGTTGATTTCATATGGAAAAAGCTGTCATTTACTGACAAGATTACCGTGCGCAATATTTTCAGATACAAATCAAGATTTTTTATGACGGTAATCGGTATTGCTGGGTGTACTAGCCTTTTGGTGTTAGGATTTGGCTTGAAAGATTCTATCGGTGATATAGTAAACGTTCAGTATAGCGATTATTTTAACTACAACTGTAATGTTTATCTTGATAATGACAAAAACATTGATGAAATCGTTGAAAAACTGCAGGATAATCTGGATAATCAGCAAGTGGTAAAGCTACTAACATATAATGCCAGTGTTGGTGGATCATTTGATGATGATATTATCACTGCGCAAGTATTAGACCCTCGTTTGGGTAATGATATTTTTAATCTTTATGACTATAAAACTGGTGAAAAGATAAAAATGGATAATAAGGGTGTAATAATTTCTGAAAAATTTGCCCAGAATAATAATATAAAAGTATCTGATACAATTACAATTACCTCAAGTGAGGGCATCAAGGCGCAGGTAGAGGTGAAAGGAATATGCAAGATGTACTTCCAACACTACATGTTTATCTCAGATAGTCTTTATAATGAATTATTTAATGAGAATGTCCATTATTCGCAAATAGCGGTAAGAAATGATGCAGGTTATACCCAATTGCAAAAAGAGCTGGCTAATATGGATAATATTGCTTCAATTACTGACTTCTCTGGTTTTATAGCTCACTTTAATTCAATGATTGAAGCACTAGATATTATCATTGCAGTTATTATTCTAACTGCCGGATCACTCGCATTTGTGGTATTGATAAACCTAATGCAGGTAAATATTTCCGAAAGAATTAGAGAAATAGCTACTCTAAAGGTGTTAGGCTTTAGAAATAAAGAAGTAAATACATATATATTTAAGGAAATAATTCTACTAACAATAATTGGAATAGTGTGTGGTTTACCACTAGGACAGGTTGAAGAAAAATTTGTTTTGAAGATTATTGACATGGATAATGTCATGTTTGTCTGCAATATAAAGCCGTTAAGCTATCTTTTAGCAGCAATTATAACGCTTGTCTTTACCGTTATTGTATTACAGTTTACTAAAAAGACTTTAAGAAGCGTCGAAATGGTTGAATCTTTAAAGTCAGTGGAATAAGATAAACCCTAAAGCTGATACATAATGAATGTGTCGGCTTTTTTGATAATTAAATAATCTCATTTTTGTAAGCGTGTTATAATATTCACAAGGAGAATAAAAAAATATGTCAAAATACGATGCTTTATTTACACCAATGCAAATTGGTAAATGCCAGTTGAAAAATCGTGTTGTAATAACAGCGATGGAAGGAACAGGCATTGTTGAAAATATGTTTGGGCCAAAATTTAATGAAAAATGTCATGATTACTACATTAATCTGGCAAAAAATGATGTTGGATTACTTATTCCAGGAATGTTACCTGTATATAGTATGATGATGGGAAAATGGACACATAAATATCCCAAAGAATTTGCAAAAGCAAGAGGACTAATTGATGAAATCCACTCATATGGTTCTAAGGTATTTTTCCAAATCGGTGCTGGTTTTGCCGGAAGAAACTATACTTTAGTTGATAAGCTAATTCCTGTTGCCGAAAACAAATTTTTAAAGAAAGTATTAAATCCAATTGTACATTTGAATGAGATGATGGTTGGACCAAGTGAGGGGACACCAATGGTTTGGGCACCTCAGCTATCTACCAGAGCATTAACTAAGCAAGAAATTGAAGCATATATTGAAGGATATGCAAAGACAGCTAAATTATGTAAAGAAAATGGTATAGATGGCGTTGAGGTACATGCTGTTCATGAAGGATATTTGATGGATCAGTTTACTACCGAGTATACAAACAATCGTACGGATGAATATGGTGGTTCTTTTGAGAATCGTTATCGTTTTGCTTGCGAGGTTGTTAAGGCCATCAAAAGAGAATGTGGACAGGACTATCCTGTTATGCTTAGATATTCCGTTACATCAAAAGTAATAGATTTTAATGTGGGCGCTGTTCCTAACGAAGAATATATAGAAAAAGGAAGAGACATTCAGGAATCTATAAAGGCCGCTAATTATTTGATAGAGGCTGGTTATGACGCATTGGATTGCGATAATGGAACATATGATTCATGGTATTGGGCTCATCCACCTGTATATATGCCATTAAACTGCAACCTAAATGAAGCGATTGAGTTAAAGAAACATGTCAATGCTCCTATTATTTGTGCAGGAAAAATGCAGGCAGATAAAGCAGCGGAAGTTATCGCAAATAATCAGATTGATGGTGTAGGTATTGCTAGACAGTTTTTATGTGATCCAGAATATCTAACTAAATTACAGCAAGGTAGGGAAAATGAAATCCGTCCATGTATTTCATGTCACAATGGCTGTCTTCCTACCGGCTATTATAAGAATTCCGGTGTATTAATGGATACTAGCTCAAAAGAAACTTCAGGAGTATGCGCATTAAATCCAGTTACTCATCATGAAAAACAGTACAAAATTGAAAAAGTAGCAGTTAGTAAGAAAATTGCGATTATCGGTGGAGGTATTGGCGGCATGGAAGTTGCTAGATTAGCTACATTAAGAGGCCATGTTGTTGAATTGTATGAAAAGAGTGATAGATTAGGTGGCGTATTCGTAGCAGCAGCTGCTCCATCATTCAAGGAAAAAGATAAACAGTTAATTAAGTGGTATGAAAACGAAATGAAGCGTTTGAATATTACAATTCATTTCAACACAGAAGTAAAGAATTTAAGTGAAATCGTGGCTGATGAATATGTAATTGCTACTGGAGCCAAGGCGAAGTCAGTTCCTATTAAGGGTATCGAAAAAGCAATAGAAGCTATTGATTACTTAAATGGAAAAGAAACAAAGGAAAATGTTATTGTCATCGGTGGTGGATTAACAGGCTGTGAAATCGCCTATGATTTGTGTTTAAAGGGTAAAAAACCAGTAATTGTTGAAATGGCGAAAGACGTTATAACTTCAGTTGGAGTTTGTATGGCCAATTCACAGATGCTAAGAGACTTATTGCGTTATTATCAGGTTCCAATCTATTTAGAAAGTACTGTAAAACAGATTAATGATGACTCAGTGGTAGTTAGCACAAAAGATGGCGAAATAACATTAGCTGCCGATAATGTAATTGTTTCTGTTGGTTATAACAGTAATCCACTTGTAGCTGAAAACGAAAAAGAACATATCCATGTTGTTGGAGATGCTAGCAAGGTTGGTAATTTGAAATCTGTTATATGGAAGGCATACGAACTGGCTTATAAGCTGTAGTTTCAAAAAGATTTCTATTAATTGAAAAGAGCGTAACAAATGTTGCGCTTTTAATTATTCAAATTTTGGTATTTTCAGGATATTTGTTATGGTAGAAATTGGGTGCGTTATTGTAGTAAAATATAAAATGAGGGGAAAGGCAAATGAATGAGAAATTAGTAAATGAATTCTTTATGGGGGAAGGAATTAATAGTTATAATCTATTCGGAGCCCATATGGTAGATAAGGGAGTGGAATTTGTTATATATGCTCCCAATGCACGCAGTGTTAGACTTGCAGGTGATTTTAATTGCTGGAGTAATAACACACATTTCTTAAAAAAAGATCATAGAGGAATTTTTTATACATATATCGAAGGGTTAACCCAATATAGTAGATACAAATATATTATTGAACAATGCGATGGAAAATTAGTCGAAAAAGCTGATCCATATGGTTTTTATAATGAAGTAAGACCAGCCTGGAGCAACAAAGTTGTTTCTTTAGATTTTGATTGGACAGACCAAAATTGGATGAAATATCGTAGTAGAAATTTTGACCGCCCTGTTAATATTTATGAAGTTCACCTTGGAGGCTTTAAAAGAGATAAAGATGGTAAATGGCTCAATTATTATCAAATGATTGATCAATTAATACCATATGTAGTTGAAATGGGATATACTCATATAGAAATTATGCCAATAAATGAACATGGACTTGATATGTCCTGGGGTTATCAGCAGTATGGCTACCATTCAATTACATCGCGTTATGGTTCTGTAGACCAGCTTATGATGTTTATTAATGCCTGCCATAATAACAATATCGGTGTGATTATGGATGTTGTATTAGCTCATTTTGTTAAGGATAGTTATGGTTTAATCAATTTTGATGGAACCAATCTATATGAATTAGCAATGGATAGCAGTTGGGGAACCCGTTATTTCGACTTTAGAAAAAATGAAGTCAAAAGCTTTTTGTTGAGCAGCTGCAACTTATGGTTAGATAAGTATCATATTGATGGATTGAGAGTAGATGCCGTTAGTAACATGATTTATTATGATGGCAATAGAGATAGGGGTCAAAATAATCCGGCTATTGAGTTTATAAAATCAATGAATTATCAACTGCATCAAGCTCATCCTGATATCATGATGATAGCTGAAGACAGCAGTGACTATCCAAAAGTAACAGCTTCAGATGGATTAGGATTTGATTATAAATGGGATTTAGGGTGGATGAACGACACGCTGAAATATTATGCAATGGATCCAGAGTATCGAAAATATCATCATAACCTGATTAACTTCTCAATGTTCTATTTCTATTCTGAAAGATTTATATGCCCATTTTCTCATGATGAAGTAGTTCATTCGAAGAAGACAATTGTTGATAAAATGTGGGGCGATTACCAGGATAAGTTTGCTCAATGTCGAAATTTGATGGTATATATGTACACCCATCCAGGCAAAAAACTAAACTTTATGGGCAATGAAATTGCTTCATTTAGAGAGTTTGACCAGGATAAACAGCTAGATTGGTTTATCTTAAGATATCCAGTCCATGACAGCTTTAAAAGAATGATTAGAGATTTAAATAACATATATCGCTACAATCCAGCTTTTTATCAATATGATTATCAAGGCAAAGGTTTTAAGTGGATTGATGCAGATAATGCATCTCAACGAATTTATTCCTATATTAGATATGACGACAACAAGTGTTTTGTGGTAGTATTAAACATGGCTCCGATCAGCTATGAAAATTTCGAAATAGGAGTACCAGATTATGGCTATTATACAGAAATCATGAATTCCGAAAAGGATATTTATGGTGGATGCAATATGTGTAATTTTCATAAGGTAGTTGCTAGAAAAGCAAATTTACATGGGTTCAAATACAAAATCAATTTAAGATTAGCGCCTTATGGGGCAGTAATTATGGAGGCAAAACTTCATAAGAAGGAGGATAAATGTTCACAAATAAAGAAGAATTCAAACAACAATATTGTCAAAGAATGATCGAAAAGTATGGTCGTTCAATTCAATACTCACGTTGTTCGGAAAGATATTTAGTATTAGGAGAAATGGTGAAAGACTATGCTTCTAATAATTGGATGGAAACAAAAAATAAAATTGATGAAAAGCAGCAAAAGCAATTATATTATTTTTCTATGGAATTTTTGATTGGTCGTTTACTAACCAACAATCTAATGAACTTAGGAATTTATAATATTGTTAAAGAAGGATTATCAGAATTAGGATATGATATTAACGAACTTGAGGAAGTTGAAACTGATGCGGGTTTAGGTAACGGTGGCTTGGGAAGATTAGCAGCTTGTTTTTTGGATTCTCTTGCTAGTATGTCATTGCCTGGACATGGTAATAGCATTCGTTATGAGTATGGTTTATTCAAACAAAAAATTGAAAACAACAAACAGGTTGAAGTGCCTGATATCTGGTTAAAGTATGGAAATCCTTGGGAAGTAAGAAAAGCTGACCATGCTGTTGACGTAAAATTCTATGGCAATATCGAAACATATTGGAACATATTTGGCACAATGGATGTCAAACATGTCAATGCTCAAACCGTTAGAGCAGTACCTTACGATGTTGCGGTAATTGGTAAAGATGGTAAATGCATCAATACATTAAGATTATGGAAACCAGAAGCATCAGAACAAGCACCAACAGGACAGGACTTCATAAAATATATTCAAGATGTAAATAAGATTTGTCAGAACGTTTACCCTGATGATTCTACAGAAGAGGGAAGAATGTTAAGAATTAAACAGGAATACTTCTTCTCATCAGCAGGAATACAGACTATTATCAAAAATCACTATGAAAAATATCACACATTAGACAATTTGGCTGATAAAGTAGTAATTCAGTTAAATGATACACATCCAATTTTGATTATTCCTGAAATGATGCGTATCTTATTAGATGACTACCATTACTCATGGGATAAGGGCTGGGATATTGTTAGTCATACAGTCGCTTATACTAACCACACTATCATGCAGGAAGCATTAGAGAAATGGCCAGTTCATATGATCAGCAAGTTATTGCCTCGTATTTATCTTTTGATTCAGGAAATTAACAAACGTTTTATCGATTCAGTTATTTCTAAAACTCATGATTATGACTTGGCAAAAAGAGTGGCTATTATCATAGATAATCAGGTACATATGGCGCATCTAGCAGCCGCAACAGTATTCTCTATAAATGGGGTTGCTAAAATTCATACTCAAATCCTAAAAGATGATGTAATGAAGGATTTTTATCATCTTTTTCCTGAGAAATTCAACAACAAAACAAACGGGATTACTCCTAGAAGATGGTTATTA
Source organism: Erysipelotrichaceae bacterium (assembly GCA_016302195.1). Taxonomy (GTDB): domain Bacteria; phylum Bacillota_I; class Bacilli_A; order Erysipelotrichales; family Erysipelotrichaceae; genus UBA1783. The sequence goes on along the minus strand of JAEDOA010000003.1, from coordinate 28,752 downwards.
TATTCAAATCCGCAGTTAACTCAGCTGTTGACAGATACAATCGGACCTGAATTTAAAGAAGACATCAGTAATTTAAGTAAATTAAATCAATATATATCTGACCAAAATCTAATTGATAGATTTAAGGCGGTTAAGCATCAAAGAAAACAAATCCTAGCTGAGTACATCAAAAAAGTAACTGATATAGATGTAGATGTAAATAGTATCTTTGATGTTCAGGCCAAAAGATTGCATGCGTATAAACGCCAAATGATGAATTGTATGCACATTATTGATTTATATCAGAGAATTAAGAGTGATAACAGCTTTACAATGCATCCAGTAACTTTCATATTTAGCGCAAAAGCTGCTCCAAGTTATGTTTTTGCCAAGAAAGTAATTGAGTTAATTAATACATTGGCTCAATTGATCAATAATGACCCACAGGTAAATAAGTATATGAAGGTTGTCTTCATTCCTAATTATTGTGTATCAATTGCCGAGATATTAATGAATGCTGCTGATGTATCTGAGCAAATTTCTACTGCTGGAAAAGAAGCTTCCGGAACAGGAAATATGAAGTTGATGATGAATGGTGCAATTACTTTAGGAACATTAGATGGAGCAAATGTAGAAATTAAGCAATGCGTTGGTGAAGATAACATTGTAATTTTCGGCAATACAGTAGAACAATTACAAAAACTAAGAGAAAATGGTTATAGTGCAATTGATCTCTATAAAAATGATTTAGTTATTAAAAGAATTTTAGATAGCTTAGTTGATGGAACAATTTGTAATGTAAACTTTAAAGAAATATTAGATGAAATTATTTACAGAAATGATGAGTTCTTCCTACTAGCTGATTATCATCAATACGAAAAAGCCCACAAGTATATCAATGATTTATATCGCGATAATAACGATTTATTCGTTCAAAAGTGTCTTGTTAATATTGCAAATAGTGCATATTTCAGTAGTGATCGAACCATTGGCGATTATAACAATGACATTTGGCATTTAGATAGAGTGGAATAGATATGCAGAAGTATTTAGTGAATGCTTATTTAGATTCATACGATACTATTACTATTGAAATGAACAAAGACTTCTTTGCCGGTCAAACGAAGTCTTTTCAGCTTGTTAAAGATGATAAATTAGTTGAATTAACTATTAGAGATTTTCAAAGCCTTAGTGACAAGGATGTTTACCATCTAGATTTGAATGTTTCTATTGATTTCACTTCTCAATATAGCATAATGACATATAATGCTTATCTGACACCATTAATATATCGTTTCGTTGTTAAAACTCAGCAATTTCAAGATCAGTTTTATTATCAGGAAAACGATTTAGGAGTTGTGGTAAAAGACGGGAAAACAACATTTAAGTTATGGGCTCCAACAGCAAGTAACGTCTGGCTGGTAATCAACGATAAGATGTATAAAATGAATAGAGGAAACAAAGGAGTATACTCTATTTGCTTTGATATTGATTTAACAAACATGCCTTATAACTATCTGGTTAATGTCAATGGAATGACAAATTTGACAATTGATCCATATGGAAAATGCCAGAAACCTAATAGTACTGCCTCAATAGTTGTTGATACTTCAGCGGATAATTCTCTTGTTAGAGAAAAAAAGAGAGATTTGATTATTTACGAAGTTAGTGTAAGAGATTATAGTAAGGAATCAACTTTTAAAGCAATGAAAGATGGATTGGATTATCTCAAAAATTTGGGGATAAATGTTGTTCAATTGTTACCAGTAAATGATTTTGCTGGTGTAAACGATTATTTCCCTAAGAGGTATTATAATTGGGGCTATAACCCGGTAAGTTATCAAAGCTTGAAACAGAGCTATAATAGTAAAATCGATTCTTATTTGGCAATAAATCAGCAATTTAAGGATTTGGTTGATGAAATTCATAAAAATGATATGCTGATTACTTTAGATGTAGTCTTTAATCATCACTATAATGCCTGCGATAGCTGTTTTGAAAAGATAGTTCCATATTATTATTTCCGTTTTGAAAATGGCGATTACAGTGTAAAGGGAGGCTGTGGTGCAGAATTTGACACCAAGCTTTTGATGTGCCGTAAATACTTTATTGATACTTTAGTATACTTTACTAAATTTTTTGATATTGATGGTTTTAGATTTGATTTAATGGGTTTTTTAGATGTGGAAACGATGAATCAAATTGCTTCTACACTAAAAAAGATTAAGCCTAATATTCTTTTGTATGGGGAAGGCTGGGTTATGGATTCGGCTGAAAAGGAAGTAAAACTAGCTAATCATGATAATAGAGAGTTAATGCCAGACTATGCCTTTTTTGATGACGAATTTAGAGATTGTTTTAAAGGCAACACATTTGATTACGCTAATAAAGGATATCTAACTGGTAATTACCAATTGGCTAACTGGGCAGAAAAATTCTTTTCTAATGATCGTCATCAGTATATCAACTTTGTCCAATGTCATGATAATATGACCTGTTTTGATAAAATACAGTTATCTTGTCCCGATGAAAGTCATCAAAGGCATATTGCTAGACAAAAACTTTTGATAGCTGCAGTATTGTTTGCTAGAGGAATAAGCTTTATTTCAGCAGGTCAGGAGTTTTGTATTAGCAAGGGTAATAGAGAGAACTGCTATAATGCTTCAGATGAAATTAATAATTTAACAAATTATGATAAGAGCAAGTATCAGCAGGTCATAGATTATACTACTGCATTAATAGGAATCAAGAAAGAAATAATCTTGAACGATAATTCAGTATGTAAGAATTATGATGGTCTTTTGTTAATTAAGAATAATAATTATGAACTGATATTTAATCCTAAAGAAGAAAAATGCAAATATAGTTTTCATGATGAAAAAAGAGTAATTTTTGATGGCAGCAAAAAAACAGATTACCTAGTTAATAATCATTTTGAAATAGACAGATTATCATTTGTGATTTTGAAGGAGGAAAAATGATCAACAAAAGCTGGGATGAATTCTTAAACAACGAATTTAAGCAAAAGTATTTCGTCGAATTGTCTTCCTTTTTAAAGCAACAATATCAAAATGAAATCATATATCCTCAAAAAACAGATGTTTTTAACGCGTTTTTATATACGGATTTAGATAAAGTTAAGGTAGTTATCTTAGGGCAGGATCCCTACCACCAGCCTAATCAGGCCATGGGTTTGGCCTTTTCGGTTAATAAAAACGTTGCCTTGCCGGCTTCATTAAAGAACATATATAAAGAAATCAGCAATCAGCTGCATGTTAAAATGAGTGATAATGGTTGTCTTATCAAATGGGCCAGACAGGGTGTCTTGTTATTGAACACCGTATTGACCGTAAAAAAAGACTGCCCTAACTCTCATAAAGATAAAGGGTGGGAGATTTTCACCGATCATGTGATAGAGTATTTAGATAAGCAAAAGCAACCAATGGTTTTTATGCTATGGGGAAACAATGCTAAAAGCAAGATGAATCTTTTAAAAAACAAAAGTCATTTAGTTTTGACTGCCGCTCATCCATCTCCTTTGAGTGCTTATCATGGCTTTTTTGGCAATAATCATTTTGTGCTGGCTAATCAGTACTTAACAAAAAACGGATTGGAAAAAATAGATTGGAGAAATTAAAAATGTTAGATAATTTACAACAAGCTCTAGATTGGGTCATGAGCAGACGTAAAGTACATAGTTTTGAGCAATTCCAGCAGTTTATGGAGATGATGGGGAATCCTCAACATAAATTAAAGTGCCTACATGTGGCAGGAACAAATGGTAAAGGTTCTACCACTAATTATCTTCGCTCTATTTTACAAACTGCTGGATATAAGGTAGGCAGCTTTACTTCTCCTCATTTGGTAACCCACTTAGATAGAATAAGAATAAATAATGAAAATATTAATGGCGAATACTTTTTGCAGACAGTAAATAAATATTATGATTTGTTTTGTCAGTATGAGTTGTCAATGTTTGAAATCGATATGTTTATTTCGGTATGTTATTTTCTTGATAACAACGTTGATATCGCAGTATATGAAGTTGGAATGGGAGGAAGACTTGATAATACCAATGTAATAACTCCAATAGGTGAAGTGATAACCAATATAGAGATGGATCACATGAATATATTGGGCGATTCAATTGAAAAAATTGCTTACGAAAAAGCAGGTATTATTAAAAAAGGGGTTGATGTTGTTACTTTTGAGGAAAAACAGCAGGCTATCGATGTCTTTAGAAAAAAATGTGAACAGGAAAATGCTAATTTAGTTTTTGTTGATAAGCCTGAAAATATCACAATAACTGACCATATCAGCTTTGATTATCACAATAAAAAAATAGATCTTCCAACATTGGCAAGCTACCAGATATTAAATAGTACCGCTGCAATTACATTAATAGAAATTCTAAATCAAAAAGGGCTGATAAAAGTAAATGATAATCAAATAGTATCAGGATTAAAAACTACTTGGGCGGGCAGATTTGAAGTCATTAGCTCTGATCCGCTTATTATTCTTGATGGAGCTCATAATGTTAATGGAATTGAGGCATTATGCAAAAGCCTAAATAATATTAATAAAAAATTAATAATTGTTTTTTCAGCCTTAAAAGATAAGGAATACCAAAAAATGTTAAATATGTTATTATCTAAGGGAGAAGTTATTGTTACTGAATTCGAGAATCACCGAATGCAGACGGCGCAGAAATTAGCGCAGGGGACCAATTGTGTTGTGATAGAAGATTATAAACAAGCAATTGAAAAGGCGATTAATTCAGGTAAAGCAGTAGTGATAACTGGATCTTTATATTTTATCTCGGATGCAAGAGAGTATTTATTAAATAGGAAATTGGTATGAAAAAACTGTTTGTGATTGTAATTGTTGTGCTGTTGTCAGGATGCTCAGGGGTTCATTTTCATGAATATTCAAAGGCAAATTTTCAACAAAGTGCTATTTGTAAAATATGTGGTGAAGCAAAGGGAGATGTATTAACCCCTGATTTTGTTAAGCATCACATCGATAACTTTATTTCGCTTAACGAGATAGAACAGTTTACTACAATCGTAGATGCAAATCAGCAGCAATCAGTTCAAACCGAGGCGACAGTTGAATTTAAAAACTATTATCAATACCAGCAAGATGACAGTCACAATAGTGAAAAAGGCTATATTTGGAATCATTTGGAAATGGAGCTTGTCTTCTTTGATGATAATGCCCAGGAATATGGAGCAAATTATAACGTTTTTTTAGCCGATTACTATGATGATGTTAAGTTTAAAGATACTTATCAATATGATAAGGATAACAAGATTAACACATTTACTGTAAATTATTATGGCAATGATTATCAGAATTGCAAATTAGATATCACAATCAAAAATAATCAATGGGAAAAAAGATCTGGGGAATATCGAATCGTTACAACAGTTGTGGTAAATGTATTACTTCCAGAGAATTACGATGGGTTTGTTATTGGGGTAAGAAATAGTGATGTTAATTACTATGAGTCAGACTATTTGTATCAGTATTATGATGCGGATAATTTTGTTATGCACAGAATGGGAGTAGGCCAATGAAGAAACGTCGCAATAATAGATTAGTTTATATGCTAGATGAAAAAGTAAATCACAGTCATGGATGGTGGATTTTACCATTTTTACTGCTATTTATGGAGTTAATAGGTTATTATTACTTATTTGGCTTTAATTTAAATTATGGATGGATTTTTTCTGCTATCACAGCTATATCTTTTGGTCTAATAATAAATGTAATTTTATCATTTATGCCTAGAGTAGCTCAAAAGATTGTTGCGGTAGTATTATTGTTAATATTGGGCATTTATTATTCAGTCGTACTAATTTATTACTCAATATTTCACTCCTTTTTTATTTGGCAAACAATAGGTTTAGCAAATGATGTAACTCAGTTTTATAGGGAGGCAATTGATGGAATAATAGCCAACTGGTATAAAGTTTTGACTTCATTATTACCAGCTATTTTGGTTTGTTTTTTGATAGGCCATAAAAAAATACAAACAGGTTGGATAAATAAACTGATTTCCTTTGCTGTGTCTTTAGCTTTGTCTTTCTTCCTTATATATAATATGAATTATACCGATAACAATAGAATAGTTAGTCATTTTAAAGATGATACCAGCAGTGTGTATAAGCACTATGGAATAATAACATCATCATTAATTGATCTACAGCAGACTATCTTTCCTAGCCAGGAAAGTTTTGGTGGAGATAATCAGGTAATAGATAATTCTATTCAAGGCAAAACAGATTTTACATCTAGCGTTGAAAAGCTTGTTGAAAAAAACATCATTTATATTGACTTTGAAAAAATGATAGAGAATACCAGTGATGCTACAATAAAGTCTATGCACCAGTATTTTCAAAGTAAAGAGGCAACTGAGTTGAATGAATATACGGCCATGTTTGAAGGTAAAAATTTAATCTTTTTAACTTTAGAGGGTTTCTCTGATAAAGTGATTGACCCAGAGTTAACCCCAACTTTGTATAAAATGGCAACTGAAGGTTTTATTTTCGAAAACTTTTATAATCCTTTATGGGGAGGTTCAACTGCTTCTGGCGAGTATTGTAATATGACAGGTAATTTCTATTCAAATGCTTCTTGTATTGCAAAAAGTGCCAACACCTTAACCTATTCAGCCATGGGAAATTTATTTATGAATTCTGGTTATACAACATTTGCTTATCATAATCATACTTATGATTACTATAGTAGAGATTTAGCCCATCCAAATTTTGGCTATCCTACATATAAAGGAATTGGTAACGGACTTGTTTTGGATTACTACTGTTGGCCAAATTCAGATTATGAAATGATGAAAAGCTCAATAAATGATTATATTAATGCAGATGAACCATTCCATGTTTACTACATGACTGTTTCAGGGCATATGAATTACACCTATATCGGCAATAGCATGGCTTCTTATCACCGCTCTGAGGTTGAGAATTTACCTTATTCTAATGAGGTAAAGCCATATATAGCCACTCAATTGGAAGTAGAAAAGGCTTTGACTTATTTAGTCGAAAAACTAGATGAAGCTGGAAAACTGGATGATACAGTATTTGCGATGTGTGCTGACCATTATCCTTATGGTATGACTGATGCTGGTTTGGCAGAACTATATAATCTAGATATTAATAATATAAGGGACAATTTAGAACTATACAAAAACAGCTTTATTTTGTATTGTAGTTCGATGGAAAATCCAATTGAAGTACAACAGTATTGTGGTCCATATGATATAGTTCCTACTTTAGCTAACTTATTTGGAATAGAATTTGATTCGCGTTTTATTACCGGTTCTGACATCTTATCGAATGGAGAGCATATAGCGATTATTAATACAATGACTTCTACTGGAGGAAACTACAATTGGAAAACTGAACAGGGAACATATTATTCTGCTTCAAAGAGCTTTGTAAAAAGTGATAATTGTACACTAAATGATGATGAAATTGAAGATTATGTTCAAAAAATTAACGGAAAACTCGATTTATCAAGGAAATATTCACTAGCTATATTGGATTATGACTATTACAGTTATGTCTTTAACAAAGATGGCTCTGCTAAGTATCCTTTAGAGTGATAGCACATTTTCTAACTATCTTTATATCAATTTGACACTGTTAATGGTTGAGTGTAACCGTTTTCAGTGTTATAATATAAAAAACGGTTGATTATAATTTAGGTAGGTGGGGAATATGAAAACCGAGATGTTAGCAATGATTCTTGCAGGTGGTAGAGGTACAAGACTTCACGAATTGACAAACAAGTCTGCCAAACCAGCTGTATACTATGGAGGAAAGTATCGTATTATTGACTTCCCATTGAGCAACTGTGCCAATTCAAATATCAGTTATGTTGGTATTTTGACCCAGTATGAATCAATTTTATTAAACTCTTACGTCTCTCAAGGGGCGGTTTGGGGTTTAGAAGGTCATAATAGCGGTACTTTTGTTTTATCACCAAGAGAAAAAAGCACTGGCTTTGGCTTATATCGTGGTACAGCCGATGCTATTTATCAAAACATCGATTTTATGGATCAATATAATCCAGAATATGTTCTGATTTTGTCAGGAGATCACATTTATAAGATGAATTATGAAAAAATGTTGAATTTCCACAAAGAGAATGGTGCAGATGTTACCGTAGCAGCCTTGACTGTTACTTTAGAAGAAGCAAGACGTTTTGGAATAATGAACGCTCATGAAAATAAGCAGGTTTATCAATTTGAAGAAAAACCTAAAAATCCAAAGAGCAATTTGGCAAGTATGGGTATTTATATTTTTAATTATGATGTTTTAAAGAAAGCTCTAATTGAAGATGCTGAACTAGATACTAGTCATGACTTTGGCAAGAATATTATTCCAACATTACTAGATGAAGGAAAGAAAATATTCGCTTATCCATTCAGCGGATATTGGAAGGATGTAGGGACAATTGATTCTTTATGGCAGGCCAACATGGATTTATTAGTTGAAGAGAATCCTTTAAACTTAGGCGATGAAACTTGGAAAATATTTACTGAAGATGTACCAACCAGCCCACAGTTTATTGGCAAGACTGCTAAGATTAAGAGTTGTTACATTAATCAGGGCTGTGTAATTAATGGAACAGTGACAAATAGCGTCCTATTTAGAGATGTTAACATTGAAGAGGGAGCTACTGTTATAGATTCAGTTATTATGCCTAATGTAAAAGTATGTAAAGGGGCAGTAGTGAATAAGTGTATTGTCGCTGAAGGGTTGACTATCAAAGAGAATATGGAATTAGGCAATAAAGAAGAAGTTGAGTTAGTAGCATCATTGGAGGGTAAATAATATGGCAAATATTTTAGGTATCGTTAATTTTGAAAATGATGATGTTATTGTTGAGGGCTTATCAGAATTTAGAACAATTCCAGCAATATCTTTTTTAGGAAGGTATCGCGTTATTGACTTTGTTTTAAGTAATCTAGTTAATTCTAAGATTAATCAGATAAAGGTACTAACAAAGGAAAAACCACGTTCCTTAATTGAACATATCGGTGGTGGTACACAATACAACATTAACTCAAAAACAGGATCATTAGACATTTTATATTCTGACCACCCAATCATTAATAAGCTATATTTCACTGATATCGCTTTATTAAGTCAATATAGAGCAAGTATCGAAGAAACCAAAGCGGATTATGTGGTTATTGCTCCTAGCTATATGATATGCAGAATAGACTATCAACAGGTTATTAAGCAGTTAAAGGAAACAGAAAAAGACATCGCTCTTGTTTATAAAGAAATAAAGAATGAATCAGAGAGATTCTTGGGTTGTCGTGAACTGATTATAGATGATGGCAACATTAAGGGAATGAGACGTATTAGAGGTGGAAGTAAAGAATGCAATAACGTCTTTATGGAAAACTATGTTATGACAAAACAGATATTGCTTAAATTACTGGATTACGCTATTGAAACAAGTTCAATTTATTCATTAATGTCATTAATTGAAGATAATGTTACAAAATTTAACGTTTTGCCATATAAGTATGAAGGCTATTTAGCTTGTATTAATTCTTTGAAGAATTATTTTGATACAAGCATGGAACTAATTGATCAAAACAAGGCAAGTCAAATAATTGATGAGCAATGGCCAATTTATACAAAGACAAATGACTCAGTTCCTGCTTTCTATTCTAAAAAAGCTAAGGTTAAAAACAGCATTATCGCCAATGGTTGTGTTATCCAAGGTGAACTTGAAAATTGTATTATTGGAAGATGTGTAAAGATTAAACCTAATGTTAAAATTAAAAACAGTATCATCCTACCATTTGCGGTAATTGGCGAAAATAGTCAGATTAGTTATACAGTAGTTGATAAAAGAGCAACTGTGAAGACTGTTAATACAATCAATGGAGACAAAAACAATATATTATATGTCAAAAGAAGGGATACTGTATAATGAAAAAAATACTATTTGTTGCTTCTGAAGGACTACCATATATTAAGTCAGGTGGTTTAGCAGATGTAATCGGTTCTTTACCGCAAGCAATTCAAAAGCATGGTTATCAAAGCGATGTGGTATTACCTTTGTATAAAAAGATTAAAGACAAATATCAACTAGAGCATTTGAAACAGTTTAATGTGCAATCTGGATTAATCAACACAAGCTGCGATTTGTATTATCAGAAACATGATGGCGTCGATTACTATTTTATCGGTAATGACAAATATTTCTATCGTGATGAAATGTATGGGTATGTTGACGATGGTGAAAGATTCGCTTTCTTCTGTAAGGCAGTATGTGAATTATTAACAAATATTGATATCAAATACAACATTCTGTTATGCAATGACTGGCATACAGGCATGATTCCTATTATGTTAAAGAAAGAATATCGTGACAAATATCGTAATGGTATAAAAACGATATATACGATTCACAATTTATTGTTCCAGGGTAATTTCCCAGATACAATGCTTGATTATTTCAATTTGGATCGTAAGTATTTTAAAAATGGTGATATAAAATTTGACAATGGAATAAGCTTTATGAAAGCCGGCATAATATATGCTGATAAAGTTACCACAGTATCGCAGAGTTATTCTCAGGAAATCTTGACAGAAGAGTATTCTGAAAGAATGGATAAAGTATTGCTCAGCCGTAAAAATGATTTATCTGGAATAGTAAATGGTATAGATATTGACATGTGGAATCCGGAAACTGATAAAAACATCATTGAAAATTACAATATAAAGAGATTATCAGGAAAGAAAAAGTGCAAAAAGCAGCTTCAAAAACAACTGGGTCTAAGAGTCAGTGGTGATGTATTATTGGTTGGTATGGTTTCAAGACTAACCTGGCAAAAAGGAGTTAGTATCATATTAGAAAAACTATCTGAAATAATGAATCAGGATATCCAACTCATTATCTTGGGAACTGGGGATGGTTATATAGAAAGTCAGTTTAAACAGATTGAACATACATATCCACATCGAGCAGTATTCTATTGCGGTTATAATGAGGCATTATCACATCAGGTATATGCTGGTGTTGATGTGTTATTAATGCCGTCATTGTTTGAACCTTGTGGTATTTCTCAACTTATCGCTCAAAGATACGGCACCTTACCTTTAGTAAGAGAAGTCGGTGGTTTAAAGGATACAGTTCATCCTTATAACGAATATCAGCATACAGGTGATGGTTTCTCATTTAAGCATTTTACTGGAAATGATTTGTTAAATGTTTTGAAATATGCGATGTACATCTATTATTATAAGAAACCAGAGTGGAAATTGTTGATGAAAAACGCGATGAGTTGTGATGTCAGCTGGGACAATTCAGCAAAGAAGTATATTGAATTATTCGAAGAAATATCGAAGTAGTTAATACAATTAAAAACAGACATAGCTGCATTTTACAGCCTGTCTGTTTTTGTTATGGTTAATTATATTTCAGAAAAAAACCTGTATTTTTAGGACCTAATAGTAAATCTAAAATGTACAGGTAATAAATTTTCCAGTGTAACTACGAGTTGTTTTCGCAAAAACAAACTGCAGATAAAATTTGCGATATCAATGCACAATTACAGTTAAGTACTTTACAATCCCTGATTCAGATGTGATTGTAAATACACAAGTTCCAGTTGAATGAGGGAATATATGGGTATCATAATAAGTTGCTACTTCAGGGTTGGATGGAGTAAATGTCAGAGGGTAACCCATATTATGAGTAACACCAGCTCTCTGCCAATTCGAATCGGCAGAATCAAATTCAATTACATCATTGACAATTATGATTTTTTCAACAGTTTCCTTATATTGGGCAATGTAAGTGGTGTCTTTTGAGCAAACTGTATTCTCATCTAAAAGATTACCATCACTGTCTTTCCAGCCAGTAAAGATAAAACCATCAATAGTAGGGATTCTTTCAGGTTGGACAATGGGTTTTCCCTCTTCTACTATTTTAGTGTCGTAATTTTGGCCATTTGCTTGGAAATAAATATAATAATTAAAAGTGGCATTACTATAAATAGTGGTATCCTTTTTAAAGGGCTGGCTAAAATCAATAGGTGTTCCCTTCTCATCTATCCAATCGTATAAATTTATCATTTCATCATCAATTTGAAAGTTTTGCTCATTTAATATAATCGGACTTTTCCCGGTTACAGAAAAGGCAATCTGATCTTTTACCATAAAGTTGATAGTAATCTGTCTACTGCAACCGCAGAACATTAGTAGTGAAAGTATAAGTGTTAATATTTTTCGCATAATTCTCCCTCCTTAAGGTGATTTTTGAAAGTGTCAAATAGTGAGCTTTGACTAGGTAATAATTTAAAATCCATCACCATTTGGTTAGTTGGATGTACGAAGCTGATGTGGTAGCAAAACAATTGAATTTTTCCATTATCATTGCTACCATATTTTCCATCTCCAATAATTGGATGGCTTCTAGAAGCAAGCTGAACTCTGATTTGATGGGTTCTCCCTGTTAAAAGTCTAATTAACAATAGAGAGTTATTGTTAATAGAGCACAATTGTCTGTATTCCAGTATGGCCTCTTTTACACCTTTTCTTTTCTTTTTTACCACATATGTTTTGTTTACTTTTTTATCATGAAACAATAAATCTGTAAGTCTATTCTGTTGTTCTTTAAAGCATCCCTCAATTATTGCCAGGTATTCTTTCTTAAAAACTTTTTCTGTTATTTCTTTAGATAAAATGGCTGCTGATTTTTGATTTAAACAGAACACCATAACTCCAGTTACGATAGTATCCAATCTATGAACAGTATAAATATCGCAACTAAGCTGCTGTTTAAGAAATTGAGGTATTTGATACTGACAATCTAAGCCATACGGTTTTCTAATAATGACTATATCTGTGTCTTTGTAGATTATCTCCAACATATCTATAATTATATAATAAAAACAGAAATGTGTTATAATCTAATAAACAAATAAAAAATATATAAATAAAGGAGATATTAATATGATTGATTATGCAGAAGGAACAGGAAAGCAATACCACATTGGTGTAGGAAAAGAAGATGTGGGAAAATACGTTATTTTGCCTGGTGATCCAAAAAGATGTGAAAAGATTGCGAAGTATTTCGACAATGCAAAACTGGTTGGTGATAATAGAGAATTTGTAACATATACTGGTTACCTTGATGGAGTAAAGGTTTCAGTTACATCTACTGGTATTGGTGGGCCAAGTGCATCAATTGCGATGGAAGAATTGGTGGCATGTGGTGCTGATACCTTTGTTCGAATTGGTACTTGTGGTGGAATGCAGCTTGACATCAAGGGTGGAGATGTAGTGGTGGCTACCGGTGCAATAAGGGCAGAAGGAACTACTAAAGAGTATGCGCCAATAGAATTTCCAGCAATTCCAACCTTGGAGGTTACAAATGCACTAATTGCCGCTGGAAAAAAGCTTAATGCTAATGTACATGCTGGAGTAGTCCAATGTAAGGATTCTTTCTATGGCCAACACCGTCCTGAAACATTGCCAAATGGGCAGCAGTTATTAAGAAAATGGGATGCCTGGTTAAAACTTGGTGCAGTTGCTAGTGAAATGGAATCGGCAGCTTTGTTTATTGTGGCAGCTTATTTGCATGTTAGAGTTGGTTCTTGCTTCTTAGTAGTCGCAAACCAGGAAAGAGCAAAGGCTAATTTGGAAAATAAACAGGCTCATGATACAGATTTAGCAATTAAAGTTGCTGTAGAAGCTATTAGAGAATTAATCAAGCAGGATAACAAATAGTTTGAAAATATTTTCATAAAAAATGAAAAAAAGTTGTCATTTATTGGAAATTTAACAATTAATCAGAAAAAAATTTTTGTAAAAATCTTTACATATTTTTTCAATAATGTAAAATATTTAATATTAGAAGCATTTTTATGCCTCTAACGAAGGGAGAAAAAGTACTATGAAAAAATTATTAGTTGTACTTCTAAGTATGTTAATGGTCGTTTCAATGGTAGGCTGTTCAAAGGAAACTGTCGAAGAAGATAATTCACCTTTAGCTGCTACACTAGAAATCGACGGGTCTACATATAATGAAGTATCTGCAACTCTTTATGAAGCTAACTTAGGCGAATACAATGATTTGTATTCAAAGGCTAAGGAAGCTACAACTAATTCTGAAAGATGGGCATTAATGGCTTTAGCTGAAGCTAAATTAATGGAATCTGCAGTTTATGTTCCAACATCATCTAATGGTGGTAATTACTCTATTAGTGGTGTTGCTCCTTATACTTCAACAGCTGTATTATGGGGCAATGACTCATATAGATATTACACTCAAGTAGTTACTGAAGAATTAATTAAGACAGCAGATCGTGATGAAATGAAAGCTAAATATGCTGAATTAAAAGGTACAGGCACTTACTTAAGTTGGGTTAAAACTTACTTAAAAGATAAGGGCTATACTTTAAAGGATTCAAGATCTTTAGGTTACACTTCAGATCCTCAGACTTGGGATGTTCTTGCAACAAGCCGTGCTGCTGACTCAGAAGCTATCGTTAATACATATGATGGATTAATGGAATACGATGCTGAAGGCGTACAACAGTATGCATTAGCTACTTCACATTCAATTAGTGATGATGGATTAACTGTCACATTCACAATCAGACAGGGTGTTAAGTGGGTTGACGTTCAAGGCCGTGAAGTTGGCGAAGTTACTGCTGATGACTTCGTTGCAGGTGCTCAACACTGTATGGATGCACAAGAAGGTCTAGAATACTTGCTCGGTGCTGCTGGTGCTAACATCGTAAATGCTGACGAATATGTAGCTGGAGATGTTGACTTCTCAGAAGTTGGCGTTAAGGCATTAGACACATACACATTACAATATACATTAACTCAACCAACTCCTTACTTCATGAGTATGTTAGGTTATGGCGTATTCGCACCAATGAATAGAGCTTACTTCTTATCTAAGGGTGGTGTATTTGGTGTTGCTGAATACCAGCATGTTGCAGGTGAAATTGCTTATGGAACTACTCCAGAAAATATCGTATACTGTGGACCTTACACAGCTTCAGTTGTTGCTGGAAACTCTGTAGTATTCACAGCTAACGAAAGCTACTGGAATAAGGATGCTGTTAACTTAAAGAAGATTGTTTGGTTATTCAATGATGGACAAGATCCATTAAAGGCTTATAACGATACAATGAATGATGTATTAGATGGATGTGGATTAGGTTCTTCAGCTGTTGTTCAAGCTAAGACAGATGGAGTATTTGATGAATACAGTTATGTTTCTGCAACAGATGCTACTGCATTTGGTATGTTCTTAAATATGAACCGTTATACATTCACTAACTTCAATGATACAACAGCTGCTGTATCAACTAAAACAGTTAACCAGGCTGAAAAGACAAAGGCTGCTATGCAGAACGTTCACTTCCGTAGAGCAATCGCTATGGCATTTGATAGAGCTTCATACAACGCTCAATCAGTTGGCGAAGATTTAAAATTAAATTCATTGACTAACTCTTATACTCCTGGTAAATTCGTATCATTAGAAGAAGATGTTACAGTAGAAATCAATGGCAAGAGCAAGACTTATCCAGCTGGCACATTCTATGGTCAGATCATGCAGGATCAAATTGATGCTGATGGTGTTAAGATTACAGTTTGGGATCCAACTGCTGATGGTGGTGTAGGTTCTTCTACAGGTTTCGATGGTTGGTATAATGTTCAAAATGCACAGAAGGAATTAAAACAAGCTGTTAAGGAATTAAAGGAAGCTGGAGTTAATGTTTCTGCTGTTAACCCTGTTTACATTGATTTACCAGCATATGTTGCTTCTGAATCTATGTTAAATAGAGCTAAAGCATTCAAACAGTCTATTGAAACAGCATTAGAAGGTGCAGTTATTGTTAACTTAGTAGAATGCAACACAGCTGCTGAACTCTACTCCGCTGGTTACTATGTTTCTACAGGCTTAGAAAATAACTATGACGTATACGACATTTCTGGTTGGGGCCCTGACTATGGTGATCCTAGTTCATACTTGGATACATTGGTTCCAGGCGGATATATGATTAAGTGTATCGGTGTATACTAAAATTAAACTAGATTAATTGCACAGGGTGCGAGTAAAATCGCACCTTGTTGCGCATTTTAGAAAGAGGTGGAATAAAATGATTAAATATCTATTTAAACGTTTATTACATGGTTTGGTATCTCTTGTCGCAGTAGTAATGATTGTTATGATTTTAGTGTACTCATTAATGGATCGTACATTAATTTTTTCAACTGACCCATTATATTCTAAACAGTTAAATAACAATAAAACAGTGTATATGTATAGTCGCTGGGAACAATATGGTTATTTGGATTTTGTATCTTATGCAGATTATTTAAATATTTTAGTAAAAAATGGAGAATTAACTGAAGATGTTAAAGCGCTTGCTGTTAAACTGGGTCGTACTAGTGATAAAGATAGTGCTGAAACTAAACAATATTCTCAAATGTTTACCGAATATTACGAATCAATGGGATATAAGGTAAAAAGATTAGATGCTGTTATGTTGGTAAATAAAGTGGCTAACGGTGGACAGCCTCAATTATTTGCTTATAAAGATTATTCAGTTCTCTCTAGACTGGCTTCATATTTTACCGGTTTGTTTAAAATCGATAATATCCATGCTGTAGAGGACTACCCTGGTGAAAGAAGACTTACTTTCACATTATATGATCCAGTATATGGAGGAGAAAAATTATCTCCAGCAATTATTGGTTCAGGAACAAATCATAGATATTTGTTCTATGTTGATGGAGAATTCCCTTATATCCATCAGAATTTCTTGACAATTTCGTTGGGAACATCTTTTGTTGTTAATAAGGGCATTGATGTATTTGATACTATGACAAATACACAAGGTTCATATAGACTTGAGGAACAAACATTCCCATCAGGTCTGACAGAAATGACCGCTGATAATCTTCATTCAGCTAAGTATGCAGCGGGTTCATTAGATAAATCAGCAGTTTTTGCTGGTAGATTTGTTGACGATTATACAGATGTAACAACATTTAAACAAAATATGTCTAAGGTTGGTTATTCATTTGTAATTGGTATTATCGCAACAATTATGGCTTATTTACTTGGATTACCACTTGGAATTATTATGGCCAAAAATAAGGACAAGTTAATTGATAAACTCGGAACACTGTATATTATCTTTATTATTGCTGTTCCATCATTGGCATATATCTTCATGTTTAAAGCAATCGGTGGTGCCTTTGGTTTACCTACCACTTTTGTCATGGATACCGCAAGTAAAGCAATGTTTGTATTACCTATTATTTCATTGGCATTACCATCTATTGCCAACTTAATGAAGTGGATGAGAAGATATATGATTGATCAGATGAATTCTGATTATGTCAAGTTTGCTCGAAGCGGTGGCTTAACTGAAAGCGAAATCTTTTCTCAACATATTTCTAAAAACGCAATGATTCCTATCGTTCATGGAATTCCCGGCAGTATTTTAGGAGCTATTACTGGAGCGATTATTACAGAAAGAGTTTACGTAGTTCCAGGTGCTGGTAACTTGTTAACTAAGGCAATCAATGCTTATGATAATGGTGTAATTATTGGACTGGTTATGTTCTATGCATTGTTATCAATTGTTTCAATTATTTTAGGTGATATCTTGATGTCTCTAGTTGACCCAAGAATTTCATTTGAGACAAAGGATAGATAGGAGGTGCTGGTATGAATGATTTAGAGAAAAAGTATAACATGTCTGAAAAAGAACTATTCAGCCGTATAGATCACGACTCACTAGAATCTGAAGTAATCACAGCACCAAGATATTCTTACTGGCAATCAGTATTTAAGGTATTCTTCCGTAAGAAAATTAATATTGTAATATTGTCATTATTACTCTTCATTATTTTATTTACATATATCTATCCAGCAATCTTCCCATATGATGCTGATTCAAATCTTTTAAATGGAGCATTAAAACATTTAAGTCCTTCAAAGGCAATTGAGGCAAATGGCTTCGCATTGAAATGGATACTGGGTAGTGGAGCAAGTGGACAATCAACATTTGACCAAATGTGGAATGGAGCTAGAATTTCAATTTCATTGGCATTTGTTTGTGCTGCTATTAATATGTCTGTGGGTGTAGTATTGGGAGCAGTATGGGGCTTTTCAAAGAAGTTCGATATGATTATGACTGAGGTTTACAATATTATTGGTAATATTCCTTACATTTTGATGATTTCAGTGCTAGTTATGTTGTTTACAGCTTCATTTGGAACAATGGTATTTGCATTAACAATAACAGGATGGCTTGGAATCGCCTACTTTATAAGAACACAGGTTATTATCATTCGTGATAGAGAATATAACCTTGCTAGTAGATGTTTGGGTACTTCAATATTTACAATAGCAATTAAAAACATTTTGCCATTTATGACAAGTGTTATTGTTACTTTAGCAGCAACAGAAATTCCATCATATATTTCATACGAAGTATTCTTATCTTATATTGGAATGGGTATGAAGGATATGTCTCTAGGTAAAATCATATTTTCTGCCGAAGCAAGTATGCTAACACCTGGATGGCAGTTTGAATTCTGGTCACCAGTTATCTTAACTTCAATTATTACAATCGTATTATACGTTGTTGGTCAAAATTTAGGCGATGCTTCTGACCCTAGAACACATATGTAGGAGAAATAATTATGGATAAGAAAGTATTATTATCAGTAAAAGATTTGGATGTAAAATTCCATGTAAGAGGTAGAGTATTAACTGCTATCCGTGGTATTTCTTTAGATATATATGAGAATGAATCAATCGCAATCGTTGGTGAGTCTGGTTCAGGAAAATCAGTATTCACAAAAACATTTGCTGGTATGCTTGATAGTAATGGTTTCATTACTAGAGGAAAGATTATTTTTAATGACGATGAATTGTCTTATACCGAAGCACAAAAGGATTCAAAATCAGCAAAAATAATAAAAGATGCAAAGGAAAAACTAGATACATATTGCCGTTATCCTCAAGCAGTTGAAACTTATAACAAAATCAAAAAACTAGAAGCAGAAAATGCTGCTCGCTTTGTATTGACAAACGAAGAAGAGGCTGAAATTGATAAAAAGGCAAAAGCATTAAACCACCAATTGGTTGAAACTAAAAACACTTTAGCTACTTTAACTAAGAAAAATGATAAAGAAGCTATTAAATCAATGAAAAATGATATCAAAGCTTTAGAGAAACAAATCAAAGACTTTGAAAAGGAAGTTAAAAAACAAAGAATTCAACGTAAACATGATGCAAAAGCAGATCGTGGGTACAATGACAACTTCAAAAAGACACTTGAAGAACTAAATAAAGAGTATGAATTGGAAACTTCAAAACCAGCTGACGAAAAATACGGGCTGCTAAATGAAAAATTTGCAAAAGAAATATATTTGTCAACTGCACGTTTTGGCTCATTTAAAAGAAGTAAAACAATCAAGCAGTTATTGAAACAATTCAAGGAAGCCTATAAGAAAGATGTTGATTTTACTGATGAAGATACAGTAAATGACATCTTCCAGAAGGTTGCTATTAGAGTAAGATATGTTTCTGAAGATGAAAGCAAGTACGTTGGAAATGCGCTATTGGATTTAGCCCATATGGAACACGAAAGCGACTGGTGCAAGGTTAGAGGAACAAAAATTGCTACTGTATTCCAGGACCCAATGACTTCATTAAACCCAGTATTGACTATTGGTAAGCAAATCAGCTCTGTTATTATGAAACATCAAAATGTATCAGAGTCAGAGGCAAGAAAAAAGGCATTAGAGTTAATGGCTAAGGTTGGTATCCCTGATGCTGAACATCGTTATGATGATTATCCATTCCAGTACAGTGGTGGTATGAGACAGAGAATTGTCATCGCTATTGCCTTGAGTTGTCAACCTAAAATATTGATTTGTGATGAACCAACAACAGCATTGGATGTAACAATTCAGGCTCAGATTTTGAAACTTATCAAAGAATTACAAAAAGAATTTGGTTATACAATCGTATTTATTACCCATGACTTAGGCGTTGTTGCCAATATTGCTGATCGTGTAGCAGTATTATATGCTGGTCAGATTATTGAACTTGGAACATGTGAAGATGTCTTCTATGACCCTAAGCATCCATATACTTGGGCTTTATTGTCTTCACTTCCACAATTAGCAGAGCGTAATACTCAATTATATTCAATTATGGGTACGCCACCATCATTGTATAATACAATTGTCGGTGATGCTTTTGCGCCAAGAAATCCTTATTGTTTAAGAATTGATACCTTGGAAGAACCTCCTATGTTTAAGGTTAGTGATACTCACTTTGCGAAAACATGGTTGTTAGATCCTAGAAGCGAAGAAGTTAAGAAACCTGATATTATTAATAACATTCACGAAAAATTGATAAAGGCATTTAATGTAAAGGAGGTAGAGTAAGGTGAAAAATAGTGAAAATACTACAAACAAAATACTTCCTGAACATGGTCCAATCGATGAAAATGGTAGAGAGGTACTATTATCATTAAAGAATGTTGATATTACTTTCGGTAAGGGAGATACAGCTGTAAGAGCTGTAAAAAATGCTTCATTTGATATTTATAAAGGTGAAACATTTTCACTAGTAGGTGAATCTGGTTCAGGTAAAACAACTATTGGTAGAGCAGTTATTCGTGTTAATCCATTAGCTGCAGGTGATATTTACTATAAAGGCGTTAAAATCTCTGGCAAGATATCTAAAGCATTAGATAGAGAAGTCATTAGAAATATCCAGATGATATTCCAGGATCCTGCTGCTAGCTTAAATGAAAGAGCTACTGTCGATTATATTATTTCTGAAGGCTTATACAACTTCAAACTATTTGAAAATGAAGCAGATAGAGTTGCCAAGGTTGAAGAAATGATTAAAAATGTTGGCTTGCTTCCAGAGCATTTAACTAGATACCCTCATGAATTCTCAGGTGGCCAAAGACAGAGAATTGGTGTAGCAAGAGCGATGATTATGGAACCAGAACTGGTTGTTGCCGACGAGCCAATCAGTGCATTGGATGTTTCTATTAGAGCACAAATTTTGAACCTTTTAAATAAATTCCAGAAGGAAAAGGGAACTACTTATTTGTTTATTGCCCATGATTTATCTATTGTAAGATTTATCTCAGATAGAATTGGTGTTATTTACAAGGGTAACATTGTGGAAATTGCAGAAGCAGAAGAGTTATTTGCGTATCCACTTCACCCATATACTCGTTCACTTATTTCAGCTATTCCTCTTCCAGATCCACAGCTTGAAAAACACAAGGTATTATTCACATATGATCCAAGTGTACATGACTATTCTAAGGAAGAGCCAAAACTTGTTGATATTGGTCATAATCACTTTATCTTCGGAAATAGTGAAGAAATTGCCCAATACAAGGCAACAAGAGATGCAAATATCCCATTAAAAACTATTACAGTTTATAAAGATGAGTCTAAGCATCAAGAGGCGAAAAAGGAAGAAATTATTATTTCTGAAGAAATAATTAATGCTCCAGTAAAAGACACGGGTAGCATGTGGTTTATAGTTTTAGGTATTTTCTTGCCTATCATTATGGCAATTGCAGCTTTGATTTATCGTAAGAAAAATTACATTCGTAACTATAAAGCATGTAAGAAAGGTGCTATTATTGGATTTGCTATTTTAGGCATAATGGTATTATTATTTGGATTGCTGATTATTTTGGCTATTATTTAAGGAGAAAATCAAATGATAAAGAGCGAACAGAAAGTACAATTATCAAAAGCACATATCCAAAAAAGATTTGTGGCTTTTGTGATATGCTTGCTGGTCGCTCTTTTAGCTTTCTTTGTAGCTATCAAGAATTTGACTTACTTTGAAGTGGGTTTCAAAACGATTGAATCAGAGGAAATATATGATGACGAGCTAATATTAAATTATTATTGTCAAGATAGGGCGACCTATAAACAGGTTTCTGTTATATACCGTGATTTAACAAAACAAATATATCAATTACTCGACGAATCAAATGAATACGAAGGCATAAATAATGTCTACTCTATAAATCATAATATTAATCAAAATATTACGGTTGATTCGATATTATATGATCAATTAAAAACATTTTTAGACAGTGGAAATAGAGAAATATTACTAGGACCAGTTTATTCATTGTATAAAGCTGTTTTTAGTTGCGATCAGGATTATCAGACTGAAGATTTTAGTCCTGATAAAAATGAACAAATAAAAGAAATCATTCAGCAGCTAATAAAGTTCATTAACGATGAGAATTCGGTTTCAATTGAGCTTTTAGCAGATAATCAAGTAAGACTTAATGTAAGCGAACAATATCGTCTATATATGGAAGAAAACGGCTTAGACTGTTATATTGATTTCTATTGGATGAAAAATTCTTTTATCGTTGATTTTGTTTGCGATAATTTAACTGAGAGAGGTTTGACTCAGGGATATCTTTGTAGTTATGATGGGTTTAGTAGATTCATGGATTGTGATGATGTAATTTATCATTATTACGATATTTTAAATGATTCAATTAATCATATATGTGATATTGAAATAGAAAAGAATCATTGTATGGTGACTTATAAGAATTTTATAATGAATCAGTTTGATAGTTTTTATCGCTACGTCTATCAAGATAATTCGGTTGAAAATTGCTACATAGATATAAATGATGGCAATGACTACAGTGCGGTTAGTTCTTTAAATATATACAGTGATACTGATAGTGTTGTTAAATTGATGCTAGATTCATACAAATATTACATTTCAGATTCAATAAATATAAATGATGAAGGATTTGAATTCTTCTATCTAAAAGATAATATATTTAACATTAGTGATGATTTAATAAAAGTGTTCAATTTGCATGAAAATATCACAAAATAGTTTGCATATTTTGTTTAAATAAATTAAACTTAAAACAAAGGTAATGAAAAGAAGAGTAGTTATTTTAGGTTTTTTAGAGAGGTGCCACTAGTATGGTGAAAGGCATTAATCTAGAGTAATGAACATGGTCTTGGAACTGCTTTACTGATATGTAAGTAAAGACGTGCTGGCGCGTTAAGCTGTTGAGAAGTAAAGAAGGTGGTACCACGTTTAGACGTCCTTTAAAGGTGCCTTTTTTATTTAGGAGGTAAAAGGAAAATGAGAGAAAAGTATTATTTAACAACCGCAATTGCCTATGCAAGTGGTAAGCCTCATATTGGTAATACCTATGAGATTATTATGGCAGATGCTATTGCTAGATATAAAAGAATGAAGGGCTTTGATGTATTCTTTCAAACCGGAACAGATGAACACGGACAAAAAATTGAAGAAAAGGCTAAAAAAGCTAACATGGAACCTCAGCAATACGTTGATAAAATTGCCCAGGAAATAAGAAATGTCTTTGACTTAATGAATGTGTCATATGACAAGTTTATTAGAACTACTGACAAAGATCATGAACTTCAAGTACAAAAAATATTCGAAAAATTATACAAGCAAGGCGATATTTACAAGTCTGAATACGAAGGATGGTACTGTACTGAATGTGAGGCATTCTTTACAGACAACCAACTAGTTGATGGAAAATGTCCAGATTGTGGTAGAGAGGTTCATCGTGAAAAAGAAGAATCTTATTTCTTTAGAATGAGCAAATACGCAAATCAGTTAATGGAATATATTGAATCACATCCACAGTTTATCCAACCTGAAAGTAGAAAAAACGAGATGATAAACAATTTCTTAAAACCAGGCTTACAAGACTTATGTGTGTCTCGAACTTCTTTCAAGTGGGGTATTCCAGTAACATTTGATCCTAAGCATGTTGTATATGTTTGGATAGATGCCTTAAGTAACTATATTACTGGAATAGGCTATGATTGTGATGGAAACAGCAGTGAACAATTCAATAAGTATTGGCCAGCAGATTTGCATTTGATTGGTAAAGATATTATTAGATTCCATACAATTTACTGGCCAATTATGTTATTGGCATTAGGATTGCCACTTCCAAAACAGGTATTTGGACATCCTTGGATGTTGTTTGGTGAAGATAAAATGTCAAAATCAAGAGGCAATGTGATCTATGCTGATGATTTAGTGCATTTCTTTGGTGTTGATGCGGTTAGATATTTCGTTTTAAGCGAAATGCCATTTGCTCAGGATGGTTCAATAACCTGGCAATTGGTAATGGAAAGAATAAATAGCGAATTAGCAAACGTATATGGTAATTTGGTCAATAGAACAATAGCCATGACAAATAAATATTTTAATGGTCAATTAACTGACCCAGACTGTTTTGAAGAATTAGATCAACAATTAATTGATACATGCAAGCAAACCGTTACTAAATACTATGAAAAAATGGACCAACTGAGAGTAGCAGACGCAATTGATGCAGTATTTGATCTATTAAGAAGAAGCAATAAATATATAGATGAAACAAGCCCTTGGACTTTGGCAAAACAGCCAGAGAATAAAGCAAGATTGAATACAGTGCTATATAATTTGCTTGAATCGATTAGAGTTGCTTCAGTATTATTAACGCCATTTATGCCAGAGACTTCTAAGGAAGTGTTTAGACAAATCAACACTGAAAAAACCGATTTTGCTTCAATAGAAACATGGGGAAATTACGAGAAAAATAATAAGGTTGTAGAAAATACAAATGTATTATTTGCTAGAGTTGATGAGAAAAAAACTATGGATGAAATAATGCAGTACATGGAATCTAAGGCAGAAGTTAAAACTACTTTTAAAGAAGAGGTAAGCATAGAGGATTTTGATAAGTTAGATATACGCATCGGAACTGTAATGGATTGTCAAAGACATCCAAAAGCAGATAAATTGCTCGTATTTGACATCAAATGTGGCAGCGATAGAAGAACAATTGTTTCAGGAATAGCTCAATATTATCAGCCAGAAGATTTGATTGGAAAGAAAGTTGCATTTATCGCAAATTTGGCGCCAAGAAAGCTAAGAGGAATCGAGTCAAAAGGTATGATATTATCAGCAGAAGATGCTAAAGGAAATTTAGAGGTAGTAACTGTTGATAAAGTTGAAGATGGAGCAGATATTAGATGATATCAATTGTTGCCGTAGGCAAGATTAAAGAAAAGTCCTTAAGTCAACTTATAGAAGAGTATAAAAAAAGAATTGGAGCTTATTCTAAAATTGAAATAATAGAAGTAAGCGACGAACCAAACGATAGGTTAAGCGATGAAAAAGTAAAAGAAATTGAAGGGCAACGCATAATAAAACAGCTAAAAAAAGACAGCTATGTGATTTTGTTGTCCTTAAAGGGAAAACAAATGGATAGTATCAAGTTCTCTAAAGAAATTGAGAAGATAAATACCTATAACAGTTCACACATAACTTTTGTAATAGGCGGCTCCGTCGGTGTTAGCGAGCAAGTCGAACAAAGAGCAGACCTTTTACTAAAGCTATCAGAGATGACATTCCCTCATAATATAGCTAGACTATTAATTCTTGAACAGATATACCGAGCTTATAAGATTTTAAATAATGAAACCTATCACAAATAGAAGGAGATAAAATGAAAAAAATAATAATTTGTTTAATTACCGTACTAATGTTGTTTGCTACAATTGGATGTTCAAATCAATATGAAGGATTATCAAAAATTGAAAATGAACTATTTGAAGTATACATTCCAGATACATATAATGAACAAAAAAAAGATGGTTATGACTATGTTGGTTATGATGAAAATACCTCTTTTATAGTTTTTCATGAAGTGATCAGTGATTTACAACAGTATATTGATATTAGTGAAGAAACAACACTTCAAGAATATGCTGAATTAATACGTCAAGCTAATCAAATGGACGAAGAATTTGAAATGGATAAAAACGGTAATCTAGCTGTCCAATATGAATCTAATGTTGATGGTGTAGATTTCTTCTATTACACTGCAGTAAAAAAAGGTAATGGGAATTTCTATATAGTTACATGTTCATGTTTAAAAGAAGATGCGCAAAAACACACAGAGAATTTTTCAAGATGGCTATCAACATTTAAAACTTATTAAAAATAATCTTTAAAAAAATATAAATTATGATAAAATAGTTACAGTTTGAAAGAAGGTAACTATGACCAGGATATTAAAGCAAAGCGATATTAACTTCATTATCTCAGAATTAAAAGCAGGAAGGATAGTTGCTTTTGCTACTGACACTGTCTTTGGTGTTGGCGTTATCTACAATAATTACCAAGCTGTAAAAAGATTAAAAGCTGCCAAAGGCAGAGATGAGAATAAACCATTTCCATTAATGGTATATAATTCTTCTCAAATGCATCAGGTAGCTTTTTTAAATGAAAGAGAAGAAAGAATTGTTGATAAGCTAACTCCAGGACCATTAACATTGGTTCTTAAAAAGAAGGATGTTATCAATAGTGAATTCACAAGCGGCAAGGATACAATCGCAATAAGAATTCCAAATGACCAATTTGTTTTGGAGTTATTAAAACAGACTGGCCCAATGTTTGTAACTAGCGCTAACATCTCAAATATGCCAAGTGCTAATAACACCAAAGAAGTGCTTGCTCAGTTGGACGGAAAAATTGATTATGTAGTTGATGGAGAAAGCAGATCACATATAGCTAGTACAATTATCGACTGCACTAAAAAGGATATTGTACTTTTAAGAGAAGGGGAAATATCGATTGAAGATATTAAACAGGCAATTGCTTGTTAAATATATTACATTAAGGAGGACATAGAAATGTTACATGTAATTGATCATCCAGTTATTAAACATAAACTAACAATTATGCGAAAAACAATAACTGGGACAAAGGATTTTAGACAGAATTTAGATGAAATTGGAAGTTTAATGACTTATGAAATAACAAAAAACTTTCCAACAAGAGATGTGAAAATCACAACCCCAATGGGAGAAACTATTGGAAAAGAGTTGGATAAAGATGTTGTTTTGGTTCCAATTTTGCGCGCAGGATTGGGAATGGTAAGTGGCATTCAACAGCTAATACCTACTGCCAAAGTAGGTCATGTTGGTCTATATCGAGATGAAGAAACCTTAGAACCACATTTCTATTATGCTAAATTCCCACCTAACATTGCCAATTCAACAGTATTGGTAGTAGACCCAATGTTGGCAACTGGCGGAAGTGCCACAGCAGCAATTGATTATGTTAAAAAGACCGGAGCAACTGATATAAAATTAGTGTGCCTTGTTGGTGTTCAGGAAGGAATTGATGCGGTAGAAAAGGCTCATCCAGATGTAGATATCTATTTAGCTGCTAAGGACGAATATCTAAATGAAATTGGTTACATTGTTCCTGGACTAGGTGATGCTGGAGATAGAATATTTGGCACAAAATAAACTTGATTTGAAAATAGCTACCAATAGGTAGTTATTTTTTCTATAGGAAAATAAAGTATAATAAGGACAAGGAAGGTGAATGAAATGAATCCATATTTACCCCTAAATAAATTTATTGCAGATACTGAACCTCATGTTTTTGACAACAAACTGTATATTTACGGCTCCACAGATCAGTTTAAGGGCGAACAGTACTGTCCACTAGATTATGAGGTGTTCTATTGCGATATAAATGATTTAGGCAATTTTGTTTGCAGTGGTATATCGTATAAGAAGACTGATGACCCAGATAATAGGGATGGCAAACATTGTCTATATGCCCCAGATGTAGTTAGAGGCAGTGATGGCAAATATTATTTGTATTACTTTATTGAATCGATTGATGCGATAAAGGTTGCGGTATCAGATAAGCCAGAAGGACCATTTAGTTATTATGGTGATGTAAAATACTGTGTAGATAGAGAATCTTTAAGCGATTATCCAAGCAGCTTTGATCCAGCCGTAATAAATGATAATGGAAGGATATATCTTGCCTTTGGCTTTTCGGTTGACTTTAAAATAGAAGGAATGAATCTTAATGATAAAAATACCAAAGGAGCATATATCGTTGAACTGCAGCAGGATATGCTAACTATGAAATCTGCGCCAAAATTAATAGTACCTGGTTATAAATGGGGAAAAAATACCAGTTTTTTCAAACATGAATTTTTGGAAGCTTCGTCATTAAGAAAGTTTAACAATATGTATTATTTTATTTATTCCTCACAAAATCAACACGAATTATGCTATGCAATAAGTGATAATATCTTAGGACCATATACATATCAGGGAGTGCTAATTTCTAATGCCTATGAGAATGGTTATAAAAATAATTGGGCCAACAATCATGGCTCTATAGAAAAGATAAAAGATGACTATTACATATTTTATCACCGCCATAGTTGTGGAACCCAATATAGCAGAAACAGTTGTGTAGAAAGAATTGAATACGATGGCATACATTTTAAGCAGGCAAAAATCACAAGTCAGGGATTTAGAAAAAAACTAGAGGAAGGAATGTATCCTGCTTCAATCGCTTGCTTTGTATATGATAACGACGAAGGCAAGTTTATTGGTTTTAATAAAACAGCAAATGATGTTGCAAGAATTGAGGACGATAGAATTGTAAATATTAAAAAATCAACAATAGTATATCGCTATTTCAAACAGATAAATAAGTTAACTTTATATTTTGATCAAGTTAATTACAAAGAGGATGTAAAGATAAAAATTAATGAAAATGAATTTATATGCCAGATAATAGATAATAAAACGACTCTAGAATGCAATATAAACAATTGTCAAGTAGAAC
>JAEDOA010000035.1 GCA_016302195.1 Erysipelotrichaceae bacterium | reverse complement strand
AAAGAATTTTTTAAAACTGTTCAAAATAAGTTGCATTATGCAATAACAGGAAATACTGCAGCAGAAATAATATATAATAGAGTTGACTCAGAAAAAGAACATATGGGTTTAACTAATTGGAAGAATTCTCCTGATGGACCAATTTATAAATATGATGTTGATATTGCTAAAAATTATTTAAATGAGAAAGAATTAAAAGACTTAAATAGAATAGTAACAATGTATTTAGATTACGCAGAATTACAAGCAGAAAATCATAATGCAATGACTATGAAAGATTGGGTAGAAAAGCTAAATGCATTATTTACAATTTAATGGTAAAGAAATATTGCACAATGCCGGGAAAATATCTACTAGTGTTCACAAGAATTAGATTATAAAGAATATGATAAATTTAAAATTAAACAAGATAAATTATATAAATCAGATTTTGATAATTTTTTAAATGAAGCTAGAATGATAGAGAATGGAAGTGAAAATAATGAATAAAAAAGAAAAAAGTTTACCATCTACGAGCATCAATTGGTATCCAGGTCATATGGAAAAAGCCAAAAGAGAAATGGTTGAAATGATAAAGATGGTAGATATGGTTATTGAGCTTAGGGATAGCCGTATTCCTTTGAGTAGCGAAAATCCTTTAATTGGTCAAATTGTTAATAGTAAACCAACGTTAATCGTTTTATCGAAAAAAGATAAAGCAGAAAAAAAAGAAACAGATAAGTGGATAAATTATTTTCAATCCACTGGAAAAGAGGCAATATCCCTTGATTTGTTAAGTGATAATGTTTCAGCAATTATTTCAAGCACCTGTCAAAAGATAATGAAAAACAAGATTGAAAAACTAAAAAGCAGAGGGATGAAAAATGTTCAAATAAAAGCAATGGTTGTTGGTATTCCCAATGTTGGAAAAAGTACTTTGATTAATTTTACAATGAAGAAAAAAATAGTTAAAACTGCTGATAAACCAGGTGTAACAAGAAACCTTCAATGGATAAAAATATCTAAAGAGGTAGCTTTATTGGATACTCCGGGTGTTTTATGGCCAAAACTTGATAATCAAACTAGCGCATATTTATTAGCCATAACAGGTGCTATTAAAGATGAAATACTTCCAATTGAGAGCGTTGTTGAATTTGCTTTAGATTATTTAGTATCAAATTATTCCGATAAACTTGAAAAACGTTATGGAATTACGGCTGATTCTAATATACATAATTTATTGAATTCAATTGCTATAAGTCGAAATTGCTTCTTGACTAATAATCAGATTGATTATAAACGACTGTATGCTTTGATATTAAAAGATATAAGAGATAATCAATTAGGACAAATTACTTGGGAGAAATATGAAAACATCTAATCAATATGAAAATTTATATTGGGACAAAAATCAGTATGTTATTGGAATTGACGAAGCAGGAAGAGGGCCATTAGCTGGTCCTGTAGTAGTTGCTGGGGTAATTTTTCCCATTGGTTATGACAGTAAAGATATTTATGATTCTAAAAAACTCAGCCTAAAAAAAAGAGAAGAGCTTTATAAGGTTATTCTAGAAGATGCGTTATATTATAATATTCAAATTGTCGATGAGAAAGATGTTGATAAATATAACATCTATCAGGCAACTAAAATGGCTAATGAGAGAATAGTATTAGATAGCAAATGTCAAGTGGTATTAACAGATGCGATGAAACTGCAATTGGAAAATTACACTGTTTATCCAATAATTAAAGGTGATCAGAAGTCATGTAGTATTGCTGCTGGTTCAATCTTAGCTAAAGTTACAAGAGATCATATCATGGACGAATACGATGCTATTTATCCTCAATATGGTTTTAAGCAACATAAAGGATATCCTACTAAAGCCCATTTACAGGCGCTACAACAATATGGCCCTTGTCCAATACACCGCTTTAGTTATGGCCCGGTTATGGAAAGCAATCAACTTAGATTATTTTAGGAATATGAATTATTCCTTTTTATTATCTTTTTGAAGGTGAGATAATGAGAGATTATTTGATTAGACTGGCAATCAAGTATAGTGGCGATTATTTTAAAATAGAGAAGGCAATAAAAAATAATGAAGCAATAAGTAAAAATGTGCCTTTGCAGCAAGCTATAACAGTAATAGATAATGATTATCCGAAATCTTTGTTAATGTTAAAAAAACCACCGTTTGTTCTATTTTATAAGGGAAACAAAGATCTGTTAAAAAATGAAATGGTAGCAGTTATTGGTTCTAGAAAAATAAGTGAATACGGTTGTAAGGCAACGATAGAAGTTGTAAATCTACTAAAAGATAAATACACAATAGTCTCAGGATTAGCAAAAGGAGTAGATAGTATTGCTAGTATGTATGCTAAAAGCAGTATTGCAGTTATAGGAAATGGAATAAATGTTTTCTATCCTGCTTCTAATGCCAACTTGTATCAATATATGATGGATAAGCAATTAATTATAAGTGAATATCCTAAAGACGTTTTGCCTCAAAAAAAGCATTTTCCTTTTCGCAACAGAATAATAGCTGCCTTATCTAAAAGCGTTGTTGTTACTCAAGCAGCAATTCGAAGTGGAACAATGATTACCGTAAATGAAGCTTTAGCATTAAATAAAGATATTTATTGTATTCCTTATCCTTATGATGATATTTCTGGTCAAGGTTGTAATCTGTTAATTCAACAGGGATCTAATATTTTTTTATTAAATAATCTCAATGATATATTTGACAAATCAAGTGATATTTAATTAACATATATACGAACTTATATAAAGAGGAATTATATGAAAAAAAAGGAAAAGGTTAAAAACTTGGTAATAGTTGAGTCGCCTAGTAAAGCAACAACTATTGAGAAATATTTAGGAAATGATTTCGATGTTGAGGCATCTGTTGGACATATCTGCGATTTATCTACTAGTGGCAAGGGAAGACTAGGAGTAGATGTAGATAATGATTTTAAAACAACATATACAATTTCGAAAGAAAAAAAAGAAATTGTTAAAATGTTAAAAGATAAAGTAAAGAATAGTGAAAATGTTCTTTTGGCAACTGACCCAGATAGGGAAGGAGAAGCTATTGCTTATCATTTAGCAAATACTTTAGGCTTAAACATTAACGATAATAATAGAGTAGTCTTTCATGAAATAACTAAGCCTGAAGTAACTAAATCCATTGTTTCTCCTCGTCAAATCGATATGAAAATGGTTGATTCTCAAGAAACAAGAAGAATACTGGATAGAATTATTGGCTTTAAATTATCGGCTCTATTAAATAGTAAAATCAAATCAAAAAGTGCAGGAAGAGTTCAATCAGTTGCTTTAAAAATAATTGTGGACCGCGAAAGAGAGATTGAGAAGTTTGTTTCTAAAGAGTATTGGACTGTAAGTGCTGATTTCAGCAAGGATGAAAAAGATTTTAGCGCCGAATTAAGCAAAATCGATGGTCAAAAGCCCCAGATAGAAAATAAACAACAAGCCGATGAAATTTTAGCTGGCTGTCAAAACAATTCTTTTGAGGTTGTAGATGTAAATACTGAAGTAAAGCATAAAAAAGCTAAGCTGGCCTATACTACTTCAACCTTGCAGCAAGAAGCAGTCAGCAAGCTCAATATGAGTGCTAAAAAAACAATGAATGTTGCCCAAAAACTATATGAGGGTATCAATATTGGCAGTACTACAACCGGTTTAATTACCTATATGCGTTCAGACTCAACTAGATTGTCGGATGTCTTTATAAGTAGTTGTAAGAATTATATTGTAAATAAATATGGAGAAAAATACGTTGGTTCTTATCAGCAAAAAATAAGTAAAAATGCTCAGGATGCTCACGAAGCTATTAGAGTTACTGATATAAATAACGAACCAGCAAAAATTAAGCAATATTTATCTAATGATGAATATCGTTTGTATAAGCTTATTTATCAACGTACTCTAGCTGCATTAATGGCTGACTGTTTATACAATAGTACACAGATAAATCTACAATGTGGAAAATATCTATTTACTTCAACAGGAAGAGTATTGCTTTTTGATGGATATTTAAAGGTTTATGACGATTATGATGAAGATAAGGTTTTGCCTATGCTTGTAGTAAATGAGAAACTATCTCCTAAACATGTAGAAGCAAAGCAGCATTTTACAGAACCACCTGCAAGATATTCCGAAGCTAGATTAATTAAAGCTATGGAAGAAAATGGAATTGGTAGACCTTCAACCTATGCAACAATAATTGATACTATTGTCAAAAGAGAATATGTCAAGTTACAAAAAGCAAGTGAGACTAGCAAAACGAAAGTATTTGTACCAACTAGTCAGGGAATATTAACCAACGATAAACTACAGGAGTTTTTCAGTGATATTATCAATGTCAAATATACAGCTGATATGGAAACAACTCTAGATGAAATTGCTGAAGGAAAGAAAAACAAGGTTAGTTCACTACATCAATTCTATGACAAGTTTTCTGAATTGTTATCGTATGCAAAAGATAATATGGAAAAATTACAGCCAGTTAAAACCGGTCAGATTTGTCCGCAATGTGGAAGTGAGTTAGTAATAAAAAAAGGAAAATATGGTGAGTTTATTGCCTGCAGCAATTATCCTGACTGCACATACCACCAAAATATAGATGATCAACAAGAAAATCAGCAGGATTATGGAACCTGTCCGCAATGCTCAAGTAAACTGGTGATGAAAACAGGCAGGTATGGCAAGTTTATAGCATGTAGTAATTATCCTAGTTGTACTTATATTCAAAAAAAGGAAAAAACCCAAGCTGTTGATACCGGTAAGATATGTCCACAGTGTGGCAGTCATCTTGTTGAAAGGGTATCTAGATATGGCACAAAATTTGTTGGTTGTTCTAATTACCCTAAGTGCCGCTATATCGAGGGATCGAGCAAAAAAACTGCAACGGCTAGAAAGAAGAAGAATAATGAATAGCGTAAATGTAATTGGAGCTGGTTTAGCGGGATGTGAAGCCACATATCAGCTTATAAGGAAAAATATTAAGGTAAATCTTTATGAAATGCGGCCTAAAAAACAAACCGGAGCTCATCATACTTCTTATTTTAGCGAATTAGTTTGTTCAAATTCATTAAGAAGTGATAGCTTACAAAATGGTGTAGGACTATTAAAAGAAGAAATGCGTCTATTAGATTCTTTGATTATGAAATTTGCTGATGCCAATAAGGTTCCTGCAGGTAGCGCACTTGCTGTTGACAGAGAAAATTTTGCTAAAGGAATAACAGATTACATAAAAAACCATCCTCTAGTTACAGTTATAAATCAAGAGGTTACTAAAATTCCTGAAGGACCAACTATAATAGCTACTGGGCCATTAACTAGTGAAGCATTAGCCAATGATATTATTTCTACTTTAAAACAAGAGCCTTTACATTTTTATGATGCAGCTGCTCCTATTATCACAAAAGAATCAATTGATACAAATATTGCTTATTACAAAAGCAGATATGACAAAGGAGATAGTGATTATTTAAATTGTCCTATGGACAAAGAGCAATTTGATTTGTTTTATAATGAATTGATAAATGCCGAGGTTGCCCTTTTGCATGATATAGATAAGCATACCTATTTTGAAGGCTGCATGCCTATTGAGGCTATGGCGAAAAGAGGACCTCAAACATTAACTTTTGGTCCACTTAAACCAGTTGGCCTACAAATTGGTCAGCAAAGGCCTTATGCAGTTGTTCAATTAAGACGAGATAATGCGATAGATACATTATATAATCTGGTAGGTTTTCAAACCAACCTAAAATGGGGAGAACAGAAAAGAGTATTTTCTTTAATTCCGGGTTTGCAGAATATGGAGATTGTCCGTTATGGCGTTATGCATCGAAATACATATTTGAAATCTCCAGTTGTACTTAAGAAGACTTACCAAAGTAAAATTAGAGATGATTTGTTCTTTGCGGGACAAATGACAGGTGTAGAGGGCTATATAGAGTCAGCCGCATCAGGTTTATTAGCTGGTCACAATATGGCATTATATTTGACTAATAAACCTTTAGTATCTCTTAATAATGACACAATGATTGGAGCAATGGCTAACTATATAACAAGCGCTTCAGAGGATTTTCAGCCTATGAATGCAAATTTTGGGATAATGAATTTAAATACAGCTGTAAAAAAGAACGAAAGAAAAGCAGCTTACAGTAAACAATCATTGCCAATAATAGAACTGATGGCGCAAACATGGTAGATATACAACAATACATTGATAAATTTTTAGAATATATATATCTTTCAAATAGTAACAGTATTAATACAAAACTGTCTTATCAGCATGATTTAATGCTATTTTCTCGTTATTTACAAGAAGAAAATGTATCATCCCTGGATTTGTCAAGAAATGAAGTGCTGGGTTATCTTGATTATTTGCATAAGCAGAATAGTCAGTTAACCAATCGATCAATTAGCCGTAATCTTTCATCTGTTAGATCTTTTTATCGTTATTTAAATGATATCTCGTTAAGTGATTGTAACCCTTTTGTTTCGATAAAAATCAAAAAGGAAAAGCAAAGATTACCAGATTATTTGTTTGAAGATGAGATAGATTTATTGCTTGATAGCTTTGATTTGGATGATGATTTAGCCTATAGGGATAGAACGCTATTTGAAATGATGTATGGCTGTGGACTTAGAGTTAGTGAAGCCAGCAATCTAAAAATAAATGATATTGATTTTAGTAATAAATTATTAAGAATTATGGGAAAAGGGAGCAAGGAAAGAATAGTTCCATTTTATTCAACAATTGAAAAATTGTTGAGGCATTATCTTAGCGATATTAGAGTATTATTCGCAAAAGATAATGAATATGTGTTTGTCAACAAAAACGGTCAAAAGCTTACTACTAGAGGCATACAGTATCTATTAAATAAAACAGTAGAGAAGTATAATTTGCCATTTAAACTGCATCCACATACATTAAGACATTCCTTTGCTACTCATTTACTAGATAGTGGTGTCGATATAAGAATTGTTCAGCAATTATTAGGTCATTCATCACTTTCTACTACTCAAATATATACTCATTTAACTGTTGAGCATTTAAGAAGCAGTTATGATAAAGCGTTTGAAGATAAGGAGAAATGATATGTTATTTTTCTTAGGTTTATGGGCGAGCAAAATCTATTATCGTTTTTTTGAAAAGAACAAAGAAGCAGATAGAATGGGAATTGTAGCCTTAAAGTTTGATGACAGGTTTTTGTATCATATTGCTAAACCAAAAACAGTTATTGCGGTCACTGGTACAAACGGGAAGACAACTACTTGTAATATTATCGCGGATCTGTTTGAAAAAAGCGGATATAAAGTTGCCTTTAATAAAGACGGGTGTAACTTGAGGCCGGGATTATCCAAGGCATTAATTTTAAATACATCTATTTTTAATAAACCTAAAAGTGATGTCGCTATTTTGGAATTTGATGAATTGTCAACTAAAGATTTAATGGCAGCTGTAAAACCGAATTATATAGTATGTACCAATCTATTTATGGATACAATGGGTAGAAATGGACATACAGATTTTGTCTTCAATAAAATAAATGAAGGTTTGCCTCAAGACGCAAAGCTTATCTTAAATGCAGACGATCTTATCAGTTGCCAATTAGGAGATAAGCAACAAAAAGTATTCTTTTCAATTGCGAAGTCAAATAAAGAGCAAAATCAAGTCCATAGTAGAAATTGTGATATAAAGGTATGCCCAAAATGTTATCATAAGTTGACTTTTGATTTTATCAGATATCATCATATTGGTAAGGCACACTGTGATAATTGTGGATTTACCAACCCTAAGCCAGATTATTTAGTAAATTATTATGATGATTCTAAAATGGAAGTTAACAATGTTAGATATAGTCTTCTTAATGATTCTTTGTTTAATATTTATAATCAATTAGCTGCCATTACTGTATGCAGCGAATTTGGACTACAAAACTTAAATGACTATTTTTCTAAGATGAAAATTGTTCAATCAAGATTTTTTGAAGAAAAGATTAATAATGTAGTTCTCACCTGTCAAATGACAAAAGGTCAAAATCCTGTTTCTTTATCAAGAGCACTTGATTATGTTAGTAATCTAAAAGGTAAAAAAGAAATAATTATAATTATAGACGACTTATTTGATATACGTTCAAAAGAGAGAAGTGAGGTAATCTCTTATATATATGATACTGATTATGAGTGCTTAAATAGAAGTGATATTAATAAAATCATTGTTGCAGGGGTAAGATGCTACGATTATAAGGTAAGATTGTTGTTAGCAAATGTAGATGAAAATAAGATTGTAGCTATCGAAGATGAAAAGAAGTGCGCTCAGTATTTATCTAATGATATTGAGTTAATCGCAATCGTCCATGACATTTATCAATATCGTAATTGCCAGTATTTGATAGATGAAATAAGAAAGAAGTATTAATATGAAAATAGAATATTTATATAGCGATGTAACAGATTTATATGGAGACAGCTTTAATATCGAGTATTTACTCAAATGTATAACTGATGATGTCGAATTAATTAAGACAGGTTTTGATGAAGAACCATATTTTGTCAAAAATGATGATGTCAACTTAATATATATGGGCTCAATGATGGAACGATATCAAGATGTAATTATTAAACAACTGATGCAATACAAAGATAGAATCGAACATCTAATTGAGAAAGGTACCTTTTTCCTTTTAACTGGAAACAGCTTTGAAATATTTGGAAAGAAAATTGATGACAATAAAGCACTGGGCATTTTTAACTTCGAAGCAATAAGAGATTATTCTCATCATCACAATTCCTGCTTTTTAGGGGATTTTGATGGAATGAAAATTGTGGGCTTTAAGTCACAGTTTTCTAACTCTATAAATAATGATTTGCCTTTTATTAAGGTTGAAAAAGGATTTGGATTTAAGGATAATAATTCTATTGAAGGTGTCCATTATAAAAATTTTTTCGGAACCTATCTAATTGGTCCATTACTTATCTTAAATCCCGACTTTACGGAATATCTGTTAAAACAATTAGCCCTCAATTATAAAATGGCCTATTATCAAGATTTAAAAAAGGCTTATATAGTTAGATTGCAGGAATTTCAGAGTTACGAAAAATTAGCAGAATTCAAGCATTAATATTTAAAAAGCGCTATACATTAGTGCTTTTTATGTTATAATTATAAACGGTGTTTTACGCACCTTTACACACATCATGAATTCAGTATTCCGTGGCCATTAGTTGGTTCATACTGTTAGAAGTGATGGAGGAAACAACGGAAAGAGAGGAAAAATAAATTATGTCAGTTGTTACAATGCGTAAATTATTGGAAAATGGTGTTCACTTTGGACATCAAACAAGAAGATGGGACCCAAGACAAAAGAGCAATATCTATTGCGCAAAGAATGGAGTTCATATCATCGATTTGGAAAAAACTGTTAACGCAGTTGATGATGCTTATGCAGCATTAAAGGCTGTTGCTGAAAGAGGCGGAAGAGTTTTATTTGTTGGTACTAAAAAGCAAGCTCAAGCAATCGTTATGGAAGAAGCATTAAGAAGTGGTTCATTCTATGTTAACCAAAGATGGCTTGGTGGTACATTAACTAACTATCGTACAATTCAAAAGAGAATTAGAAGATTGGTAGAAATCGAACAAATGGAAGAAACTGGAACAATTGCTAACTATCCTAAAAAGGAACAGGCTTTAATTAAAAAAGAAGCTGAAAAGTTAACAAACTTCTTAGGCGGTATTAAGGAAATGAAAAAGCTTCCTGATGCATTATTTGTAGTTGATCCAAAAGAAGATTACAATGCTGTATTAGAAGCTAGAAAGCTAAACATTCCTGTATTCGGTATTGCTGATACAAACTGTGATCCTGCTATTTTGGATTATGCTATTCCTGGTAATGATGATGCTGTAAAAGCAATCAAGTTATTAGTTGGTGTTATGAATGATGCAATTGTTGAAGCAAAGGGCGGTTTATTAGAATTTGCTTATACTACTGATGAACTTCCAGAAGTTACTATGAGTGATGTTATCATTGCTGTACAAGAACAAGCTGCTGAAAACGAAAGAAGAAGAAAGAGCAAAAACGAAGAAAGACGTCAACAGAACAACCGTCAAAATCATCGTAAATTCGAAAAGAAGGAAAAACCTGTTGTAACTCAGGAAACAACAACAGAAACACCTGTTGAAACAAAAACAAGTGAGGAGTAATTATGGCAAACTTAGTTGAATTAGTTAAGGAATTAAGAGACAAGACTGGCGCTGGAATGCTTGACTGCAAAAAAGCATTGGAAGCAAATGATAACGATATCGAAAAAGCCATTGACTGGTTAAGAGAAAAGGGTATTGCTAAATCACAAGCTAAAGCAGGAAGAGTTGCTGCTGAAGGTTTATCAACAATTATTACTGAAGGTAATAAAGCTGTTATCGTTGAAATCAATTCTGAAACAGATTTCACTGCAAGAACTGACAAGTTTAAAGATATGGTTAAATTAGTTGCTAAGACTATCTTAGACAATCAACCAAAAGATGTTGAAGAAGCTTTATCATTAAAAGTTGGTGCTGGTACTGTTAACGAAGAAATTTCAACTGTATCATTTGCTACTGGCGAAAAAATGACTTTAAGAAGATTTGAAGTTGTAACTAAAACTGATGATCAGCAATTTGGAACATATGTTCACCATGATGGAAAAACAGCATGTGTAGTTGTTATTAATGGTACTAATGCAGAAGTAGGCAAGCCAGTTGCTATGCAGATTGCATCAATGAAGCCTCAATATGTTGATAGAGACCATATGCCTGCAGAAATCGTTGCTCATGAAACAGAAATTCAAAAAGAAATTGCTAAGAATGATCCTAAAAATGCTGGCAAACCTGATTCTATCATCGAAAAAATGGTTGCTGGAAGAGTTTCAAAGTCATTACAGGATTTATGTTTAGTTGATCAGGCATTTATCTTAGACGGAAATAAGAAAGTATCAGCATACTTAAGCGAAAACAATTCTTCTGTTGAAAGCTTTGTCTTATATGTAGTAGGCGAAGGTATCGAAAAGAAAAAAGACAACTGGGTAGAAGAAGTTCAGGCTGCATTAAAGTAGTAAATAAGGTTCTCCAAATTTATTAGTGGAAACTCCAAAATAATTAGTGGAGAAACTAGTAGACTGATTAAATTTGAAGTTAGTGGAGAACTTAGTGGAAACAAGTATTAAAAACTACTATCAGAGCATGCTCTGATAGTAGTTTTTTTGACTCAAATCATTAATATAATTCTATTATTTCTTATTGTATTTACCACGTTTCTTGCCTGTTCTTTTAACGTAGTCAGTTGATTTTCTAATAGGTATTGTTTCCTGTGATCTTAATGACCATAATAACCTGTTACGAGCATAATCAAAGTTTTTAACTCCTCTTGCCAATCGTCTAAGGGACTTTGGATTAGTGTTAAACTGTTCAATTGGTCCATTAGCCAATCTTCTAATAACCTTGTTGCCTTTTTTGTCAGTAACCTCTACAAATGTATAGAATTTAGTATGTACTGTCTGCGCTTTTTAATAACCTCTGAAAAATTGTTAAATATCTCCTGATTACAATTGGCATACTCATCAATTAGTTTATCTAACAGTCCAGCGGCTTTATAAGGTTTTTCCTTTGCCAGTTCATCAAATTCAAAATACTTCTCCTTGAGATCCCTAAGGATTTCAAATTTGTCATCAAGTTCAAAGAACATTTTCTCCTTCTGACTTTCATTAAGCCATTCATTAAGAAAGCCTACGTGTTTTCGTCAAATTTAAAGGGGAAAGCAGCAAGTGATGAAAGAGACCGTCTGACTCACTTTAAAATGACATATCAGAAAGGAAAGAAATATGGAATTTCAATACATTAATTTATCACACGAATATAAAATCATTTCTCCAAAAACAGCGGAGGCAATGGACAGGCTATATTTGAATGACATTTATGATGAAAGAGGGGAGATCGACTCCTGTTTTGAATCAATGACTTTTTTTGAAGACTTATATTATCCGCTCGAAACAGTATTGTTTGATCCAATAAATATAAAATGCGATTCACTGATAAATATGTATGAAGAAGTCGTTATTGAAAATGAAGATCTTGATAAAGTGCAGGAAGTAGTTGATTGCCTTAAAGGAAAGGCGCTGGAGAGCAATGTCCAGGAATTGGTTTTAAGGTTTATTCAATTACTTGAATGTTCAGAATCAAACGGTACTGGATTGGGGTTCTATTTCTAATGCAGAAGGATAAGAAGTTTTATCAGGATTTCTTGTTTGAGACTATTAGTACAGATGAACAGGAATATCCTGCTGTTGAATTGTCTTATTCAACGATAGAAGTTCCTGATATTGAAATCAGTTTGACTTATTTAATGAGTATTCTTACACAGCCGGCTTGGGATAAGATTATTGCTTCAACTAAAAACAAAAAAGTTGTCATTTATGATGATGTCCCAGTTAAGAACACGGAAGTATTACCCTATAAGCTGTTTTATTTAAAGGTGTACTATTACCTTTTAAAAGAACAATGTGCTGAATGTACAATATCAACAGTTCAGTCAAATCAAAAGAAAAGTGCAGTATGCTGCTAACGTACTGCACTTTTTCGAAGGATACGATGATCCCTCAAATGGGTAT
>JAEDOA010000164.1 GCA_016302195.1 Erysipelotrichaceae bacterium | reverse complement strand
CTTTCGAAATTGATTATAAAATACTTGCACACAAAAGCATACCTACTTAAAGTATACCTAAAGAAAAAGGACAATTTCTCAGAATTGTCCCCTTACAAATCATTCTTTTGGCTGTACTATCTCATTATTAACAAGCGGGAAAGATAAGATTGCTTTAAACAAGTCTCCGTCAATCATTAACTTTAGTTCTCCATTTTGGATTTTTGCCATGCTTTTAGCGATCGATAATCCCAGTCCATTACCTTCGGTATTTCTAGAGCTATCTCCTCTAGTAAATCTTTCCATTAATTCTTCCTCACTCATATTCAATTGAGCTGAAGAAGTATTTTTGAAAATAAATACCGCATCTTCACCAATTTGCTGCAAAGATAAATAGACTCTTGTCCCTTTTTGCGAATACTTACAAATATTATTCATAAGATTATCGAAGATACGCCACATTCTTCTGCCATCAGATAAAATATGCAATTCTTTTTCAGGAAGATCAACAACTAAAGTCAAGTCATTGTTCTTAAGCTTTTCTTCATACTCTCCTGAAGCCTGGGTTACAAATACTGAAGCTTCACAATCAGTTAAGTTTACTTCCAGATTACCTGTAGATGCTTTCGAGGCCTCTACTAAATCTTCTATCAATCGCTTAAGTCGCTCTGATTGTCTTACTAGTACTTTCGAGTATTCCATAATGGTTTGATTCTCACACTTTTGTTCACCAATTAATGAAGCATAATTGATAATTGATGTCAAAGGAGTTTTTAAATCATGTGAGACATTAGTAATCAATTCCGTCTTCATTCGCTCACTTTTTAATCTTTCCTCAACTGCCATATTTATGCCATTAGCCAAATTATTCAAGTTGTTTCCATACTGCTTTAATTGGCCATACATCCCCTTAGTGTCAACCTGATACTTACTCTCTCCCTTAGCTAACTTCTCTGTAGCTATCGATAGCTTTTTTATATTTGCCACATAATAGATGATTATTGGAATTATTATCGCTTTTTCAAATAGAAACCAACCTACTATTTCGCTAGAATATAAACTATTAGATATTACCAATAGTTGTGCAAAAGAGACAGCCAAGATAATCAATATCGTCTTATAAATTATCGGAATCTGATTAATTGTTGTAACAAAAAAGTTTTTAATACCCACAATAATGGACCAGCACCACTTAATGATACGAACTACTAAGTCTAAAGCATAATATAAAATATTGTTTTTCAAAAAAACACCCGTTTTAACTCTTACCGCCAGACTCATACTCAGCAACAAAAATCCTGACAATACCAAAATAATCAAAAATGCCGATGGGTATAGGGCAATCAAGCTGAAATCATACTCGATCATATCCCAAATAAGGAAGAAAGCCATTGTTGCAAGTAGAGCATATACTACCGTAAGCAAATCAAAAGGAATCCAACTAAAATAACCAATTTTTATACTATCATCACTACTGTTTTTACCCGCTAGCGACATCAAAGCCACAAAAGATAACACCGTTGTTGTTATCCAAATAAAGCCAAATATAAATATCGAATATCTCCATTGATACAATTTACCAATTATTTTACTTATTAATTGATTTTGTTCATCAATGATTGTGTCTTTTTTAGCAGATAACTCCACCTTATAATTTGCATACTGGTCTTCATCTTTTACTATTTCAGCATAATTGTAACCATCATCATTGGATTGAAAGAAATAGTCATAAGTTGAATAAGTTAGGTTTTCATCAGGAAAGTCTTCACTTTTTAAAATAATGTCTCCAGAAGTATTACTAATCTGAAAAGAAAGCTGGCTAGTTTCAGGATTGTAATAATCATTATTCATCACCGCAGAAGCAAACACATTATAAGCATAATTTGCCAGCCGGTTATCAATAATTGTGTTTTTGACCGTTTGAAGGTCATGGGTGTAAAAATTAATGTCAGAATCTGCCACCATAAATCCCCCGACTACTATTGATATCAAAGACAATCCTAGAGAAATCAAACACAAAAGAAATACTATTGTTTTTCCTAATGCGGTCTTGAAAAACTTAATCATACATTTCTCCCCTTCTCCATCTTATAGCCTTGACCAAAGACAACCTTAATATAGCGTGGCTCGGCTGGATTAATCTCAATCTTTTCACGTAAATGGCGAATGTGGACCGCTACAGTATTGTCGGTTCCAAAGGGTTTTTCTTTCCAAACA
The DNA here is from genome assembly GCA_016302195.1 of Erysipelotrichaceae bacterium. Taxonomy (GTDB): domain Bacteria; phylum Bacillota_I; class Bacilli_A; order Erysipelotrichales; family Erysipelotrichaceae; genus UBA1783. The sequence continues at coordinate 539 of JAEDOA010000164.1, read as the reverse complement.
GTTTGATAGATTTCTTTTGGTGAAAACACCTTATCCGGATTTGAGATAAGCAATTTCAAAATATCGTACTCCTTTGGAGTAAGAAGCACTCTTGTTCCATCAACATATACTTCCTTGGTTTTATCATCAACTTCTATGGAGCCAATGACGTAATTGCCTTCACTTTGAACACCGGAACCAAGCTTTAAATATCTTCTTAATTGAGAATGAACCCTTGCCGATACCTCAAGTGGGTTAAATGGTTTGGTAATATAATCATCTGCCCCGACATTTAAGCCCAAAATAATATCCCTATCCTCACTTTTAGCTGTAAGCAAAATAACAGGAACATTACTTGTCTCCCTTATTTTTGCTAAAGTGGTAATGCCATCCATAACGGGCATCATAACATCCAGTAGAATTAAATGAATTTCCTTTTGCTGCAATATATTTAATGCTTCTTTACCATCATATGCTTCAAAAATAGTAAAATCCGGATTGGATATATATATTTTCAACGCATTAACAATATCCTTTTCATCATCGCATATCAAAATATT
>JAEDOA010000163.1 GCA_016302195.1 Erysipelotrichaceae bacterium | reverse complement strand
AAACCGGTCTGCCATTCCATTTCTTGTATAGCTCCGTGATCCTTAAATATAGTAATTTCAAAAGGGCATTTTCATTAGGGAATGATGAATTTACCGATTCTATTGAATTGATAGTATACATAATCTTCCTTACTGCTGATCCATAGTTGAACAGCTGTTCAACATGCTTCCAGTTTCTTACACATACATCTACTACCCCTGGATAGTTTGACCAGCGAGTCTTAAATTTTTCAATTCTGATGCTGCTCCATACAGTTTCTTTAACTGTGCTGTAAACTCCTTATAGTCCTTCTCAGGTCTTATTTAACAATATTATTTTACAGTAAATTAATTAGAAAATTTAGTTTCGCATCATTAAAAATCACATGTCCATAATCATTTCTTTTTTGCGATACTGAACCGCTTAGTTATAATAATTGTCATTTTATTCTAGATTTGCACAAATAGTGTAAGTGTTATTGTTGATTACTACCTTTTCAGAACCATCACCGAGTAATATAGTTACACTATTTTCAGAAGGAATCAAATCAATACCATTTTCAGCAACTTTTGGTTTTTCTACTGCAGCAATTGTATATTCATTTTGATTTTCCAAAACAAGTAATGAATATTCATCGTTACTATCATCAATTGTCATATTGTCAATTGTTATTCTACCATGAAATTTATTTGACCATAATAATCTATATCCGCTAACAGAAACGCTAATTTGCTTTGAGACATTAGAATCTGATGTCTGTTCATCGTTTAAGTTCATTTTTCCAGAGAAAGAAAATGTAGTATATAATTTAGGTATCCCTCCTACTGGTTTATTTGAAGAAGCAATTATCATTAAACCTACTATACAGATTATTATAAACGTTGTAATTTTAAATAGCGATTTTTTCATATATTTTCTCCTTTATTTCAATGATAAATGTTGTTGACTTGTCTTCAGTATCATTATACTCTTATTTTAGTTATGTGGTGCAAAATGGGAACGATTGTAAAAATTACACACCGGTGTTAAAATATAAATATAAATAGATAAATGGAGTTATTTTTTATGATAATTGAACAATTGCAGATGTTTATTGAAGCAGCCAATAAGAACAATCTTACTCATGCTGCTCCACTATTCAATACAACTAGGGACAGAGTAAGAAATCATATTATTCATTTGGAAAAAGAGGTTGGCTTTCCATTGTTTGTTAAGACTCCTAATGGCTCATATCTAAACAAAGATGGCGAGATTATGTATCATGCATTTCAAAAGATGATTATGGAATATGAGAATGCTATTTCGGCAATTAAGAATAACCACTCACCCGATAACAAAAAATACAAAATCGCTATTACTCCTAAACTTTATAACAGCTATTACCATGTTGAGATAAATAATGGAAAAGTACTTGATAATATTTTCTTTGACTATGTATGCATAAACTATGATGAATTCTATAATGCGGTAATAAGGGAAAATGTCGATTTTGCACTTATGTATAATTCAAATAATTTATATAAAAATAAATCATTGGAGTACTTGCCGATATATAAGGATAAATTATGCTTGATGATTTCAGAGAAATTAGCTCAGAATAAACTTAATGAACTAGCTATAAATGATATTAGCGGGTTAGTAATATATTATGAAGAACAACTTGAGTCTCCAAGAATAAAGCAGGCAATAAAAAAATTAAAAAATAATAACACATTAATTCCAATTGCTGGAGATGACTATGAGCATTCATACAATAGAATTAACGAAGAAGGAGCATGCTTCTTGTGGCACTACATAAACTCAGAAAGAAAATATCAGTCTGGACTTACACCAATTCCTATAAGCAATACTGATGAAACATACTGTATTGTATTTAAAGCTACAGAGGAGAAAAGACAGGTTGCTGAAAAAATAATAGGGCGTTATAGAAATAATCAAATTGAAGATTAGTGATAGAATAAATCACTCTAGTGATTATTCAAAACATGACAATTTGATGAAAATATCTCTTTCATAATTTAGCCAGGAAAAATGGTGAAATTCACTCGAACTTCACCATTTTTTCTGCTACTTTACTATTAGTAATTTATACCTTTTCAATATTTCTTAATAGATTGCTAAGACTGTTTACTTGATAAATAATTATATTTATTCTTATTGCCAAATATAGTCCTTTTCTATTTTCTTTATTCCATCACTATTCAAAATATAAAGATCATCAATGACTTCATCTATATATTTTCTATCATGAGATACAGAAATTATCGTTCCATTAAACTGCTTTAACACTTTTCTTATAACCGGATTTGATAAAGGACTTACATTTCTTGTTGGCTCATCAAGAAGCAGCACATCGCATTCATCAATAACCATTTTGGTTAATATTAGTTTTGCCTTTGAACCGTTTGATAAATCACCAATCAATCCACTGGATTCTTCAGATGTAAATCTCATATTTCCTAAATATAACTTTGCTTTTGTTATATCTTGTTTATTCCCCCTTGAAGCTATATATTCTGTAACATAAGTATACTTGGATAATACTTCATCATAATTCTGGGGCATATATCCCAGTTTAATATCCGTTCTTTGTTTTAGCATCTGATTCACTTCTTTTAGTAAGGTTGTTTTCCCAACTCCGTTTTCACCAACGATACATACATGAGTATTCCCTTTTACTAAAAGATTGATATTATTGGCTAATACATGATTAACTATAAATAGTCAAGCCCTTTAAAGGGCTTAGCATAAAAGATAAATTA
>JAEDOA010000002.1 GCA_016302195.1 Erysipelotrichaceae bacterium | reverse complement strand
GCATTGCTATTAGCTGATAGTAATAATTTTCCAGGTCTTGATATTGCCGTTTTTGGAAATTCAATAAATATTTTTAAGAAAAGAATATCGTATGCAGGTGAATCTATATTAAAACAATATTATGATGTGCTTGAACTTTTTAGGAGTGAATATATTGTTGAAAAAATTGAAGATGGTTTTAGGCGAAAAATAGAATTGGTTCCATTTGATGCATTTAGAGAAGCTGTAGCTAATGCATTAGTACATAGAACTTGGGATATAAAAGCTAATACAAAAATTGAGATGCATCCAGATAGGATTATGATTTCATCACCTGGTGGGTTGGTAGCAGATATGTCAAAAGAAGACTACATTAATGGGAATTATTCCTACTTAAGGAATCCAATTATTGCTAATGTTTTTAGAAGACTTAATATTATTGAAGCCTTTGCTACTGGAATTAAAAGAATAAATGAGGCATATAAGGATGCAATAGTTAAACCAATTTATGATGTTACTAGTAGTGCTATATCAGTTACATTACCGATTATCGATCAGTCTAGTTTATCATTAAATGAGAAAAAGGTTTACGATGCTATGAAACGAAATTACTCATATAGTAGATTAGAATTAGAAGAGATAAGTGGTTTTGCTAAAGATACATTAATTAGGGTTTTAAATTCTTTAGTCGAGAAAGGTGTTGTTGAAAAAAGTGGTAAAGCTAGAGCAACAACGTATTTAAAAAAATAATCGTTGCAAAATCGTTGAAAAAATGCAACGATTTATTTATTCGACGATACTCTAATCGTTGAGAGTATCTGTACCCATTTCAATTTATTTAAATCCCACTAATGAAAAACAATAAAATAAAAATTAATTTTGTAAATATAATCAAAATGAAATATACCCCTAATCCTGGACAAAAATAGGAAAGGGGTATTTTTCATGAAATACGATTTAAATTTTAAATTTGATTGTGTTGGCAAGTATATAGAAGGAAGACCTTAAAAAGCAGGAGCCTTAACAGATATTATTATCAGAAACTGCAATGTTGAAGCAGATGTATAATTAGTTTCAAATTTAAAAAGACAATACTCTTCGATTTTTGAATAATAATCTAGAAGTGATATTACAATATAACAAGTATAAAAATAATAAGTTTGGTTGGATTATTTTACATCCATTTTACATTATCAAGGTGACCTATTTTACTTTCTGGAAATATTATTTATTTGTGACATGGAAATCACACCTAAGGAAGGAAAAATATGAAAAAATTAATTTGTGTATTGTTTGTGTTAATTACATTATTAACAACAGGATGTTCAAAGAAAAACGAAAATGTATCTACAGATGGATCAACATCTATGAGTAAAGTAATAGGAATGCTTTCTGAAGGATTCTTAGAAGAAACGGGAGTTACAGTTGATTATAATGCTACTGGTTCATCTTCAGGAATTCAGGCTGTTATTGAAGGAAGAAGTGAAATCGGCTTATCAAGCAGAAGCTTGAAAGACAGTGAAAAGCAACAAGGATTAAAAGAAATAGTAGTTGCCTATGATGGTATTGCGGTTATTGTAAATAATGAAAATACAGTTGAAGATTTGGATATGGAAACTCTAGCAAAAATCTTTACAGGTGAAATCACTAATTGGAGTCAATTAGGTGGAGATGATAGTGATATCGTATTAATCGGTAGAGAAGCAGGTAGTGGAACTAGAGATGGATTTGAATCTATTACTTCTACAACAGATAAGTGCTTATATAAACAGGAATTATTATCAACAGGTGATGTTATTACAGCTGTTTCATCAAATCCAAATGCGATCGGTTATGCATCATTAGCTTCAGTTAAGGATACTGTAAAAGCATTAAAAATAAATGGTGTAGTTGCTAGCGAAGCAACAATTCTTGATAAAACATATCTATTACAAAGACCATTTGTATATGCAGTAAAAGAAAATGTTGAATTAAGTGAGAATGCTCAGAAATTTATTGACTATACTTTCTCTGATAAGGGAAAAGAGTTGATGGTTGCTGCTGGAGTTGTACCTGCTAACTAAGTTGTTGATTTCAACAACTTTTTGAGGTTTTTATGAAAAAAAACAAAATAGTCGAAAACATAGCATATATTGTATTTCTAATATTTGGGATGTTGACTATTGCTTGTGTATTATTAATAACAGTTTACTTGATTGTATCTGGAATACCGGCAATTAAAGAAATTGGATTAATTAATTTCCTATTTGGTAAAAAGTGGGCTTCTACTGCACAAGAGCCTTCTTTTGGCATTTTGCCATTTATTTTAACAAGTGTATATGGAACAGCCGCAGCAACTGTTTTAGCAGTACCAGTAGGATTATTATCATCTATATATATCTCAAGATATGCTAACAAAAAAGTAAGATCAGTCATTGAAAGTTTTATTAACATGTTAGCATCTATCCCTTCAGTTGTAGTCGGGTTAATCGGAATGGTTGTTTTAGTTCCAACAGTAGCTAAAGTGTTCAGATTAAGCGATGGGGCTACACTTGCTTCAGCAATAGTTGTATTGACAATCATGATATTGCCAAATGTTATCAAGGTTTCAGTAACATCCCTTGATGCAGTAAAAAAGGAATATGAAGATGGGTCTATTGCATTAGGAGCAACAAAGGAAGAAACTATCATTAAAGTGACAATTCCTAAAGCAAAAAGCGGAATCGCTTCAGCAATAGTTTTGGCTATTGGAAGAGCAATAGGCGAAGCGATGGCAGTAGTTATGGTATCGGGAAATGTAGCAAATATGCCAACATTATTTGATAGCGTTCGCTTTTTAACAACAGCGATATCTTCGGAAATGAGTTATGCTTCAGTTGGTTCCCTGCAAAGAAATGCTTTATTTTCAATAGCATTAGTATTATATGTGTTCATTATGTTGATTAATGCTTTTTTAAACATTTTCTTAAAGAAGGGACAGGAGAATTAATATGGGTGATAATAAATTAAGTAGAAAAAAAAGACTGTTTACCATCATACTAAAAGTATTAATGGTTTTGTCTATATTAATCACTGTTGCATTAATCTTATGGATGATCATATTTGTTTTGTTTAAGGGACTAAAAGATATCAGTTGGCATTTTATCGTATCAAAACCAAGTTATATTAATGAATCAATAGGAATATGGCCAAATATTGTTAATACCATTTATATTGTATTTACAACGATTATTGTTGTAATTCCAGCTGGAACTGCAGCAGCAATTTATCTAAATGAGTATGGAAAAAACAAAAAGCTTATTAAGATAATAGAATACGCTTCAGAAACATTAAGTGCTATTCCGTCAATTATTTACGGTTTGGTTGGTATGTTAATATTCTCAAATAATATTGGGACTTCAATATTAGCAGGATGTTTAACATTGGTTATTATGAATTTACCAACTGTTATGAGAACTGTCCAAGAGAGTTTAAAAACTGTTCCAAACAGTTATAGAGAAGGGGCTTATGCCTTATCGGCTGGTAAGTTTAGAATGATAACAACAGTAGTTATTCCAGGCTGTATTGATGGAATAGTTACAAGCTGTATTTTAGCAATTGGCAGAATAATTTCAGAATCAGCAGCTCTAATCTATACTGCTGGCATAAGCAATGCATGCAAGAATTATTTCAGTGGTCTATTCTCATCAGGAGCATCTCTAACTGTCGCTCTTTATGTATATGCTAAAGAGCAGGGAGAAATACAGGTTGGTTATCAAATCGCCGCAATCTTAATGATATTAACGTTTATTATTAATATATTAACAGTTAAGATTGCTTCTAAATTAAAGAAAAGGAGACTGAGTTAATGGAAATAATTAAAACAGAAGATTTGCGTCTATACTATGGAGATTTTCTCGCATTAAAAGGTATAAACATATCCATAAATGATAAAGAAATAACAGCGTTAATTGGCCCTTCTGGTTGTGGAAAATCGACTTTTTTGAAAATACTTAATCGAATGAATGATTTGGTGGATTCGGTAAAGATAACAGGTGATGTTTATTATAATGGTAAAAATATATATGATAAAAAAGTTGATGTCTGTCAGTTAAGAAGAGAGGTTGGGATGGTATTTCAAAAGCCAAATCCATTTGAAATGAGCATATATGATAATGTTGCATATGGTCCAAGAACTTGTGGGATTAAAAACCGTTTGAAACTTGATGAAATTGTAGAGCAGTCCTTGAAGAAGGCAGCTTTATTTGATGAAGTAAAGGATAGTTTAAGAAAAAGTGCTATGGCCTTATCAGGAGGTCAACAACAGCGTTTGTGTATTGCTAGAGCATTGGCAATTCAACCAAAAGTGCTGCTGATGGATGAACCTACAAGTGCGCTAGATCCAATTTCAACAAGTAAGATTGAAGAATTGACACTACAATTAAAGAAAGATTACACAATAATCATTGTTACTCACAATATGCAGCAGGCTTTGCGTATTTCAGATAAAACAGCATTCTTCTTATTAGGAGATTTAATTGAATATTCTGATACAGAGAGAATGTTTACAAAACCACAAGACAAGAGAACAGAAGACTATATTACAGGAAGGTTCGGATAATATGAGAAGCAAATTGGATGAACAATTAAATATATTAAATAAAACCATGATAGAAATGGGCGCTTTATGCGAACAGAGTTTGAAAAGAATAAATGATAATTTGTCAAATGGTAGTGAAGAAATATATCAAAAAGTACTTGCCTGTCAACAAATGATTGAACAGAAGCAAGCACAAATACAGTCAATATGTCTAAAATTGCTACTTCAACAACAGCCAGTTGCGACAGATTTAAGAGTAATATCCGCTGCTTTGAAGATGATTTATGATTTAAATAGAATTGGAATTCAAGCAACTGATATTGCTGAGATTTTAAGATTTTTAGGGAAAAACAACTATAACAATTTGGAAATATTGGAAAAAATTGCTAACGAAACCAATAGCATGGTAAAAAAATCAATTGATAGTTATGTTAAATTAGATATAATAAAAGCGAAAGAAGTTGTTCAATATGACGATGTGGTTGACAACATGTTTAATCAAATAAAAGCTGATTTGATTAAACAGGTATCAGCAGATTCCATTAATGGAGAATACTTGGCTGATGTATTAATGATAGCTAAATACTATGAAAAGATTAGCGACCATGCTGTTAATATAGCTAATTGGGTAATATTTAGCATAGTTGGCGAATAAAAGGAGTAAAAATGATTTGGTGTGTTGATGATGATAAGACCATATGTGACATTGAGGTATATGCTTTAAAACAAACTGGTTTTGAAGCAAAGGGTTTTTCTGATGGGATAAGTATGCTTGAACAATTAAAGGTGGAAAAACCTGACTTAATAATATTGGATGTAATGCTTCCTGAAAAAGATGGATTGGAAGTATTAAAGGAATTGAAGAGCAGCAGTGAAACAAGCAAGATACCTGTAATAATGGCAACCGCAAAAGGTACTGAGATGGATAAAGTTTCAGGTCTAGATAATGGTGCAGATGATTATCTTGTAAAACCTTTTGGCGTCATGGAGATGGTATCAAGAGTAAAAGCAGTTCTCAGAAGAGTTTCAAGTGATTTTGATTCTGTTTTAAATGTGGGGAAAATCAGCTTAATCACAAAAGAGCATGTCGTAAAAGTTGATGGAGAAAAAGTGTCATTAACCTTAAAAGAGTATGAACTTTTAAAACTGTTTATGGAAAATGTAGGAATAGTATTCTCAAGAAATCAATTATTGTCTTTAATCTGGTCGACAGATTATGTTGGTGAGTCTAGAACGGTTGATATGCATATTAAAAATTTAAGACAAAAACTATCACAATGCGGAAAATACATTCAGACAGTAATTGGGGTTGGCTATAAAATGGAGAGAATAGATGACTAAAAGAATATTTCGCTCGTTTGTATTATTATCTACTTTAGTACTTGTTTTTGCTTCGATAGTAACAAGCAGTTTTATTTATGACTACTTTCAAAAAAGCGAAGAAATAAATATGAAGGAAATACTTGCTGTTGCGGCTTACAATGTTGAAAAAGGGGATAGAGCTTTTTTGGATGAGTTTTATACAACACAATATCGTTTCACCTTAATCAACAAAGTCGGTGATGTCATTTATGATAGTCAGTTTGATTCAAATCAAATGGAGAATCATATGGATAGAATAGAAATATTAGATGCTTATAGTAAAGGCTATGGCATAAGCGAACGCTATTCAAAAACAATGATGCAGAAAACAATGTATCAGGCTATTTTGTTAAATAGCGGGGATGTATTAAGAATATCACTCAGTCATATCTCTATATTCGCGTTGTTGTTAACAATGCTGCCCTATGTTTTAGTTGTTGTGCTATTATCAGTAATGCTTGCATCGATATTGGCTAAAAAAATGTCTATTGATATTGTTAAGCCTTTAGTTGATTTGAACTTGAATGATCCAATTGAAAATGACACTTACGTGGAGCTGTCTCCAATTCTTAAAAAACTGAATTTGCAGCATCAACAGATAAAAGATCAGTTATCTCAACTACAAAGAAAAAGCGAGGAATTTAATCAGATTATCTCCTCAATGAATGAGGGATTGGTTTTACTAAATAACAAAGGTGTTATTATCAGAATTAATGATGCAGCAAAGAAGATTTTTAATGTTGATGGACCAGTAGAAGGAAAAGACTTATTGGTTATTAATAGAGATTTAGATGTTGAAAAAGCAGTAAATACAGCATTAAGTGGTAAAAGAACCGAAATAAAGAGTGAACATAATCAGTCCATTTATCAATATATTTTTAATTGTATAAAGAGTGAAAATCAAATAATAGGTATCATTATTATCTGCTTTGATATAACAGAAATTGAATATGCGCAAAGAAATAGACAGGAGTTTACCGCAAACGTTTCTCATGAACTAAAAACACCGCTTCAGTCGATTATTGGAAGTGCAGACTTGCTGGCAAATGATTTGGTTAAGGAGCAAGATAAACATACTTTCTACCAGAATATTAAAAAGGAATCAGAGCGTTTGTTGATTTTAATAAATAACATTATCCTTTTATCAAAGCTTGATGAAAAGGTTAGTGAAGAAAAAACGGAAATAGATTTATATTCTGTAGCTCAGGAAGTAATAGATGAATTAACTGTCTTAGCAAACAATAAAAATGTTGCTATGAGTATTAAAGGTGGTCCAACAACAGTAAAATCTATAAAGCAATGTGTATATGAGATAGTTTATAACCTATGCGAAAACGCGATAGTTTATAATAAAGAAAACGGTTCTGTTGTGATTGAAATTAATAAAGAGGATGACAAAGTTAGCTTGTCAGTTATAGACAGTGGTGTGGGCATTCCTTCATCGCAACAGAGTAGAATATTCGAGAGATTTTATCGAATCGATAAGAGTCATTCCAAAAAAACAGGTGGTACTGGACTAGGCTTATCAATAGTAAAGCATGCTGCTGACAATATTGCAGCTACAATAAAAGTGGAATCTGTTGAATCAAAAGGCAGTAAGTTTACAGTAACATTTAACTAATGATAATTTATAACAAGAAACAAATTGGTTATAAGAGGCTGTAAACCTCTTGATAGATTAATAAAAATTTATTTTTTTACAGCCCCATAATTGTTGTCCACTTGTGTTTATATGTGAATATCGCAACAATATAATGTGATAATTTTCAAAAAGAACCTGATTTTTTGGCAAGATGAATTATACTTTTGGTAATTGGAGTAGATGTTACTCCGTATTTTAGTAGGAAATACTATCTGCTATCTGGTGTGGGGAAAAACGGATATATTGTTTCTGCGTATCCGATTGGAGAAAAAGAAGCACTTGAGCTTATCGGGAGGTATGGAAAATGAAAACAGAAAAACAAGTAATAAAAATCCAGCTAGATTACCTTCAAGGTCCTATTTGGATGAGCGATATTGAAACTGGCGAGCCTTTAACCGGCATCGATGTAATCGATAATGATCCTGTACTTAGGGAACCCAATCGCAGAGTGGGACAGATGTTCAGTTCCTATTATGAGTTCGACACGCATAATGTACCGTGCTGGTTTGATTATGAAAAAGAGAAAGCGGAAAAAGAAATTATGCTTGATCTTATCGCGCAAATAGTTGCTCGCTTGAACGAAATCAACGACGGTAGTTTCGTGGTTGAGGATTTGGAAAGCGAAAGGTTAAGAGCACTATGAGAGAATCTAATATTGAATAGCATATCAGCTTATATCGTAAATTGGAGATTACTAAAACCGAGTTGCAACAGGCAATCGGTGAAGACCTTCATAATGTCGAGCGCAAAAAAGCATATCGTATCAGACGAAGTGATGTTGTAAATGCTATCCAACTTTTGCTTAACGGTATAATTGAAAAAAGACGCTTTGGTAAAATGGGTCAATGTGGTATGGTTTACAGAGTTATGCGTGTTTGATGAAGATGCTGATAGCATTGTTAGTGTGTTTGAAGCCTTAGAGACCATGGATGAAGAAGGCATTATTGTATTAGATGATTAGTTTTTAAAAATGATAACAGCATTAACTTCAAATACGGAATATACTCTGTCATGATCGTAATAAAGGGGAATAATTGTGAAAGAGTTAGATGTTGTAAAGTTGGCAAAGGACTTCAATGGACCTCCTGCCGGCACCGAAGGTACTATTGTTCTCGTTGATACTTTGTAACTTTGAGATGATACTTTGGAATAACATAATTAATAAGTAAGAGCGTTTTTGCTAAGTTCACTGTAAAAAATGTATTAATCACTCAAATAATCGCTGCATTTTTTGGCATATAGTGATATATTAATTTTGATTTATAATGTGGAGGTTCAGTATGTACCGAATTGCGATTGAAAAATTATATAAATGGAAAAACAATAAGCGCCGCAAGCCGTTGATTATTGAAGGTGCAAGACAGGTCGGCAAGACTTGGCTGATGAAGGAGTTTGGTAAACAGGCTTATGCGGATACTGTATATATTAACTTCGATTCTAATTCTAGAATGGCGGATTTGTTTTCAGCAGACTTAGATACAGACCGCCTGATTATGGGACTGGAATTGTATGCCGGACGCAAAATCAATCCTGAAAACACCCTGCTGATTTTTGACGAGGTTCAAGAAGTGCCGAGAGCACTTGCTTCTCTTAAATATTTTTATGAGAACGCCCCGCAGTATCACATTGTATGCGCCGGTTCTCTTTTGGGAATTGCTTTACATCAGGGCACCTCATTTCCTGTCGGCAAGGTCGATTTCTTAAAGCTCTATCCTCTCTCTTTCAGTGAGTTTTTAATGGCAACCGGCAATGAACGTTTTGCAGAGCTTTTGAAAAATCAGGATTATGAAATGATCACAAGCTTTAAGCAAACATATATTGACGCATTGAAACACTACTATTTTGTCGGCGGTATGCCGGAAGCAGTTCAAAGTTTTGCCGAAAGTAAAGATTTCAATGAGGTTCGTGCGATTCAGAAAAGAATCCTTGCGGCATACGAACAAGACTTTTCAAAACACGCACCGAACGAGATTGTCCCGAAAATCCGTATGCTTTGGAACAGTATTCCGTCGCAGCTCGCCAGAGAGAATAAGAAGTTTATTTATGGCCTTGTTCGTGAAGGCGGCAGAGCAAGAGAATATGAAACTGCGATTATGTGGCTTTCTGATTGCGGACTTGTGCACAAAGTCAGTCGTGTGAATGCGGCAGGTATTCCGTTGAAAGCTTATGAGGATTTGAAAGCATTCAAACTTTTCATAGTCGATGTGGGACTCCTCGGATGTATGACAGGTCTTCGTCAGCGTACACTGCTTGACGGTGATGACCTTTTCGTTGAATTCAAAGGAGCTTTGACCGAACAATATGTTTGCCAGCAATTAAAAACGATTGAAGATTTAGGCGTTTACTATTACACCAATGACAGAGGCTCTTGCGAAATTGATTTTGTCGTTGATACCGGTGAACAGATTGTTCCTATTGAAGTAAAAGCCGAAACAAACTTGAGAGCAAAGAGTCTCAAAACCTATCGAGAGAGGTTTGAACCTGAATTGTCTGTTCGTACTTCAATGGCTGATTATAAGAAGGAAGATTGGCTTTTGAATCTGCCGCTATACGCAATAGAAAATATTGTTGCTGAATCATAATGACAATTAAAATGATATTATAGAATAGAATGAACATTACCGATTCAGCTAAACTTGCCTATGAAAAAAACAAATCAGAAAAAATAAAACTGCATCCTATATTCTATTAATATATTTCATTACTCACTTCAAAAAAATTGGTTTGAAATGGATAGGTTGCAGTGACTTTTCAACTGCAGCAAACACTTATGATTTCTTCTAGTGCGATTGTCAATAATTCGAAACTAGTGTAACCAAAAGAAAAGCCAGCAACCATAAATCAGGCTATTGGCAGAGATTCTGGCGGAGACGGTGGGATTCGAACCCACGGACCCTTGCGGATCAAACGATTTCGAGTCGTTCTCGTTATAACCACTTCGATACGTCTCCAATATTTAAGTACACTTTATTATAATACAATTTTATTTATTTACGTTAATAATCAAATTATTTGGTTGAGAAATAACTGATAGATTAATAGGAATATAGCATGCCCTAGTTAGGCCATACTGGTTCTTTGTTGTACTAATTCTTGCTTGCATATGGTAGCATGTGTTTTCTGAAACATCGTAAGATTGTATTTTAAATCCCAAAAATTGTATGTCTGCCATGCAACAAGTCATAACTAACCTGCCAGCAATAAAATGGTCATCTTCTTTTCTCACTTGAACTGTTAGCTCAACAACCTTATTTAGATAGTTCTGATAGTTTTCGTTACAATCAAGAAAGAAAATAGCGTAATCCTCTTGTCTAATACTAATAACATTTTGATTAATATCATACGGTAGAAAATTGCCAAATGCTTTCTCACTATATCCCATATTGTTTTTAAATAAAAAAGAGCACTTGTCATTCATTAACCTAAATGAATCTCGATAATCAAAAAGCTGATTTTTATCTTCAAAGCGATTAAAGGTAACCATATTACATCTTTTTACCATGGAATAAAATAATTGTTTCATATTAGCAAAATAAATATGAAAATTACTTTTGCTTATTAAGCCATGGGTGAAAACAATCTTCATTCTTTTATCAATCGATTCTGTAATATCTGAAAGCATCAAGTTATCTTCGATATAAATTCTATCAGGTTGAAATAAATCGATTGAATGACTGAAAAAAGTATTGATATCTCCACCTTTGTAATAAATTATAGATGTATTGTATTGTTTTAATTTATCAATGGGATACTCTATTTCTCCTTGCTCAAAACTGATAATAAGTGTAGAACCATATTTATAGAAAAAATCATGAAAGATGCAATTAATGATATTAGTTGTTTTCCCGCTTTCAATAAAGCCTGTTATAACATATGTCTTAATTTGATCTTTCATGATTAAATCCTCTAATAACTATTTATAGTCTTCTTCTTTGTATACTGCAACTATACGACCATTTACATGACCGTTAGTTAGTAAATCTATACCTTCGCCTATTTGGCTAAAATCAATAGTTTGAATGATTGGATCTAGTTCTCCCTTAGCCATTAATTCAAGGCAGGCAGCTATATCTGAGTTATCTCCACCGTTTGAACCAACAAAAGTAAGCTTCTTCATAATCATTGACATAGTATTGATTTCAGTATAGTCACTTGCCATGCCAACGATGACAACCTTACCACCAAAACCTACAGCTTCAATAGCATCTGAAGTAGTCTTACCTGCTCCAGCAAAATCTATAATAACATCCAGGTTTTTATCAGCAAAATCTAAAATACTAGCTGATACTTCTTTTGCTCCTAAAGATAAAGCTAATTGTTGTGCTTCTTTTTTTCTGGTTGCTACATATACTTCACAGCCCTTTACAACAGCTATTCTAACAGCTACCTGTCCTAATCCTCCAACTCCAATGATACCAACTTTCATTCCTGCTTTTACTCCACCTGTTACAACTACTGCATGGTATGAAGTCATACCTGCATCTGTTGAAGCAGCGGCTTGCGCAGCGCTAACCCCGTCAGGTACCTTTACTAAAGTTTCAATTGGATGTATGCTCATTGTTCCATAACCGCCATCACGAGTATAACCATTTACTGTTCCATCTTTGCTTGTTGTTGGACATACAGCTACAACATCACCAATTTTGAATCCCTGGTTCTCTGTCCCTTCACCAAATTCAATTATTTCTCCTGCAACTTCATGTCCCATGATAACTGGAATATTAAAACTTGGCATCCATGATTCATGTTCTAGTGCGCTTACATCAGAGTGACATAAACCACCTGCTAATGTTTTAATTTTGACATATCCTGGTTTAACAACTGGATCAGGTTTTTCCACTAGTTCTAGTGGAATATGTGTACCTTTAAATTCCCAACCTCTCATAAATATCTCCTTCTAACATCTTTTTTTGATGTAACGGTTCCATTATAAAGGTACAAAATGCTCTAAACAACTAAAAACAGACGTATTGTGAAAAAAATAACATAATTCTCAAATAAAAAAATGCAGAAAGCCTGCATTAGCGAAAAAATATACGTCCATCTTTGATTTTTTCAATTGAGGCTAGAGTTTCGACCCGATAACCAAGGTTTCTTAATTTTGTGCTGCCTCCTTGATAGTATTTTTCAATTACTGCGACAATTCCTACTACAGTGCTTTCTGCTTGTAATGCCAAATTAGCTAAAGAACAAGCAGCTTCACCATGAGCCATGAAATCGTCAATGATAAGGATTTTATCGGTTTTGGATAAATACTTTTTCGATACAATCGCATTATATATGTTGCCTTTAGTAAATGATTTAGTTTCGCTAGAGTAAAACTGTTCATTCATGGTGTTGGGTTTAGCTTTTTTAGCAAATACTACTGGTACATAATCAAAGTATCTAGAGGCAATAGTAGCTATAGCAATTCCTGAAGATTCAAGTGTTAATATCTTTGTTATTTCATCATTTTTAAATCTGTTGTGAATTTCTTTACCGATTTCTTCAAATAGTTTCACATCTAACTGCTGATTTAAAAAAGAATCAACTTTAACAATTTCTGTTGAAACTATAATTCCATCATCAATAATTCTTTGTTTTAATAAATCCATAGGCACCTCTTTTTTATGATTATATGATAACTATCAGGAAAATAACAAGAGAAATAAGTGTTATAATTCTTTTGGAGATGAAAATATGAAACTAGAAAAAACAAAAGTCGAAAGAATACTAGATCAAAAGAAGATAGTTTATGATAGCTACACTTATCAGCAAGATCCAAAACTGACAGGAGAAATGATTGCGCAACAGGTTGGTATAGATCCTAATAGAATGTTTAAAACACTGGTTACTGTATCGAATAAAAACACTTATTATGTTTTTGTGGTACCAGTAAATAAAGAATTAAACCTTAAAAAAGCAGCTAAAATTACAGCTACCAAGTCAATTGAAATGATAAAGATGAAGGATTTATTAGCTCTAACAGGTTATGTTCATGGAGGATGCTCACCTATTGGGATGAAAAAGTATTTTACAACTTATATTGATGAAAGTGCAAAAGCGTTTGA
Source organism: Erysipelotrichaceae bacterium (assembly GCA_016302195.1). GTDB lineage: Bacteria > Bacillota_I > Bacilli_A > Erysipelotrichales > Erysipelotrichaceae > UBA1783. The sequence continues at coordinate 27,534 of JAEDOA010000002.1, read as the reverse complement.
AAAAATAGTTTTTAGTGCTGGAAAAGTAGGACGACAGGTAGATGTAAGTCTAGTAGATTTACAAAAAGTAATAAAAGTAGAATTTGGACAGCTAACTGATTAAAAGAAGGAAGGCTAGACATTAAAGGTCCTTATTTTACCTTTTTTTGCAACAGTTATATAATAATAAGTAGAGTTGGAGGAAATTATGGATATTATCAAATCTACAAACAAAAAGATTATTTTGGGGATGGTTATAATTGCGATTTCAGCTTTGATGCTTGGTTCAGTTATTGGCTTTTTTGTGACTAGGGAAGTTTTAAAGACCCAAGTATTGAATCAAATGATAAAGGAAGGATATGTAGATACGAACTTAGCCACAGCAACAAGCGAAGATATTATCTATGGTAAAAGCGCATATGTTAAAGGAGAGCTTGTTAATGGCTCAGCAATTCTATTTGATACTTCCGATGCTACAGCAACCAGTGATGTAATTTTACAGGGAAAAACTGCATATGTTGATGGTCAGCTAGTGATTGGAACATTGCCTATAATTAGTGGTCAAACTATAAATCCATCAGCATCAGCAACCACTATAACTGCAGCTGCCTTTTTGAAAGAGGATATCATTATTAAAGGTGACAGTAATCTTATTAGCAGTAATATTAGAAAAGGCGTTAAAATATTTAACATAATTGGAAGCTACGAAGGGGAAAACAATAATGAAGATTAATTTATTCAAGAAAAAGAAAAAAGAAGAAACAATTGACGTAGCTGATAAGGAAAAACAGCAATCTGAGTTTCAATTCATGTTAGATACAGAGACAGAGAGGGCAGAAACATTAGAAAATCTTTCTTTAGATACTGTTGAAATGGGAAAAACGATAATTATCCCAACTGAAGAAAAAGATAAAGATGATATTTCCAGTGATGAGAACCTTGATGATGAAGACGAGTACGAATATGTTACGGTTCATTATGGAAGAAACGCATTTGTATTGGCGGTAATTTTTGTTTTTGTTGGAATTATAGTATCATATCTGGTTTTAGCGCCATCTATGAAGCAGACAATTCGAGAATTATATCAGAGTAATGGCTATATGATAACCAATGGTTCAAATGCGACAGCTGCTGATATTAAAGAAGGCAAAACCGCCTTTATTCGAGGACAATTAGTGACAGGGACATATGTTGAGATTGATACTAATCAAGCCACAGCAACCGCTAATGATATCTTAGCTGGTTATACGGCTTACGTTAATGGTGTCAAGATAACTGGAACTATTCCTACATATCAAGGTACCAACTTAATTAGCCCATCAAATACAGATATCAAAATACCAAAGGGTTATTATCTGCCAGAGGACATAACCATTGTAGGTTCAGGAGAATTGTTATCAGAAAATATTAGGAAAGGAATAAAGATTTTCTCGGTGGTAGGGACATATGAACCAAATTAATTTTAATAGAGATAAAACAATAGAAAAACTTGCTAAGCTTAGAGAAATGCAGGTTTGTGATGTACCAAAAGACTCATTAATAAAAACACAGCAACAAATTGACGGCATCATCGAGAGCGGAAAAATAAACACTGGGGTTTTAGATTATGTTGCCAGCAAAATCAAGGCGGGAATTACTACAGCTGATATTGATGATTGGGTAAAAGATTATACAGAAAGTCATGGTGCAATATGCGCTCCATATCAATATGGAGGGTTTCCAAAACATGTTTGTACTTCAATTGATGATGTTGTATGTCATGGTATTCCTAGTAAAAAAGCAGTTCTGACAGAAGGAATGATTATTAATGTGGATGTTTCGACAATCTATAAAGGGTATTATTCAGACGCTAGCAGAATGTTTATTATCGGAAACACAACAGATGAGAAAAAGAGATTAGTTGATGTTTGTAAGCAATGTTTGAATGTGGGCTTAAGTCAGGTTAAACCTTATGGAAGGTTGGGCGATATTGGCTATGCGATAGAATCATTGGCTATTTCAAAAGGTTATAAGGTAGTTAGAGATTATTGCGGTCATGGAGTAGGAAATGCCTTCCATGAAGATCCGATGGTTATGCATTATGGCAAGAAAAACACCGGTTGTTTATTAGTTCCAGGTATGGTATTTACTATTGAGCCCATGCTAAATATGAAGAAAAGCGGAGTAAAAGTCTCAGCAGTGGATGGCTGGACAGCTTATACTAAAGACAAGTTGCCATCTGCCCAATGGGAACACACAGTATTAGTAACCGAAGACGGTTACGAAATATTAACATACTAGATAGAAAAGAGGTATATATATGAAATTGAGTCAATCAGAGTATCTTTTAAGCCAAAAAGACAAATTGAAACAATTAATACAAATGTTAGATAGTTCTTATCAATATTCATCAGTATTAGCAACTGATGTATCAGGAATGTCTTATATGTATTCGCAAAAAAGAAGTGCAATAGCTCCTAACAGTTTTGCGGAAAGAGGTTTTGTTGTTAGAGTATATAAAAATGGAGTATACCAAGAGTATTCTTTCAACGAAATAGATGATGTTAATCAGATATATAAAACGATTTGTGATCAATTAAATCAACAGGATGAAATGTTGAAGTCAATCAATGTTGATGTATATCCTACAGATTTAGTTTTAGAAGAAAAGATTGAAAAAGAGTTTGCTTCTTGTCAATCAGACTCAATTGTAACAACAACTAAGAAACAGGTAATGGACAAAATCAAGTCAATATCTGACCAGATGGTTAAAAAAGAAGGTATTATAGAATGTCAAGTTAGATATAGCCATAACGTCGTAAGTAAGATGTTCTTGTCAAAGAATAAGGACTTAATCCAGACCTATAGCTACTCACTGGCTGGTGTTGTTCCGGTTGCTTTTAAAGATGGCAAAACAAATGCATTATTTGTATCGGCTTCATCAACCGAAGGTTTGGAACTATTTGATAAACTGGAGTGTAAACTTGACGACACCTACAACAACTTGATGAAATTGTTTGATGCTAAAAATATCGAGCCAGGTGAATACGAAGTAATTTGTACACCTGAGGCAGCTGGTTTGATTGCTCATGAAGCTTTTGGCCATGGTTTAGAGATGGATATGTTTGTTAAAAATAGAGCTGTCGCAAAGCAGCACATGCAGGAAAAAATAGCTAGTTCAGTAACAAATATGTACGATGGAACTGATAAAGTAACTGATAGTGCTTCATATTATTTTGATGATGATGGTGTCTTATCTTCTACTACAACAATTCTTGAGAATGGATATCTTAAAAATGGCATGTGTGACTTATTGTCAGCAACAAGATTGCATGTTAAGCCAACAGGAAATGGTAGAAGAGAGTCATTCATGCGTAAGGCGTATACTAGAATGACAAATACTTATTTCGGTAATGGTACAAGCACTTTGGATGATATGATTAAATCAACTAAATATGGCTTCTTAATCAGCGATGGGTTAAGCGGAATGGAAGATCCTAAACATTGGGGTATCCAATGTATGTTACAGACTGCTCAGGAAATCAAGGATGGAAAACTTACAGGAAAAGTCTTTACTCCTGTTGTATTAACAGGCTATGTTCCAGATTTATTGGCTAATATTTCAATGGTTGGAACAGATGTTAGCACAAATGGTAATGGTATGTGTGGCAAAGGATACAAAGAATGGGTTGTAGTTAGTGATGGAGGCCCATATATTAAAACGAAAGTGAGATTAGGATAATATGGATAAGTTGGTAGAAATATTAAATAGCTGTGATGTTAGTGATTATCAAATAGTTTGCGATGAAACCAAGTCACATCAGTGTTTCTTTATTAGACATCAATTAGATCAACATCGTATCTGTTCAGTAAAAAAAATAGTATTGACTATTTATGTTGATAACTCAGACAAAACATTAAGAGGAAGCGCAAAGAAAGAAATATTCCCAAGCGAAACTGAAGAGGAAATCAGAGCAGATATTATGGACATGAAAGAGAATGCTTTGTTAGCTCTAAACCCTTATTTTCCACTAGAAGGTAATGTCAACTATTATGAGGAAAAGAAAGAATTTGATTTATTAGACTCGTTAAAGAATGTTATTACGGCTGTAGAATCGATTAAGGAAACTGATACAGAGAAAATCAACTCTTATGAGGTATTTGTCAATGAAAAATATCGTCATATTGTTAATTCGCAAGGAGTATCAATCTCATTCAATACAAGTGATGAAATGGTTGAAATCGTAATTAATTCTACAAATGGTGATCATGAAGTTGAAGTATATCATATGATTGAAGCCGGAAGTGATAGAGATAGCGAGTCAATCAAAAAAGAGATTGAGGCAGTATTTAAAAAAGCAAATGATCGTAGCAAAGCTCAACCAGTTGAAAAGATGAATAACGTTCATTTGTTGATTAGTGGTAATGATTTAAGAGAATTCTTCCAGTATTTCCTAGATAAAATCAACACTTCAGCTGTCTATAGTAAAATGAGCCAGAACAAAGTTGGGGATGTTATTCAAAAAGGTGAGAATTGCGATAAGATAACTTTAAAAGTCAAGGCCAATTTAGATTATTCTAGTAGAAACTCTTTATATTCAACTGAGGGAGTTAAGGCAAGTGATTTTACAGTTCTAAAAGATGGTGAATATGTAAACTATGTTGGCTCTAGACAATTTGCTCATTATTTAGGATTGTCTGATGTTGGCTTTGTAAACAACTTTACTGTTGAACCAGGAAGCAAAACAACAGAAGAAATGAAACAACAGCCTTATCTTGAGATTGTCGAATTTTCTTCTTTCCAGGTAGATACAATTACTGGTGATTTTGGTGGTGAATTTAGACTAGCATATTATTATGATGGAAAAACTGTCAAGGAAGTGACAGCAGGTTCTATCACTTCTAATATCACAGATGTATTAGATCATATCTATTTATCAAAACAAACAAGACAGATTAACAATTGCATTGTTCCTGAAACAATAGAATTATTTGATATAAATGTAGCGGGAAATTAATAAGAAAAGACTATTATCGAAATTAAAGTGATAATAGTCTTATTTTTATTGTTCAATTAAGCCAAGAGTTTCCAATATTCGATTTAAATCATTAGCGTCTTGATACAAAATTTCAATACTGTTTGATGATATTTTTACTTTGGCAGCAAGTTTTGTTTCAATTTCGTGCTGCAAGTCGGTTATATAAGGGTCTTTGTTAACTTTATTGTTCTTTTTTGGTTGTGGTTGGGTAGTATCATTTGCCAATGCTTCAACCTGGCGAACAGATAAACCATCTTTAATGGCCTTTTGGGCAATTTCAATCGCTTTATCCTTATCTAGAGTAATCAATGGCTTTACATGTCCCATTGTTAACTTGTCTTGCTGGACAAACGAAATGATTTCTTTTGGCAGCTTTAGCAATCGCAATACATTGGTAATATGACTTCTACTTTTGCCTAAACGGTCTGCCAATTGTTCCTGGGTGTAGCCAAGCTTTTCTATTAATAAGTTATAGCCGTTTGCTTCTTCGATAATATTGAGATCTTCTCTTTGAATATTTTCCAAAAGAGAAATCTCCATCATTTGCTTGTCATTGAAATCCAATATAATAGCAGGAATTTCTTCTTTTTGAGCAATTATTGATGCTCTTAGTCTTCTTTCACCTGCGATTAATTGATAACCAGTTTCACTTTTTCTAACTAGTATGGGAGTAAAAACACCATTTTCTTTGATTGATTGAGCTAATTCTTCCAAAGCTTTTTGATCAAATACTTTTCGAGGTTGATATGGATTTGAACGTATGTCATGAACATTCAAGACGGTTTTTGTTCCATACTGGTCACTTTTGGAACTGTTTTGAATTTCATCTAAGACTGAGTTAACATCTTCTCCGAAAATGGCAGCTAAACCTGAGCCTAATCTGTCGGTTGTTTTCTTGCTTTTTGCCATATCTGTTCCTCCTAATTATTCTTGTTAATAACCTCTTTAGCTAGTGCTGCATAAGCTCTAGCACCGTCTGATTTAATATCGTGTTCAAAAATAGATTTTCCATAAGAAGGGGCTTCAGATAGTCTAACATTTCTTGGAATGTATGACTTATATACTCTTTCCTTAAAATACTTTCTAACTTCCTGTTGAACCTCGATTGATAATTTTGTTCTAGCATCATACATTGTTAAGACAACACCTTCAATGTATAAATGAGGATTATACATTTTTTGAACTAAACGAATAGTTGATAATAATTGAGTCAATCCTTCTAGAGCATAGTATTCACATTGAACTGGAATAATAACTGAATCTGCCGCAGTTAAAGCGTTAGTATTAAGCATTCCTAAAGAAGGTGGACAGTCAATGATAATGAAATCATAGTCTGCCTTAATTTTATCCAATTGTTTTTTTAGTAATTGTTCTCTACCGTTTTGGTAATTGGCCATTTCTAAATCGCTTCCTGCCAAATCTATAGTTGCTCCAATTAAATCCATTGGGGGGATATCTAAATGCAGAATACAATCCTTAACATCAGCATTCTTTAACAATAAATCATAAGTGCTTTTTTTTATGTTATTTCTAGCCCCAATTCCTTGAGTTGTATTTGATTGAGGATCTAAGTCCACTAATAATACTTTCTTTTTCAAATAGGCTAAGCCGGCAGCCAAGTTGATACTTGTGGTAGTTTTTCCTACTCCACCTTTCTGGTTAGCCATTGCGATAATTTTTCCCATACTTTTTTACCTCATCAATTATTTTACCATATCATGTTTATTTTTTGATTGTAAATGTAATTATATAGTTCTGCTCATCTTCACTCTCATCCATTTTGACATCCTTGGAAATCTCTTTAACCTTCTTATAGGCTTCCTTAATGGTGTTGATAATAATTTTGCTTGATAAGGAGAAACACTTGAATTGAGGTTTCTTCTTTTTTTTCTGGATATAGTGATCAAAAACATATTCTTCAGTTTGGGCAACATTCATATCCTTATCAAGAATTTTCTTTAATACTTCTCTTTGTTGCTTCTCATCTAGATTTAATAGAGCTCTACCGTGTCTTTCTGTGATTTCTTTTTCACTAATAGCTTGTTGTACTTCTAAATCCAAATTTAATAAGCGAATTTTATTGGCGATGGTAGACTGCTTCTTGCCCAATTTCTTTCCTAATTGACTTTGTGTTAATCCAGTTAATCTAATCATTTGAAGATAGCCGTTAGCTTCTTCAATTGCGGAAAGATTTTCTCGTTGGATATTCTCGATTAAAGCAAGAGTGGCGCTTTGAACTTCTCCTGCCTTAATAACAATAGCTTCAATTGTATCTTTATTTAACCTCTGGCAGGCTCTAAATCGTCTTTCTCCAGCAATTAATTGATATCCGTTGTCACATTCTCGTACTGTGATTGGCTGTAATAAGCCATTCTCCTTAATTGATTGGGCTAATTCCTCTATGGCCTCATCGCTAAAAACGGTGCGTGGCTGATATTGATTTGGTATGATTAAATTCATCTTGATGATTTGATATGTTGACATATTATCTCCTTGCTTATAAAGGTTTCTTTTTTATTTGACTGTAATTTCTTGGATATTTTTCTTGTGTAGCTGCTAATTTTTTAAAAAATAGTAGCTGTCTGGTGTTATCTTCTATAGAATATTGAATTGTATCATTTGCGACACATGACAATAATTTTAAAGCATTCTGACTTTCAAGAAGCTCTTGATTTCCTTTAGGTCCTTTCATAGCTATAAAGGTTCCATTAACTTTTAATAAAGGAATAGCTAGTTCCAATAAAATATTGAGAGGTGCAACAGCTCTTGCGGTAACAAAATCGTATTTTCCTCGATTATCCTTTACATAATCTTCACTTCTTTGGTTGATGATTTCAAGTTTGCTTAAATCAAGCTGCTTTTTAATAGTGTTTAAAAACATAACTTTTTTGTTGTTGGGCTCTAACAAAGTGATATTCATTTCGGGGTAAAAAATCTTGATAATTACTCCTGGAAAACCAGCACCACTGCCAATATCTAAAAGACTCTTGCTTGAGTCCAAATATTTACATAAATAAAGGCAATCTAAAAAATGCTTTACATAGATATCTTCTTTATTTGTAATCGCAGTTAAGTTAAACTTCTCGTTGTATTGAATTAGTAAATCACTATATAAATCTAATTTAGCTAGTTGATTCTCTGACAGAGAGAAACCATATTCTAAAAATAAGTTGTTATCCATCTTGTTTTCTCCTAAGTGCTACTAAATAATTATATCATACCTAATAATTAATAATATGATAGCTGTTTCACATATTTTCACATATCAATACGATATTTAAACGGAAATTAATTGTTATCATATACTTGCAAGTAAGAAATGACTTGCTCATATATCCTTTCTATTTCAAATTATATTTTATCCCCCCAAAAAAAGAAGCAGGAGTAAGCCCCTGTTTTCTTTTGGTTAACTATAGATTCCACAAAGTATAATATGAAATGAAGGGGATTTCGTCGATGTAGCTCTTGGCGAAAACTCTTTGTTCCTTCGTGTTTCCACTGTGACGATCTTGAAGAATTTTTTGATTAGCCATATATTTTACATATAGAGCTTTTTTCAGCAAGAATAATTCCATGATTGTGTTATCAATTAATGGTTGTCTTTCCTGCTGCTGAATTTTTAGCAGGTTGTTCTGAGCTTTTTCTATTGTTTCTTTTGCCAATGTGATGCATTTATCCTTCATTGTTTCAGGATCTGAAATATAGCGATTATCCAGGTAACGCTGCTGAGATGCAGCAATACTATTATCTTTACAAATGTTATCTAGCACATCTTTAAGCTCCGTACAGTTAATGTCGCAGGAAAGAATCTTTCCTGAATAATTAGCCAAACTACTGCCTTTTTGAGTTATGCAAAACTGCATGCCTCTTGCGGCTATATAATCGCTATCGCTCAATATAACAATTGAATAATCATCCTTCTTAGGCAATAACAACAAAAAAGGAATATGACAATTATTTAAGTCAACCTTGTTAATATCTCTATAGCCTATTCGTTTATTTGGTAAGTGATTAACATCGAATACCAATGGGTAGTTCTCAATAACTATACTATCAGGGTATTTAAAAAAAAGATAATCAAAAAAATCCTGATGCTTTATAATATTATTGCTTTGTAAATAATTGCCCTTATCATAAAAGGCGTTGCTATCCCTCAGCGACAAATCGTCACATAATTTATCAAATATGTCCATTTTCCACCTCTTAATTACTAAGATAATTATACAACATAAATGATAAATGTAAACGCATACAATAATAAAAAACTATCTCAAATATTGAGGTAGTTTTATTTTTTTAATAATTATTATTTAAACTCTTTTCTATTGGTAGCTCCACCATCGCACAAAATATCAACTGCTGCCAAATAGCCATTTCTTTCATCTGCTACAGTAGCAATAGCAAATCCTAATTCTTCAGGTTTGCCCATTCTTTTTTCTGCTGTTAAATCGATTAGATATCCTCCCTGTTGTTTTTCCAAATTACCCATATCAGTAGCAATTAATCCAGGACTTAATGAAACAACTCTAATACCTTTTTCTCCATATTGATATGCGCATTTTTTAGCATACCAAGTAACAAAGTTTTTAGACAGTGAGTAAGCCAATCCGCTACGCATATATCCTTGCTTAGCCAATTTTGTTTTTTTCAACATCTTTTTTAAAAAGGCTTGTTCATCCTGATCTGCCAAGGTGTAAACTTTTTTGTTTATTAAGAAAGATGGAAGAACATAAGCAGAGTTAGAAGCAACATCTAAAATAACAGTATTAGCCTTCATAACCTTGCTGAACTCTTCATTAACATATACTGTTCCTAAAGCATTGACTCTTAAAATAGTTTCTGGATCTGACATATTAGGAGATAATCCTGCACTATTAACAACATTTGTTACATCTCCTAAAGAGCAGGCGAATTCAACTAATTGCTTGACACTTTCTCTTTTTGATGTATCACAAATGAAATAGTGAGCCTGGCAACCGCTTTCTTTTAATTGTTCACATGCTTTTTGAAGCTTTGCTTCAGTTCTTCCTGAAATTACAACTATTCTTTCTTTTCCCAACAGTTTTGCGGCTTCTAGTCCCATACCACTACCACCGCCGGTAATAACGCATACTTTTGACATATTTTTTCCTCCATAATATGTGAATATTTTAGCAAATTTGTTAAAATAAATTTAACAACAGATTTGTTAGTATGTGGGATTTTGCTTATGAATTACAGAAAAAAGAATTTATTGACTAAAAATGATATTAAAGACGGCTTTCTAGAAATGCTTAAGTCATTGCCGCTTGATAAAATAACAGTTAGTGATTTATGCAATAAGGTCGGTGTTAATCGTTCAACTTTTTACTATTATTATGATAACGTTAGAAGATTATTTCAGGATGTTTGTAACGATTACTTTGATTCGATAACAGAAAGATTAAATATTTGTGAAATGATAAAAGAATATCATTGTGAGTTTGATTGTGATGCATTAATTGAACTGTTAAGGGATATAAGATACAAGGATAATAGATTAAAGCTGTTTTTGGAAAATGGAGAAAAAGAACTTTTCTTTGTGTCGGCTTTTGATTATTTATATGATGTATTCAGCATTAGTGAGGATGATGTTGTTAAAAGATATAAAGCATTTTCTTGCTTTTCAAATGGTTTAATGCTGGTAGCTAACTGGATTTATAATGGTTTTGATATTGATGAAAATACTTTAAGTCTTTTGATATGCAGTTTTAGAATTGATGAATAAGACATTGTAAATATGACTATTGGTTAATGATTGCTTTCAAATTAAAAGGCGCAATATTTGCACCTCTTTGTTAATCTACACTCCACAAGTCAAATGGATAAATATCGTCTTCTTTGTATTGAGCAATCTTTGCCATGACACCTTCCTTGTCTTGAGGATAGGTAACTCCAAACCATTGACCATCTGTTGCCATAACTTTGACTTTGATTTTTTTCTGCTTAACAAAATTGGCAATACTTGTCGCAATGACTAGCTCGTTTTTTTCTGAATCGATATTATCTTTTAAAAACTCGGCAAAATCATCTTTTAATAATGGGAAGACACTTTCATCAAAGCCCCAGAAGTTCATAGAGCATAAGCTATCCTCAACTTCAATTGTTGAGTTGTCTTCTTTGACGATATGTGGTTTGTTGTTTTTTCTAATAATTTTTGGTACTTCTACAATTTCGCTTAGATTTCCCTGACTATCTTTTTTACAAATAGCTCTGGTAACTGAGCCGTTATCTGTAAGAGTTTTGCTTAACTGATAAGAAACCATGCCATAATAACCATCATTTACTTCATTAGTTAAGAAATCGTACATAATCTGATATGATTGCTTACCGTAGAAGTCGTCAGCATTGATTACCATAAATGGACCATCTATAACAGCTTTTGCCTGAAGAATTGCCTGAGTAGTACCCCATGGTTTGCTGCGGTTTGTTGTCAGTTTAAAGCCTTCAGGTAAATCGTTAATATCCTGATAAGCATAATTAACTTCCATGAATGGTCTGATTTTATTCGCGATATGTTCGTCGAATAAAGATTCATGTTCTTTTCTAATAATCAAAACCAGTTTTCTAAAACCCACCTGGTAGGCATCATATATTGAAAAATCGATGATTGATTCACCGTTTTCGCTAACTGAATCAATTTGTTTTAAACCACCGTATCTACTTCCTAATCCTGCTGCTAATATTACTAAAGTTGGTTCTCTCATATTTTTATTACCTCTTTATATCTATTCTACTAATTTTTAACAACCTATTCAACAAAAAAGGGATTAATTTTTGTTTTGGTATTGAAATGTAAGGACTTTCATAATAGAATTAATCTATATTAAAAAGGAGTCAGCAAATATGAGAATGGTTAATTGGGCTGGAATCGGTAACGTTGTTGGCGGGGAAGATTTCCACCAGAATGGTGGACTCTTTAAAATTGATTTTAAATATTAAGATGCTTTATTTGTGGCATCTTTTTTGTACAATAACGGAATAGGAGAATTAAGGTTATGGACAATTTAGAAAAACAATTTTTCGAAGCAGCATTCAACAATGATATCAATGTTGTTAAAGAAACAATCGCAAAAGGAGTAAATGTCAATGTAGTTAACCAGCAGCAGCGTAGCGCATTAATGCGTGTTGCCAAGAGAGGAAGAATTCAAATGACTCGTCTATTATTGGATAACGGCGCTGATGTTGATTTGCGCGATTATCACGAAAAGACAGCTTTAATGGGTGCTAGTAAAAAAGGCTATTATGAAGTATGTGAAATGTTACTTGAAGCAAATAGTGATGTAAATGCCGCAGATTACAATAAGAATAATTCGCTAATGCGCGCAAGTTTCTATGGCTTTGATGATGTTGTTAGACTTTTATTAAAGCATAATGCTGATATTGATGCTCAGGATGTTAAAGGAAGAAGTGCATTAATGGAAGCATGCTCAGCTGGAAATATCGCTGTTGTAGAGGTGTTACTTTCAAGAGGTGCCAATCTAGATTTACAGGATGAAATGGGCTGTACAGCATTGATGCGTGTATGTTATGCCGGTTTTGATGAACTTGTTTCATTATTAGTTAAAAACGGCGCTGATGTCACAATAAAGGACAAGGATGGCAGAACTGCTTTGGATTATTACTTAGCAAAAAATAATAACGAAGAAATTGCTGCTTTATTAAAGTAGGAGAAAAGGTATAAGTATATATGAAAGAATATTCAGGAAAAAATATCAAAAATGTTGCTGTATTAGGTCATACAGGAGCAGGTAAAAGTGAAGTATTAGAATCAATGTTATTCAATACCAAGGTTACAGACCGTTTTGGTAAGGCTGTAGATGGCAATAGTATTATCGACTATGATTCAGAAGAAATTAAAAGAGGAATGACAGTTTATTCTTCAATCGTTCCAATCGAATGGAAGGATTACAAGATAAACTTTATTGATACTCCAGGCTTTATGGATTTTGCCGGTGAGCAGGTTGCGGCACTTGCTGTATGCGATGCTGTTATGATTGTTGTTAGTGCTAAAGATGGTATTCAGCCAGGAACAATGAAGGCATATCGTCAAGCTGTTAGTAAGAATTTACCAGTATTCTTCTTTGTTACTAGAGTTGATGAAGAAAATGCTGATTATCAAAAGGTTGTTACTGAACTGGAAAAACGCTGCAAGGCTTCACCATTAGTATTGCCAATCATTGAAAACGGTAAGGCAGTAGGTACAGTTAATGTTATTACTGAAAAAGCCCACATTAATGGTAAGGAAGTTGATATTCCAGAACAGTTTGCTGCTACAGTGGAAATGGGTCATCACGATTTATGCGAAGCAGTTGCGATGACTGATGATGAATTAACAGAAAAATTCTTAATGGAAGAACCTTTTACTGAAGAAGAAATGATTAAGGGTGTAGCAACTGGTTTAAGAAGCGATGTTATTAGACCAATCTTATGTGGTAGTGCAACAAAATACGTTGGTATCGATGTATTATTAGATTCAATTGTTAAATATTGTCCTTCATATGTTGAAAAGGGCGAAGTAACAGATGCTAATGGTAAAAAGGTTAGAACTAGTGATGATGAAACATTTAGCGCTTTTGTATTTAAGGTAGTGAGCGATAACTTTGCTCAGGCTTCATATGTTAAGGTTATGAGCGGTGTATTAACCCTTGATACTCCTTTATATAACACAACAAAGGATGAAAGCGAAAAAGGTGGTTCAATCGTTGTATTAAGAGGTAAAAACCAGGAAAAAGTTACAAAGCTTGAAACAGGCGATATCGGTGCTATCTTAAAGCTTAACGATACAGCAGTAAATGATACACTAGCAACTAAAGCTAATCCAATTAAATATCCTCAAATTGAATTCCCTAAGGGAATGCTTGGTAAGGCAATTTGGCCAAAGACTAGAAATGATGAAGATAAATTATCAACTGGTTTGGCTAAATTAACAGCTGAAGATAAATCAATGAAGGTTGTAAACAACACAGAAACAAGAGAACAGGTACTTTATGGTATTGGTGATCAGCATATTGATGTTATCGTAAATAAATTGAAATCGAGATATAAGGTTGAGGTTTCTTTATCAGAACCAACAGTTCAATACCGTGAAACAATCCTAGGCAAAGCTGAAGTACAAGGTAAGCACAAGAAACAATCTGGTGGTGCAGGACAGTACGGTGATGTTTGGATTAGATTTGAATCAAATCCTGAACAGGACGAAATGGTATTTGCTGAAGAGGTTGTAGGTGGAGCAGTAAGTAAAAACTTCTTCCCAGCTGTTGAATCAGGCTTAAGAGAATCTATGAATAAGGGTGTTCTTGCTGGATTTAAAGTAGTTCAGGTTAAGGCAACATTATATGATGGATCTATGCACCCAGTTGATTCAAAAGAAGTTGCTTTCAAAGCTGCAGCAAGACTTGCTTACAAGAAGGGTATGCCACTAGCAAAACCAGCCTTACTTGAACCAATCATTAGAGCAGAAGTAACAATTCCAGCTGAGTATGTAGGTACAATTTATGGCGATTTCTCAAAACGTAGAGGCATGATTATGGAAAATAATGCGATTGACGATGAAACAACCGTTATTGTTGCTGAAGTACCACAGGCAGAAATGATTAATTACGCTACTGAATTGAGAAGTATGACTCAGGGTAATGGTTCTTATACATCAGAATTTATTCGTTATGAAAAAGCTCCTAAAGAAGTTGCTGATAAGGTAATAGCTGCTGCTAAGAGCAAAATGGAAGAAGAAGACGAAGATTAATTGTAATTTATTAGCCAGTTTGAATTATCAGACTGGCTTTTTCATTTTTAGCTCAACAGCAACAGAAAATGTTATACTATTTTTATGAAAAAAGTATTGCTTATTCTATTAGTGTTATTGCTGCAGGGATGCCAAGAAAAGATTGAATATAGTTATCCTGATTTTGATAGCTATGATATGTCAGGCTATAATTTGGAAACTGATAACTTCTATAAGATATCAATAAGCCAGTTTTTAGATATGGTAGATGAAAAGAAAACTTTCATTTGTTATTTTGGCTATGAAAGCTGCCCTTGGTGTAATGATCTACTACCGATTTTGGATGAGGTTTGCCAGCAATATCAGCTAAAAATATATTACATGGACTTTCTTGATGAAGAAAATAAAGAGGATATCGAATCTCTTGAAGCCCTGAATGATTTTGCCAAGGACTATTTAAGCACTGATGAACAGGGTAACTTACAATTGTTCTTTCCTACAGTCTATTATGTTCAAAAAGGAAATTTAGTAAATTTACATTCAGGTACTGTTAGCAATCATGATGCAACTGTAGCAGAGTTAACGGAAAGACAAAAAGCAAGATTAAAATACAATCTTGAAAAGGAATTTGATTCTTTATTTAAGGAGCAATAGTATGAAGAAAGTGTTATTAGTATTGTTTGTATTGCTTTCACTAACTGCTTGTAATAAGAAGTTTTCAAAGGGAGAGGTAGTCACAGCGTATGCTGATGAGGTTTTAGAAAAGCTGGAAAATAAAGAAAGCTTTATTGTTTATGTTGGTTATGATGATTGTCAATCATGTAAGGAGTTTAAACCAATCTTAAATCAACTAATTGAAAATTATGATATAACAATATATTATTTACCTACTGATGATAAACAAACAGAAGATCAGCTAAATGAAATACAGTATAACTATTTTTATCGAATGTATTGGACTCCAACCACCTATATAGTAGAAGATGGTGAAGTATTAGCGATTAAGGAACAGCTAATTGAATATGAAGAATTAGTAGAATGGTTAAAAGAATATGGAAAAATTGAATAAGGATATTATTACGGAAGCCTATAGTAAGCAAGAGATTGTAGAACAGTTAACACAATTAGGACTTGCCAGTGACATGACTGTTGAAGTCCACAGCAAATTTTCCAGTGCTGGCTTTATAATTGGAGGACCAGCGGCTTTTAATGATGCATTACTGCAAGTAGTAGGTGAAAACGGAAATATCGTTATGCCTTGTCAGGACTACTATAATACTGAGCCATTGTTCTGGGAAAATCCTCCTGTTAGTATGAATTTAACTGATAAGATAAGAGAAAATACTCCTGGCTATGATATCTATACAAGTGGACATAGGTTAATGGGTGTATTAGTTGATGATATTAGAAGTAGAAAGAACGCATATCATTCTTATCATCCAAACTGTGGCTTTGTTTCAATCGGCAAAGACAGCAAGTATTTAATGAGTAATCAGCCTTTATCATTTCCTTTGGGAATGAAATCTCCAATTGGCAAGATGTATCAAATGGATAATAGCTATACTTTATTGGTTGGAGTGGATTATGATAACTGCACCAGCTGGCATTTGGCAGAGCATATGTCAATGGTACGTGGCATTATCCTTCAAGGAGGATGCATTAAAAAAGCTGGCAAGGATATTTGGAAAAAGTATCTAGATTATGATTTGAATAGCGATGAATTTATCGAGATAGGCCGTCAATATGAAAAAAGCGCACAGGTAAAAATTGCGAAAGTAGCAAATTCGGTATGTAGATTCTTTAAAATGAAAGAAGCAATTGACTTTGCTTATGAATATTTGAAGAAAAAATATGAAAGATGATAAATGATGAAAAAAATTAACCTAGGAATATTGGCACATGTAGATGCAGGAAAGACAACACTTAATGAGTGTTGTCTTTATCATGGCGGTGTTATCAGGAAAATGGGTAGGGTTGATTTTAAGAATTCATTTATGGATTTTGATTCCTTGGAAAAAAGTAGAGGAATAACTATTTTTTCAAAAAGTGCGACGATTCAATACAACAATAGCAGTATAACTTTGCTGGATACACCAGGTCATAGGGATTTTTCAAGTGAAATGGAAAGAACCTTACGTGTTTTAGATATGATAGTTTTGGTTATTTCTGCTTTGGATAATGTCCAAGCTCAAACTGAGGTTATATTTAAATTGGCTAAACAATACAACTTACCAGTTTTCATTTTTGTCAATAAAATGGACTTAACTAGTTATACCAAACAGCAGATTATCGATAGTATTAATAGTAAATTAGCTGGTAACTTTGTTGATTTTAGTAGCGATTTCGATTATGAACAATTGGTATTAAGCAGTGATAAAATCTATAATCTATATGAAGAAAAAGGAGAAATAACAGATAATGATATTGCCAAACTAATTAATAATAGAGATATTTTCCCTTTATACTTTGGTAGTGCATTGAAAGATACTGGTGTAGTTGAATTACTTGATGGAATTGATAAGTTCTTTATTGAGAAAAAATATCCTGATGATTTTGGATTAATTATATATAAGGTGGCTTTTGATGAGAATAATACAAGATGGTGTTATGGCAAGGTTACAGGAGGCCAGCTAAAAGCA
Source organism: Erysipelotrichaceae bacterium (assembly GCA_016302195.1). Lineage (GTDB taxonomy): Bacteria > Bacillota_I > Bacilli_A > Erysipelotrichales > Erysipelotrichaceae > UBA1783. The sequence goes on along the minus strand of JAEDOA010000002.1, from coordinate 10,156 downwards.
AAACAAAAACTGACAGAAAACGAAAAGGTTGATCAGCTTTGTATTGTTAACGGCGATCAGTTTAAAACTGTAACTTCTGTTGATGCTGGTACAATAGTCGCAATAAAGGGATTACAAACCTTATCAGCTGGAGCTGCTTTAGGCATTGAGAAACCGCTTGACAATAATAGCTCTAAGCCTTTTATGCAATATCAGGTTTTGTATGACAATAATGTTGATAAAAATCTTTTAATCAAACAATTGGAAATGTTGCAACAGGAAGACCCATCAATAAATGTTTCCTATCAGAATGACACTAATTCGATCTTTCTATATTTAATGGGTGAGGTTCAAATAGAGATTATTAAGGCGATTATCAAAAAAAGAAGCTCAATAGATATTAAGTTGGGACCACCTAAAGTTCTTTACAAAGAGACAATTGCCGCTAGTTCTATTGGCTATGGCCATTATGAACCGTTAAGACATTATAGTGAGGTTCATGTATTATTGACACCATTGGAAAGAAATTCAGGAATCGTTGTTGAAAATCTATTAGATAATGATCAGTTAAGCCAAGCCTGGACTAATTCAATTTTGTCTTCATTGAAAAAGATTAGTCATGTTGGCGTGTTGACAGGAAGTAGATTAACTGATGTGAAAATATCATTAATTGCTGCTAAGGGTCATCTAAAACATACAGAAACAAGCGATTTCTATCAAGCCAGTTTAAGAGCGGTAAGAAACGCATTGAAAAAGGTGGAATGTGTACTATTAGAACCGTATTATTACTTTTCAATTAGAACTGATAGGAAGTATTTAAGCAGGATATTATACGACTTAGAAAAAATGGATGCTTGTCAGCTAAAGGTTGATAGCCATCAAGAACAAGTCATTATCAGTGGGAAAGCGCCTGTAGTTTTGTTGAATGATTACCCTTTAGCGTTGAATTCAATTAGTTCATCCTCAGCTAGAATAGATTTTTCTTTAGCTGGATATGATATCTGCCATAACAGCATAGAAGTGATTGAGCAATCAGGTTATGATAGCGAAGCAGATTTAGAAAACCCAACAGGTAGTATCTTCTGTAGTCATGGTGCGGGCTTTTATGTTCCTTATGATTTGATGGAGCAATATATTCATATTAAAGACAACAGCAAAGATGCCAGCGAAGCTATTTCAGATTTTGATTATGGTAAGGAAGTATCTCAAAAAGAGCTGGACTATGTATTTAATAGTATGGGTGGTAGAAATCGCAATGAAAAAAAGAAGATGGTTAGAAAAAAAGAAATCAATCATCCTCTTAGCCAACCAAAGAAAATCGATAATAAGCCAAAGATGTTAATTGTTGATGGATACAATATTCTATTCAGTTATCAGAAAGTAAAGGATTTTTTAAGAGATAATCTAGACGGAGCAAGAGATATATTAATTAACGATATCGCATCTTTTACTGGATATAATGGATATAAAACCTATATTATTTTTGATGCATACCGCCTAAGCGAAAACGTTGGTAAGCAAATAAAAATGGGAAATACGACAGTGGTATATACCAGAGAGAATCAGAATGCTGATTCATACATCGAAAAGATGGTTCACGATAATATTAAGGATTATCAAATAACGGTTGCTACTAGCGATATGGCAGTGCAAAACATGGTTTTAGGTGATGGAGCAATTAGAATGAGCGCCAATCAGCTACAGCAGCAGCTAAACAGGTTATAATATAGTCAGGAGGATTATAAAATGATATTTGTGTGTTATAGTAAGTGTTCTACTTGTAATAAAGCTAAGAAGTATCTTGATAGTAAAAAGATAAATTATACTTATAGAGAAATTAAGCAGGATAAGCTGAGTTATGATGAACTAAAGAAGGTTGCAAAGTTAAGTCAGTTACCTATTAATAAATTGTTCAATACTTCAGGCAATGTTTATAAGCAGAACAATTTAAAAGATAAATTAAAAGATATGACGGATGAGGACAAATTAAACTTATTGGCATCCGAGGCAATGTTAGTAAAAAGGCCAGTATTAATAGCTGATGATTTTGCCTTAGTGGGTTTTAATGAGGATCTTTGGAATCAAAAATTAGAAGGGAAGTAAGAAAATATGTTAAAAGTTAATTCAAAAGCGCCAGATTTTACATTACTAGATCAAGATGGAAATAAACATAGTTTATCTGATTATCGCGGACAGAAGGTATTGCTTTATTTCTATCCAAAGGATAATACAGCAGGCTGTACAAAACAGGCATGTAGCTATAGCTTAAAGAAGAATGAATTTGCTTCTAAAGGGGTTGTAGTTTTAGCTGTAAGTAAAGACTCAGTTAAATCACATCAGAATTTCAAAAACAAGCACGATTTGACTATTACTTTACTATCCGATGAAGAAAAGAAAACAATTATGGATTACGATGTATATCATGAAAAAACAATGTGTGGCAGAACATCTATGGGTGTTGTTAGAACCACTTATTTAATTGATGAAAACGGCATGATTATTTACGCTAACGATAAGGTTAAGGCAGATAAGGATGCTGATAATATGTTAGAGGTCATTTAATGAAAATAATATTTTCCCCAACAAAAACAATGAGGAAAGATTGCGATAATCATAGCAGCAATACTATTCCCATGTTCATTAATAAAACTAGTGAATTGTTGGTGATGATGAAAGGATTTGACTGTAAACAATTAGAAAAAATATATAGATGTAGTGAAAAAATAGCTAATGATAATTACCTGCTATTTCAAAATATGAATCTTTATAATGATTTGACCCAGGCTGTAAATTGTTATTGCGGGATAAGTTATAAATATCTTGCAAGCTCGCTTATGAACCAAAATCAGTTGTCTTATCTAAATGATCATTTGAGAATTCTATCTGGTTTTTATGGCATATTAAGACCTTTTGACGGTATAAGGGAATACCGTTTAGACTTTGATTGTATGTCTGATTTATATCAATTTTGGTCGGATTTAATATATAAAGAGATGTTTAAGGATAAAGAAGTTATCATTAATCTAGCTTCAAAAGAATACAGTGTTTTGTTGGAAAAATACTTACAGTCAGATGATAAGTTGATTAATGTTGATTTCCTTCATCTGGAAAATGGCAAGTACAAAGTAAAATCCACATACTCTAAAATGGCAAGAGGAAGTTTAGCTAGATATATGTGTGAAAACAACATTGAAGAAATTAAAGATATTAAATCATTTACTGGATTAGGCTTCAGTTATTGCCAGAAATTATCAAATGAAAGAAATATTGTATTTGTTAATGAGAGTTAGTTTTTGCTTGTAAAAAGGGAGCAAATCTCTCTGATAATAAGTGAATCCTGCTTATATGCAGGATTTTTTATCACATTATTTGTCAATGGCTTTTCAAACCATCTGTGAGTAACAAGTTTATCTTATTATTAAAGCTGTTTTATAACTATTTCAGTCCAAAAACAATAAAAAAGCTTGTTGACAATTTCTGTTGTAACAAGCTTAAGTTTTTTATGTGGTGCCGCATATCGGGATCGAACCGACGACCTACTCATTACGAATGAGTTGCTCTGCCAACTGAGCTAAAGCGGCAGTAAACTATAGATAAAGCTATAGTTAAATTCTTTTGGCAATTTTAGATAAACAAATCAAAGCTTTAGCGATTTGGAAGGTTTCCACCAGTACATCATCATTATCGCAATTTATTTCTATTCTATTGTAGTTGCTTAACTGGAAACTATTGATTTTTTCTTTTTCAATAAAGCGCCCCTTGTTTTTGTTTCTAGGATCGTAAATTACAATACCGTTATCATAAACAGCAATTGTTGGTTTATCCTTGGTCATTACAAAGTGGCAAATTGCTACAGTTAATATAACCATAGCTACAATCCCTAGAGGTTTATATAGGGGAATACACATTACAAAAACTAAAATGATGGCCAATACGTAGGCAAGGTAGGGTTTGTAATTGATAATTGATATTTTTTTACCTGTCAGTTTTAATTCAGTTAAATCTTGATATCTCATAAAAATCTCCTAGCAATATTGTAGCTTATTTTTCGCAAAAGAGATATAAATTTGTTATAATCAAAAAGATAAAGGAGTATTTTTTGGGTGTTTAGGATAAATCAAGAGTTAATAGAACAAATTAAGCAAAAAGCGCTGTTGGATAGAGTGCCTATTATAGAAGACGAAGGCTTACAATTTATTATTGAATTTATTAACGAGAAAGATATCAAATCAATGTTGGAAATAGGGACAGCAGTAGGCTATAGCAGTATATGTTTTGCTAGCAGTAAACTGGACTTGACAATTGTAACCTTAGAGAAAGACCAGCAAAGATATAATCAGGCCAAAAACAATATTTCTCTAGCAAAGCTGAATGACAGAATTGATTCAGTGTTAACAGATGCTAGAGAGTTTAATTTAAGTCAACAGTTTGATTGCCTGTTTCTAGATGGCCCCAAAGCCCATAATCAACAACTATTAGATTTGTATCTACCTAACCTAAAGCAAGATGGCTACATTATAGTTGATGATGTTTACTTTCATGGTTTTATCGACCATCCTGAAACTTTAAAAACCAAAAGATTGGTTCCTTTAGTAAAGAAGCTGTCTAAGTTTAGAAACGATATGCTAAATAGCGAGGTATATGATTGCCAATATTATCAAATTGGTGATGGAATACTGATAGGAAGAAGGAGAAAATAAAATGAGTAATCAAAGTGCTTTTATAGATTTTTTAAATCAAAGCCATTGTGCATATATGGCAATCGATACAGCCTGTAAAAAGCTTGATGAGGCTGGTTTTGTGCGTTTAAAAGAGAATGCAACCTGGAATTTACAGAATAACCGTTATTATTATGTGGTAAGAAATCAGAGCAGCTTAATAGCCTTTAAGATTCCTGAAATAGCTAATGTAAAAAGTGTAAATATAGTTGCCTCTCATAGTGATTCGCCTGCCTTAAAGGTAAAACCTGTAGAAGATATTTCTTCAGATAAGTATGGCAAAATTAATGTCGAAGTATATGGTGGAGCCATTTTATCAAGCTGGTTTGATAAACCATTATCATTGACTGGTCGAGTTGTATTAAACAAAAATGGACAAATTGTCAGTCAGTTAGTTGATTTTGATGAGGATTTGGCTATTATTCCCAATGTAGCAATTCATCAAAACCGTCAGATAAATGAAGGCTATAAATATAATCCTCAAGTTGATTTAGTACCAATGATGTCGCTTAATGTTCAACAGCCATTCTTTAAAAACTTTTTATCTAGCCGTCTTCATGTTGAAATAGAGGATATCTTAGCTCATGATTTGTTCTTCTACAATCGTCAAAAGGCTTTAATATGGGGTGATAAGCAACAGTTTATTTCTTCAGGAAGAATTGATAATTTAGAAAGCGTCTTTACTTCATTAACCGCCTTTATTAATTCATATAGCAGTCAATCAATTAACATGCTGGCTGTCTTTGATAATGAAGAGGTCGGTGCAATAACCAAGCAGGGAATGGCTAGCAGGTTTTTGTTAGACGTTATTGAAAGGATTTTTACATCATTCTATTATGTGGATAGCGATATAAAAGCAATATTAGCTAATTCGTTCTTGATGAGTTGCGATAATGCTCATGCAGTTCATCCAAATCATCCTGAGTTATATGATGGCTTTAATAAAACTTATATGAATGAAGGTGTAGTGATAAAGACTTCAGCATCTCAAAGCTATGTTAGTGATGCAGTTAGTGTGGCAATTTGTAAACAGCTTTGTCAAAGAGCCAATGTACCTTATCAAATGTTCGCAAATAAAAGCGATAGCAGAGGAGGTTCAACTCAAGCAGCAATCAGCACCATTAATTTGCCAATCAATATGGCGGATATTGGCTTGGCTCAATTAGCTATGCATTCCAGCTTTGAAACCTGTGGCAGCAGTGATGTTGATTATATGATTAATCTGTTAAGTCAGTTGTATAACAGTACTATCATAATGGATGATAATAGATTTATTATCAATGGATAAAATTAGTTCAAGGGAAACTTTGGACTTTTTTATTGCTTTATTAGTTAATGATGTTCTATAATAGTGCACAGACAGGGGTGCCTTAAATGGCTGAGATAGACCCTTAGACCTGATCTAGTTAGTACTAGCGTAGGAAGATCTAATGAGGGGACCTGTAGAAAGGTTTTTTTTATGAAAAAAAGTAGTGTTAGAGATTTGGTATACATCGCATTGTATGCCGCATTGTTTGTAGTATTGGATTATGTTACAAACGCTTTGAACTTATTCAGAATGCCTAATGGCGGAAGCTTGTCATTTGCTACAGTTGCACTTTTATTGGCAAGTTATCACTTAGGTGTTAAGAATGGCTTATTAGTATGTTTAGTAGCAATCGTTTTAATGTTTGCGATTGGTTCAATTACATACTATGGAATAGCTTCATTATTGTTAGACTACGTAATTGCTTATTGCGCTTATGGTTTAGCAAGTGCATTTAAGAATATTAAATGGTTCTATCCAGGTATTATTGTTACTAACCTGATTCGTTTAGCTAGTTCAACTTTAGCTGGAATGCTGGTTTGGGAAACAGATTTATGGGGGTCTTTAGTATATAATGGTGGATATATCATCCCAACAATGATTGTTGACTTGATTTTAGTTCCATTATTGTATAATATGTTAAAACCAGTATTAAATAAGTAGGAGGATTATGGTACCACAGCCACATAAGGAAGTATATATTCAATCTTATAAACACGATGGTTCATTGCATAGAACTTGGGATCAAGGTTATGTATTGGAAAGCGATGAAGAACATTATGTTGTTGTAACAAATAAGACATGGGTAATAGAATCCGATGGCAGAAGATGGTACACCAGAGAACCTGCGATTTGTTTTTTCTACACTGAGCGTTGGTATAATGCTATCGCAATGATTAGGGAAGATGGCATATATTATTATTGTAATCTCGCTTCGCCTGCTCTATATGATGGTGAAGCTATCAAATATATTGATTATGATATCGACTATAAAATCTTCACTGATAAAACGATGCTCACATTAGACTTAGACGAATATCAACTGCATAAAAAGCAGATGCATTATCCCAAAGAAATAGATGACATCATCAAAGAAGAGATGCAGAATATAAGAGAACAGGTTCAAAATAATCAAGCTCCTTTTAATAGGGAGATTGTTGAAAAATACTTCGCCGACTACTTAAGTCAATTAACTAGTCAATAAGTATGCTCTAGCATTAGAGCATATTTTTTTTATCTGTGCTAGAATAATAACAGTAAGGTGTGGTGAAAATGAAAAAAATAATTGCGGTTGTCGATGATGAAAAAGACTTAAACGAATTAATGAAAAGGTATTTAGAAAAAGAGGGTTATGAGGTAAGAAGCTTTTATACCTATTCTCAAGCCTTAAAAAGTGTTGATGAACAATCAATTGACTTGTGGTTATTGGATATTATGCTGGATGAGAAAAGCGGATTTGACTTGTTTGAGTTAATAAAAGAAAAAAACAGCAATAAACCGGTTGTTTTCATTAGCGCTAGAGATCAGCAGTTTGATAGGATTATCGGTTTAGAAAAAGGCAGTGATGATTATATTACAAAACCATTTAACATGAAAGAGGTAGTATTGCGAGTAAACAACATTTTAAAGCGTTTTTACAAAGATGATAAATTGATAGTTGATGGTTATACGATTGATGAGTCGCAAAGAAAGGTCTTTGAGGATCAGCAGAAGATTGAACTAACTAACAAGGAATATGAAATGCTGATGTTTTTTGTTAAGCATAAGTCAACTGCGTTTTCAAGAGATGACATTTTAAATGTCATTTGGGGAGATGACTATTTTGGTAGTGATAGAGTTGTTGATGATACATTAAGAAGATTGAGAAAGAAAATGCCAAATTTAAGTATCACTACTATTTACGGTTTTGGCTATAGGTTAGGTTAATGCGTAGACTACTTAAATCACTTACAGATTTATCACTGTTTCAGCAGATGAGTGTTATCGTTGTTACCCTGGGTGTCATTTTGATTTTCTTCTTCTCTGTTTATCAAAAAGGGAATATCTCAGAATTTGTTGATGGACAGGTAGTGGCTTTATTACACCGTTCCCAGAATACTGTTGCGATGAACATTTTGGACAATGATAAGATTTCAACTGATTTCAGCTATGATCAGGATGTTATGCATTTTGTTTATATCAATAATAAATGCGCTCAGTTTTATTCAAATAAGATTGTTGATGGCGAGTTTATCGAAATGGTAAATCAGATAATCGGTGATACTGAAGCAAATGTTGATGATAGCCTAGTTTTTAATGGCGTAAAATACAACTATTATCTTTCTATTCGAGGGAATAATATTAAAATGATCTCCCTTGTTGATCAAAATTATGGTAAGGATATTGAAACCGCATTACTAAACTCGGTATCAAATAACAGTGCTGTAGTATTTGGCTTTATTTTTATTCTTTTAACAGTTTGGGTTTCAACTATTATTACTCCGCTTTTACAAATGCAAAATTACATTGAGAAAATTAAAAGCGGTGATCAGAAAGCAAAGTTGAGCATTGATAGAAAGGATGAGGTTGGGGAATTGGCCGATGCTTTAGTGTCAATGCACAATCAAATAAAAAGTCAGGAGGCGTTAAAGGAGGAGATGATTCATAATATATCTCATGACTTAAAAACTCCAATTGCGACGATTAAATCCTATGCTGAAAGTATTAAAGATGGAGTTTATCCTTATGATACCCTGGAGAAAAGCGTAGATGTTATTATTGATAATGCAGATAGATTGGAAAAGAAGGTCTACAGCTTATTGCTGCTGAATAGATTAGACTATGTTAAATCTATTGGTAAAGACAGTGATGAGCAATGTGATATGAAGGATGTTGTAGAGGATGTTTTAACTTCATTAAAGATGATAAGACCAGAAGTGAAGATAGATGTAAAACTTAATGAAGTAAGCTTTAAAGGGGAAAGAGAAAGCTGGAGAATTGTTGTTTCCAATTTGCTGGATAATGCCCTAAGATATGCGCAAAATAAAATAGAAATCAACTTAAGTGAAGCTGAGTTTAATATCAGCAATGATGGGCCTTCACTAAGTCAGGATAGAATTAATAAGATGTTTAAACCTTTTGAAAAGGGAGACAAAGGAAAATTTGGTCTGGGCTTAAGTATTTGTTATAAGGTATGCAATACTTATGGTTATTCTATTGAAGCGGAAAACTTGGAAAAAGGGGTTATTTTTAGAATCAAAAATACGGATTTACAAAAGAAAGAGAAGAAAAAGTGGACTTATAATAAGAGCGAAAACCACTAGATAAAATTGAAATGAGCTTAATAATTTGTTAGAATTATTACAAGAAATGTATTTATTAGGAGGAAAAAATAAAATGAGTACACCACACAACAGTGCCAATAATGGCGATATCGCAAAGTTAGTTTTAATGCCTGGAGATCCTTTAAGAGCAAAATTTGTGGCTGAAACATATTTGGAAAACCCAGTTTGTTTCAATAATGTTCGTGGTATGTTAGGCTATACTGGAACTTACAAAGGACATAGAGTATCTGTTATGGGTTCAGGTATGGGTATGCCTTCAATTGGTATTTATTCATATGAATTATTTAAATTCTATGGTGTTGAAGCAATTATTCGTATTGGTTCAACAGGAGCTATGAGACCTGAAATCAAATTATATGAAGTTGTATTAGCTGATGGTGCATATTCTGAATCATCATATGCAAAACAATTTGCCGGTTACGATGAAAAAGTAATGCTGCCAGATGCTACATTAAATCAGCAATTAAGAGATAGTGCTAGCCAATTAGGTTATTCATTATTAGAAGGTTGCGTAAATTCAAGCGATAACTTCTACTATGATGAAAGTGTTATGGCTGCTGCAGTTGACAAGTCATTAAATCAATATCATTGCTTATGCGCTGAAATGGAATCATTCGCTTTATTCGCAAATGCTAGAAACTTAGGAAAGAAAGCTGCTTGTTTGTTAACTGTTTCAGATAATATTGTTACTCATGAAGAAACAACTGCTGAGGAAAGACAATTATCATTCACTAAAATGATGGAAGTTGCTTTGGGAGTTGCCCATTTATACGATTAATAGTTTTACCTATAAATTGAATTTTTAGGAGCCGGTCAGGCTCCTTTTTGTT
>JAEDOA010000162.1 GCA_016302195.1 Erysipelotrichaceae bacterium | reverse complement strand
ATAAAATAATCTATTAAATTATTGATATTACTTGACTTAAGGTAGAAAAAGAACCAAACACCCTTTTAATGACTGCCTGATTCTATTCATTTACTCTCTATCAACAGGGTTTGACAAAGAGCCAGTATTTTTACAATAACTTGAAGACTTTTTAAGATTTAAACAAACTCTAGTCTAAAGATGTATCTGTATGCGTCTTATCTGGATATTTCATTAAATCAACTAAGTTTGGTGCCTTACCTTCAACTGCATCTTTAGCGCGCTTAACTACTAATGGTGCAATACCTTTATGAGTTAAGATATAGAATTTGTTTTCTTCTAATCCTTTAAAGATAGTGTCTGCAACACCTTTAATAGGTAAACCAGTAGTTAAGTCTTTCTTAGCCATTTCTTGCCCCATCTTAAAGGTTTTACTTTGATAATATGGATCAGTCTTATCAGTATACTTCTTAGGTCTGTATTCTTCTGAATGCATTAAATGAGTTTGTACAAAAGCAGGTGTAAATACATGCATATGAATCTTATCTTGTTTATAAGCTTGCAAATCATATGCTACAGCTTCGGTCATTCCTACGACAGCAAATTTGGTTGCATAGTAAGCCGGCATACCAGGAGCAGTTAATAAACCGGCAGCAGAAGCAACATTAAGAATATCTCCACCATTTTCCTGCTTCATCATAATAGGAATTACTTTCTTTAATGCGTAAACTTGGCTCATAAGATCAGCATGGAGAATCCATTCCCAATCTCGCGTTGGTAATTCCCAGATAGGACCAGGAACTGCAACACCAGCATCATTTACTAGAAGATCAATTTCATTATATTTCTTCATTGCTTCATCTACAGCATTATCAACGTTTTTCTCTTCAGTAACATCTGCTACTATCTTTAATACTTCTGTTGATTTACTTAACTCGTCAGCAACTTTAGATAATGCTTCTTTATCTTGATCAACCAAAGTTAATTTCATTCCAAGACTAGCTGCTTTTGTTGCAATAGCTTTTCCAAAGCCATGGGCTGCACCTGTAATAAACGCTACTTTTCCGTTAAAATCTTTCATTATGGTTGCCTCTTATTGATTATTCAAAATCTACTAATTCAGATAATGGATATCTGCTAGTAGTGATTTCATCCTCGGCATTAGGATCATGCTTGCCAATTGCAATAGCCATTACAGGGATATATTGTTTTGGATCAAGCCCCATAGTTAATGCTGCTTTTGTTGCATCATAGCCAGCCATCGCATTTGTGTCATAACCGTGTTCACGTGCAATTAACATAAATTGCATTGCTGCTAATGATGTATCAACCATTGAGTCAGCTACAAGCATTTGCTGATCTGCTTTTTCATAAAGTGGCATAAAGGTATTCAAAGCTGATTCCATTGCTTCTTTGGTTACTTTCTTAGCTTCATACATGCTGTGCCATAATTGACTGTATTTCTTATAAGCTAAAGTATTGCCGAAGAATAGAACGACGGCTGAGCTTTTATCTACTTGTGGGAAGTTGAACTTCATAAAGTACCGATGTAATTTTTCTCTTCCTTCATCAGTATCAACTACGACAAACTTCCAAGCCTGCAAGTTACATGCAGATGGAGCTGTAATTGTTTCTTCCAGCATTTCTTTCATTTCATCACGACTGATCTTTACGTTTGGATCAAATCTGCGTACTGAATGTCTACCAGTTAGAATTTCGTGAAAGTCATTATTTACAATTGCCATAATTAGATCTCTTTTCTATTCACTAATTTGTTATCGCTTTCACTTACTAGTATAATAGATTTAAATCATAAGTGTGATCTATTATTGTAACCCAGAGTTAAGTATTTGCTTAACTCTACATAATGCAACTTAACTAAAGGACAAAAACTAATGAATATTCATGAGTACAAGATTTTCTTAGATGTATGCAATACTAAAAATTTTTCCGAAACTGCCAGAAACAACTTTATTACTAAATCAGCAATAATTCAGCATATTAACAAGTTAGAACAAAAACTTGGAATCAAATTATTTGAAAGAACTTCACGTGGAGTAAATCTAACCGATGCTGGTAAAGCATTACAGCCACTAGCTAAAGGGATAATTGAAAAAGAATCAGAAATAATAAAAACAATGCATGATTACTCACATACACTAACCATTGGGACAATCTATCTTGAAAAACCTATTTTAATTAACACCGTGCTTCAAAAAAATAATTCAAAATTAAAGGATTTTAATATCAATTTTCAAGAAGTAAAAAATATAAAAAACGTTGATAACCAGATCGATATCATTGAATACTATGAAATCACCAAGTATTTGGATCATTCCTTTAATTTTCTAAAATTACGAGAAGAACCTATTTACATTGCAATGCCACCTTCTCACCCACTGTCATGCAAATCCAGCATTACACTTAAAGATCTAAGCAATTACACTGTGGCCATTGAAAAAACTGGCATATCAGCTATGGGAGATAAAATCGGCAATATTCTTAAACACAATCCAAAAATCAATATAAAAAGTTTCGGCGTGTATAATTCATCATTCTTTGCAACAGCTCTATACCATAATTACTTAATGTGCATTTCCAAAGGAATGGCACCAGCAGCCAAACCATACATTGTTAAACCATTAAATATTAAACAAAAGGCATACTATGGAATTTACTATCGAAAAAATCCAAGCAACACAATAAAGCAGTTTTTATCAGCACTATAACTTTCAAGAGCCGCAAAAAAGACCTCATCGAGTTAACCGACGAGGTCTTGGTGCTTAATGCACTCGT
>JAEDOA010000161.1 GCA_016302195.1 Erysipelotrichaceae bacterium | reverse complement strand
AAAATGGCAGCCATTTTGAATTGAAGAAAGAATAGAGAAACTTGATATATGAAAAAAGAAGTTTAGGAGAAAGATCTCTTAAACTTCTTTTTGTGTCTGTAATTATGATGATTTTTTACGATAATACTTTGGACTTAAACCAGTGTAGCGTTTAAAGGCCTTAGAAAAGGTGAATTCATCAGTATATCCCACCACATCGGTAATCTGTCGAATCGTATAATCGCTATTTAGTAAGAGTTGCTTAGCCTTTTCCATGCGTAACTGAGTTAAAAATTTTAGTGGTGAGATATTCAAATTGTTTTTAAAAATGTTGTACAAATAGCTGCGTGAAAAATCTAGTTCATGACATAAGGTACTAATTGTGCAAGATGGATTAACAAAGTTCTGCTCCAAATAATTAACCGCCAAATGTAAATCTTCATCAGAATTCTTGACCATAACCTTTTCAGGATATTCAGTCATTAGGTAGTAGAAAAATTTATAAATCAATGACTCGATTAATACGTCATTGGCTAAAGAACTGTTATGGTGGGCGGCCTTAAAAAGTTCTTTTAGGCTGTCATAAATATGGCTATTTTGAACTTGAGACAAGTAATACTTATTATTCAACTTGGTATTAGCTAACATGGTCTTAATTTTGACTCCTGAAAAACCAATCCAGAAGTATGACCAAGGTTCCTCACCATCAGCTTGGTAAAAACAAGGAACACCTTTAGGCAAGACGAAAAGATCACCAGCTTTTAGATTGACAGTCCGTTGATTAGCCACAGAAAATGTGCCTTTGCCTGATTGAATATAGTGAATAATGTAGTTTTGGCGAACGTTATTGCCTTTGTAAAAATAATTGGGTAAGCATTTTTCTTGTCCGAAAAATAGGATGTTAGTTTCAATTCCTTGATTACTTAGTGTTCTATATTCACCATCCATATGAGTTAACTCCTTAAAATAAATCCATCTTAACAATGGTTTTATGTATTTATGCTTATTTTTAATATACTTAAATCATGGCATTTTTAACAATAAACATGTCAATTTAGTTTTGGAAAAAGTGACATAAAATTAAGCTATTCGGTAATGAACACAAAAACAGCATAATAAATACCGATGAAAGCGAATACATATAATAAAAGGGAGAGAGAAATTATATGGATGACAAAAATCAAGGGAAAATGTCATTAGGTGCTCGACTAGCATACAGCTTCGGTGCCTTTGGTAATGATTCGTTTTATGGATTGTTATCTGGATACTTAATTATGTTCATTACCTCGCACTTATTTAATACAGGTAATGCAGCAGAAGATGCCAAGATGATTAGTATCGTAACTTTAATCATTATGGCATTAAGAATCGTAGAATTACTGATCGATCCATTTATTGGAAATGCGATTGATAGAACTAAAACTCGCTGGGGCCACTTTAGACCTTGGGTAGTTGTCGGTGGTAGTGTCTCAGCAGTAATTTTGTTAATGCTGTTTACCGACTTAGGTGGATTATATAGAAAAAATACAGTTTTATACATGATTGTCTTTGCAGTTCTATATATCACGATGGATATCTTCTATTCATTTAAAGACGTTGGCTTTTGGTCAATGCTTCCATCATTGACTACTGATTCAAGAGAACGTGAAAAGACAGCTGCTTATGCTCGTGTCGGTTCAACCATCGGTGGTGGACTTGTTGGTATCTTAGTTATGCCAGCCGTAATCTTCTTTTCAGCAAAAGCTACTAGCACAGGGGACGATCGTGGGTGGTTCATCTTTGCCGCAATTATTTGTTCCATTGCATTTATTTCTGCTTGGTGTGTTGGTTTATTTACTCGTGAAGTTAACAGTGATATTCGTAAAAATAAACAAGATACCAAGGGTATCGTAGGAATCTTTAAAGCTTTATCTGGTAACGACCAATTAATGTGGGTTGCCTTAGCATATCTTTTCTACGGCATTGCTATTAATATTACTAACTCACTTGAAGTTTACTACTTCACTTATATCATGGGGATGCCAAAAGCCTTCTCAATTTTCTCAACCATTAACATTTTCTTAGGGATCATTGCTACTTCATTGTTCCCAATTTTATCAAAGAGAATGAGTCGTAAAGCTTTGTTTACTTCTTGCTTGGTTGTCATGCTTTGCGGGATGGGATTATTTGCCTTTGCCGGCAGCAACTTAGGTTTAGTTTTATTAGCTGCTTCAGTATTTGGTTTCCCACAACAAATGGTCTTCTTGATTGTCTTGATGGTAATTACTGACTCAGTTGAATATGGTCAATTAAAGCTGGGTCACCGTGATGAATCACTTGCTTTATCAGTTCGTCCATTAATTGATAAATTCGGTGGTGCTGTTTCAAATGGTGTTGTTGGTCAAATTGCGATTATGGCCGGCATGACTACTGGTGCAACTGCTGCTTCAATTACCGCTGCTGGAAAACTTCACTTTAAATTGATGATGTTTGCCGTACCTGCCGTAATACTTGTAATTGCCATTATTATTTTTGCCAGCAAGGTTATCTTAAGTGAAAAGAAGCACGCAGAAATCGTTGCCGAGCTTGAAAAGACTTGGGGTAAGAAATTTGCTAAAAGCAATGATACTGATGTAGATAGCGATGTGGTTATCCCAACACCAATTTCAGGGAAGTTGATGAATTTGCGTGAAGTTAACGATCAAACATTTTCTTCAGGCTCTGTGGGTCAAGGTTTTGCTATTAAGCCAAGCGATGGTAGAGTACTTGCACCATTTGATGTGACCGTCAGACAGGTCTTTACGACCAGACATGCGGTTGGACTTG
>JAEDOA010000034.1 GCA_016302195.1 Erysipelotrichaceae bacterium | reverse complement strand
CCTAACGGGCTTGATACTTAGATCAAACCTATTAGGGATTTTTACAAATTATAGATTGTCTTCGCTTTTCACTTTGCGTTCTTTAGTAAAATAGATTTTTATATTGCATTCAATTATAGATCCAAGCTGTTCTTATTAAGTAAGAATTCAAAAATTCCGATAACTAAAATGCCTTCTTCAGTAATCCATGGTTTTTTACTATCTTTTACTATAATTATTTTTTTAAAATTATCCTGAATATTTAATAATGGCCTTTCTTCTTGAACTGTCTTTTCATGTGTTGGAAGAGACAATGCAGATTGAATGTAATATTTTTTATTGAATTGATTACAAACAAAATCTACCTCAATTTGTTTTTTTGCATCACCTTCACGAATATTTACAACTCCAACGTCAACGTTATATCCACGAATTAATAACTCATTATATATAACATTCTCCATAATATGAGTTTCTTCTTGTTGCCTAAAGTTTAATCTTGCATTTCTTAATCCAATATCCGAAAAATAGAATTTAAACGGAGATTGAATATACTTTTTGCCTTTTATATCATATCTTTCAGCCTTATTAATTAAAAAAGAGTCTTGTAAGTATTTTAAATATGAAGAAATAGTATTTATAGATAAATCTTTAACACCATTACTTTGAAATGTTTTTAATAACTTATACGGATTAGTTAACGAACCAATTGATGAAGATAGTATATTTAGTATTGAATCTATAATATCAATTCTTTGAATGTTATTTCTCTCAACAATATCGCTTAAATACGTTTTTTCAAACAATTGTTCAAGATATTTTGCTTTTTCATTTTCACCATTAATTGAAACTATTTTTGGCAATCCACCATAAGTAATATATTCATCCCAAGCTTCATCTTTTTCGCCTTTAAAAATCGAATAATATTCTGAAAATGAAAGTGGAAAAACTCTAATCTCATCACCGCGTCCTCTAAATTCTGTAATAATATCTGATGATAAAAATTTTGAATTACTTCCTGTAACATAAATATCTAAATTATGAATGTGTAAAAAACCATTTAATACCGATTCAAAGTCGTCTACTTTTTGAACTTCATCTAATAATAAGTAATATGTTTCTTCATCAACAATTAAACTTCTTATATATTCATCTAAAACATCAGGATCTTGGTATTTATTATTTCTTCTTTCATCTAAATCTATTTTTATAATATGATTTTCACTTACACCTTCGCTAATTAAATATTCTTTAAAAATTGGATCAAGCAAAAATGACTTCCCGCATCTTCTTATTCCGGTAATAATTTTTACTAGTCCATTATTTTGTTTGTTTACTAGTTGATTAAGATAGATTTCTCTATTAATTCTTAACATAAATAACCTCCATTGAATATTTTTTCCGTTTACGTAAATTATTTTCAATTATATTATACAATCACTAATGCACTAATTCAAATTATAACTGAATATTTTTTCCGTTTACGTAAAAAATATTCAGAGGTCTTTTTAACTCATACGTATTATATTAATACTTTTCAAAAATTAAAAAAATTTTTATTTTTTGTAAAAAACATAATGTTGAAAATATTATATTTATTTATCTCTAACGAGCTTGATATTTAGATGAAACCTATAAGGGATTTTTGCCACAATGTATATTGAATCTATCAAATTATGATTTTATCGCATCGGGACAAGTTAAAAATTCTTTTATGCCGAGAATTAAGATTCTGTTTTCATCTTTCCATTTTCTAATATTATTTCTAACAACAATAACTTTTCTAAAACTATCATCTATTCTTATTAATGACCTCTCCTCTTGCTCTTTTTTGGCAACTTCATCAATATTTAAGGCTGATTGTATATAGATTCTTTCATATCCAAGATTACAAACAAAGTCAACTTCTAATTGTTTTCTTACATAATTCTCATTTTCGTTTTTTTACTGATCGATACCATTGTTACATCAACCTGGTACCCTCGATTAATCAATTCGTTGTAAACAATATTTTCCATTATGTGGTTTTCTTCTTACATCATATTTATAAGCTTTTTTAATCAAAAAAGAATCTACACAGTATTCCAAGTATTATTTAATTGTGTTTGGTGCAACAATTAAATTCTTAATAGATTTAAATGAATTTGATAATTTGTTAGGGTTTGTTAATGAGCGCACACTTGAGGAAACAATGTTGAGTACATTCTCCAATACTTCTGTGTTTTTAATAGCGTTTCTATTAACGATGTCTTTTATATAAGTTTCTTTGAATAAATTGTCTAGGTATTTAATCTTTTGCTCGCTTGTTTTGCACATTAAAAGAAATGGCATACCACCATACATTGAATATTCATTCCAAGCTGCTTCGAAATCTAACTTGAAATAGTTAAAATATTCCTTAAAAGACAATGGAGATAAGTGGATTTATAAATTTCGTAATAATATCAGAAGATAGAAATTTTGCATTACTACCTGTTACATATCCATCAGCATTTTTTATATGCAAAAATTAAATCAATACATCTTCAAATTCATTTACATACTGAACTTCATCTAACAAAATGAAATAATTTTTTCCGTCAACAATTTTACTATGTACATACTCACACAAAAAGTCAGAATCACGATAACGAATGTTCATTCTATCGATTAACTTTTGTAAATAATCATTTCTAGCAATCATATTTTTCCTCTCCAAATTAAAATTTTTGCAAGTTCTTGCATTTTTATAATTTTGACGATTTCAATATAATTGAGATTTGTAATCCCTAACGGGCCTGATACTTAGATCAAACCTATTAGGGATTTTTATAAATAATAGATTGTCTTTGCTTTTCACTTCGCGCTCTTTAGTGAATATAGAATTATTAATATTATTTTTGAAAATGTTTTTCTTATTCGAAAAAAACATAGAATTCTATGAAAAAAGAGATTTATTATGATTGAAAGAAATCAATATTTATCAAAATCATTATCCGCAAAAAATAATGATTTTTCCAAATTCATTGCTGACATTAGAAAATGTTATGAAATTGATTTTATTGCCCAAAAGGGATTAAAAAAATATTATATTCAAGTCAGTAACGATATTTCTTCATTAGAAACCAAAACAATATAAATCAGACCATTTATTGCCCTAAATGATTCTTTTCAATAAATAGACAACTTGAGGCCTTTTGATAGCAATGATTTTATTATCATTACCATCGCGGATTTTCTTTTAAGATTTATTAAATAAACTAAAAAAGCTAGACACGTTTAGGTATTAACATATTTGTGTCTAGCTTTTTTGTAAAAATATAATCTTTAACGCGTTTGATCTCTATTTGATATATGTTATTTTTTCTTGCTTATAGTGATCTTTTGCTTCCAACTGTTCTTTTGGATAACCTAAATAGATAATGTTAAGAGGAATCATATTATCAGGCAAGTTCAATGCCTTTTTAACATTTTCAATCGGTTTATTTTGAGGGTGGATACCACACCATAGTGAACCAAGCTGTAAAGCAGTAGCAGCTAAAAGAATGTTTTCTGTTGCAGCACTACAGTCCTGTATCCAGAATTCCTTCATTTGAAAAGGTAATGCTTTAGACATGTTACCACAAACTACAATAGCTAATGGGGCATTAATGTTGGAAAACTGGGAAGCTTTATTTAGCTTGGAAAGAACTTCTTTGTTTTTGACAACATAAAACTGCCAAGTCTGCTTGTTGCAGGCTGATGGAGCGGACATAGCTGCGTGAAGAATCTGATCGATTTGTTCATCTGAAACCTCTGTATCTAAATACTTGCGGCAGCTTCTTCTTTTTAATAATGCTTCAAATAATTCCATATTAATCTTCCTTATTTATTTGTTGAAAATCCTGTACCATTAGTAAATCCATTTGAGCATTTGGATCACTAATAATTCGTTTTGATTGATTTAGAATTGCTTCTTCGATAACATTTCTAGATAAACGGCCATTTCCTGAACGCACTGAATCATTTTTCTGAACTTCAGTAAAGTACTTAGTTAATGGCTTTTCTACTGCTTCGTCAACCTTATAGCCAGCTTTTTTCGCATTTATCAAAGCAATCTTATATAACTCTTCTCCAGTGTAATCAGGGAATTCGATTTGATTAGGAAATCTTGATTGTAGACCGCTGTTAGATTGTAAAAATTCCTGCATTTCTCTTGTATATCCGGCTAGGATAACGATCAAATCCTCTCTGTTATCCTCCATGGCTTTGACTAGAGTATCAATGCACTCCAAACCAAACGAGTCATTGCTGCCGCGATACAAAGAATAGGCCTCATCGATAAATAAGATGCCTCCCATTGCTGATTTGATAACCTGCATAGTAAGAGGAGCTGTATGACCAACATATTTTCCAACTAGGTCGTTACGGCTAACTTCAATTAATTGACCATTACTCAATACACCGATGGCTTTAAGATATTTGGCAAGTAGTCGAGCAATAGTAGTTTTGCCTGTGCCTGGATTTCCCGTAAAAATCATATGCTTACTTAGCTCAGTTGTTTTTAAACCTTTTTGTTGTCTGATCTTTTGAGCATTGTAGAAATCTTGTAATGAGAAAATGTATTCTTTGATTTCAGTTAAGCCGACTATATCATTTAATTCAGCATTGACTTCTTCGATAGCATTATCGACAACCTTATTTAAATATTCGCTCATTAAATGACTGTCCAGCAAAATCTGGTTGTCTGAACTTGAAATAATTATTTCATCATCAACATTGCCTTGCAGCTTATATTCGCTTATTGCTTGATAAATATCCTGATACATATCTAAAACGTATTTTACATTAGTGTGGTTGTAGTTATCATAGATGTAGTCGGTAAAGCTTTGCTGGTATTCAACATTGATATTAAGATTAGTTAGGCATTTTTTTCTTAAGTCAGCAAATTTGTTTCGGGTTATTTCAACAATTTCATCATTATCTAAATCTTTGGTAGTTATACTATCTGTAATTGAATTGATGAATCTTGAGCCAACTACGTTTAATAGTTTATTTGGTTTTAGTGTTGTAACAAATACTAGATATTTGCCTTTAAAATTGAGCTCACTAACCGCGTTTTTAACAAGGGAATTACTGGTTTCAGTTAACAGCCCTTTGTTTAGAACATATCTTTTGTTTAATGACAATTTACCATCAACTAAGATTTCTTCAACGTAATTCAAATATGAAGGAGATATTACATCAATATTATCAAAAACAATTACTGAACTGTTATTGATAGCACTATATAAATCGACAACAAAATTGTTTTCATCTTCCTTGCCACTGTATTTTTCCAAATCAATTGTGGAAATTGATGAACTTGTTATCAGCTTTTGATCAAATAATAATTGAGCAATTGTATTAAGTGAGCTATGTCTACCCGTATATGAGCTTCCGCAAATTAAGATAGTGCTATTTGTACCGTTTCTTTGCTGGCCAGAGACAAATGGGCGCTTGAAAGCTTTACATAAATTATTGATAAAGTCATCCTGATTGTTGACTTTTAGTTTTATGCTTTGAATAATCTGCTCAAATTTCTGATTTAATAGTTCGGTATTTTCAATAGTTGTTAAGCTGTCTTCTTGATTAATAGCTGGGAAATCTTCTGAAAAGTCTTCTTTTAATGATTGTTTTAAATAATCTAAGTCATCTGACAAGTTCAAATTGTAGATTTGTTGAGTTTGTTCTTTGATTTTATCACTGTTTTCCTTTAGCTTTTTAAGCTGTTGGTCCATGTCAACACCATCAAATGGATCATTTTTTAATATTTCCAAATCAGCTGCTGTTAAATTACGCTTAGGAGCATCTTTGCCTAATACTTTACGATATAATTCTTCTTTTTCCTTTGTTCTATCTTTCATATCTTATTTCCCAATCTTGTTATTTAGTTCCGCAAAACGATCATTTTTAGAATTGTTAATTACCTTTTTAATCATTTGCAATCCATCATAATATCCTAGTAGGAAGTTATCAACATTACTGCTTCGAACCTTTGATTTATAGGTATTTAAATCATTTTTGATTTCGGCCTCTAATAATTTCAGGTTATCACGATACTTATCGGTCTGCGAAAGATAATAATCTAAAGCCTGCTGATAGCCTGCTTTTTTTTCATCTGAGTAATTTTCAAATTCGATATTTGAAAGGCATTGTGTTATCTGCTGGTAACGACTGTCGTATTTGGTATTATCGATTGACTTTTTTATATAAGGCTGAGTCTGGCGATAATTGGTTGAAGAATAGCTTTTATTTGAACTGCTTTTGTATTTGCTGCCGTATACTGAATCGTTAATCGCTTTTTCAAAATCTTTAATTGATTGATTGGCAAATTCACCATTGTTTAATTTGGCTAGCATTTCATCCAAAGATTCATTCCAAGTTTTATTATTCATTTGTGCTATCCTCCTTTTTCATCTCATCAACTAATCCATCCTTCTTTAAAATGGATTCCAGTGTTCTCATGTCAACATTCATTTCGGTGTAATAATCTTCTACTAATGAAGAAGAAATAGTTTTAAGTGCACCATTAATTAGAACTATAGTCTTTAACAGACGGTCTTCGCTTTCTTTTCCTTCATCTGTTTCGCTGGCATTCTTTTCAAGACGAATATAACTTGTTAAGATGTCTTTTAACATTGGAAGATAATACTGGTATAGCTTGGTAGTTTTTTTCTTACTGTCGTTAAACTCATTTTCAATCTTGTTAATTTGATTCAAATATTGAATTGTTTGAGTCAAATCAGTTTTTATTTCAGTATTTTTAATGTTGTTTTGTAGTTGAGTAAACTGATTAATATAGTATTGGCAATCAGTTTTTTGTTGAGTCTTGTTTGAGGTAGTTTCTTCCTTTTTCTCTTGTTTAGCCAGGTTAGGCTCTTTTTTGTTTTTCTTATTTAGATATTTAATTAATTCACTAGCAAGTGAAGAAAAAGCGAATGGATAAGTATCGTTATATTCTTTTAAATTTCCTATATACTCATCTCTAATGTAGATATCTATTGTATTTAAAGCAATATTATCTGGATTTGTTAAAACAAGATAGGTTTCTTCGTCAATATTTAATCGCTGATTGTTTTGGAAATACTTGGTTAATTTCTTTAATAGGTTTTGAATGGTCGAAGAAGAGGCGGTGGTTGTACGGCTGTATCCTGGTTTATTTGCTTTGATGGAATCCTTGATTAATTTGAAAACGAAGATAAAAAAGACTATTGGGAAAGCAATTGGTATTAACCCAAACAACAATTCTGCAATAACGTTGATAACATCATAGGCAACGCTGAAAAAGCTAAAGGCAAAGCCGAACATGCCCGAAAGAGCATTGATAATCGCCATAAAAATGATAATTCCGATGATTGAATCAAAAACAGTATTTTTTCTATTTCTTCCCATAAACAAAAAACCTCCGTCAAATTATTATAACATTTTTTACACCGCAATAAATAATAACCGTATTATTATGTGTTAGAATATTAGAGGAAAAGGTGATGTTATGAAAGAGAAAATTGTTATTAAAAATGCCAAAGAGAACAATTTAAAAAATGTCTCTTTAGAATTGCCTCGCAACAAGTTTATCGTTATGACAGGAGTTAGTGGATCTGGTAAGACCTCACTGGCCTTTGATACTATTTATGCTGAAGGGCAAAGAAGATATATCGAATCATTATCAACTTATGCTAGACAGTTTTTAGGGGGAATTGATAAGCCTGATGTTGAATCTATTGAGGGTTTATCACCTGCGATTGCGATTGATCAAAAATCTACTAACAACAATCCAAGAAGTACAGTAGGTACAATAACCGAAATTTATGATTATTTGCGTCTTCTTTTTGCTAGAGTTGGAGTTCCTTATTGTCCAAATCATAATGAACCAATCACTGCTGTGACTATTTCAGAGATCATGGATGCGATAGATCTAATAGAAGACGGCTCGAGAATGTCTATTATGGCTCCAGTTGTTCATCAAAAAAAGGGTAGCCATAAGGATATCTTGACCAAGTTGCTATCTCAAGGTTATGTTAGAGCGGAAATAGATGGCACTATGTATCTATTAGAGGATGAAATTGTTTTGGAAAAAAACATTAAGCACGATATTAATGTTGTAGTGGACCGCATTATCAAAAAGAAAGAAAACCGCGGTAGAATTCATGATTCACTTGAAAATGCGATTAATTTATCTGATGGGTTAGTTGTTATTAAATATAATGATCAAGAACTATTATATTCTACTCATTTTGCCTGCAAATACTGTGGCTTTTCCGTTCCTAAACTAGAGTCGAGACTGTTTTCGTTTAACTCACCCTTAGGAGCATGTAGTGATTGTCATGGTTTAGGAGTAAAACAAAAGGTTGATTTGGATTTAGTTATTCCAGATGATAACTTAAGTATTAATCAGGGTGGGATTAAATATTATAAAAATATTGTCAATAGTGAAAATTTAGAGTGGAAGCTTTTTCAAATATTGTTAGACTATTATCATATAGATAAAGATTTGCCCCTTAAAGATTTTAGTCAAGAACAAATGGATATCATTTTATATGGTTCTAAGGAACCTATTAGCTATTCCATCACCTCTAGAGGGGGAATAACTAAAAAGGCAGTTGACTATATCGAAGGGGTAGCTAGCATGATAGAGCGAAGATATAATGAAACCTCTAGCGCCTCAGCTAAGGAATGGTATGGATCATTTATGAGCGATTTTATTTGCCCAAGCTGTCATGGCGATAGGTTGAACGAGGTTGCTTTATCAGTTAGAGTTGGTGATAAAAATATCATAGAATGGACAAAAATGAGTGTCAAAAACTTATTGACTTTTATTGATAATTTACAGCTGGATCAAGCTAAAAAACAAATAGCCCAACTTTGTTTAGATGAAATAACTAACCGTCTAACTTTTTTGAAAAATGTGGGCTTGGAGTATTTGACTTTAGATCGTCTTGCCGGAACATTAAGCGGTGGGGAGGCTCAAAGAATTCGATTAGCTACCCAGATTGGTTCCAAACTAACAGGTGTTTTGTATGTGTTAGATGAACCATCTATTGGTTTACATCAAAAGGATAATGACAAATTGATCAACACATTAAAATCGATGAGGGATTTAGGCAATACATTGATTGTTGTTGAGCATGATATGGATACGATGAAACAGTGTGATTGGATTGTCGATGTTGGCCCTTATGCTGGAGTGCACGGGGGTCAGATTATCTATAATGGTCCAAGTGAAGAAATAGTTAATTGTGATGAAAGCCTGACAGGGCAATATATCAGTGGAAAAAGAGAGATCCCAATACCAAAACAGTTTAGAAAAGGAAACGGCAAATTTTTAAAAATCAAATCAGCAAGTGAGCATAATTTAAAAAATATTAATGTTTCAATTCCATTAGGAACTTTAACAGTTGTAACGGGAGTCAGCGGTTCTGGAAAAAGTACACTGGTTAATGATGTGATTTCCAAATCGGTAATGAAACAACTAGGTCGAAGCAGAATCAAGGTTGGAAAAGTAAAAAGTGTAACAGGAATTGATAACCTTGATAAGATAATCGTAATAGATCAAAATGCGATAGGAAGAACTCCAAGAAGTAACCCGGCAACTTACACATCCGTATTTGATGATATAAGGGAATTGTTTGCTCAAACAGTGGATGCTAAAATGAGAGGATATGATAAGTCTCGTTTCTCTTTTAATGTTCCTGGAGGTCGCTGTGAAAGCTGTAACGGGGATGGTGTTAAGAGAATCAGCATGAACTTTTTGCCTGATATCTATGTTAGTTGTCAAAACTGCCATGGCAAAAGATATAATGAAGAAACATTGCAGGTTACCTTTAAAGGCAAGAACATCTATGATGTATTAGAAATGACAGTAGAGGAAGCATTGAGTTTCTTTGTTAATGTGCCTAAGATTAAAAATAAGCTACAAGCATTATATGATGTTGGCTTAGGCTATATTAAATTGGGACAAAATGCGGTTACGTTAAGCGGTGGTGAAGCTCAAAGAGTAAAACTGGCTAGTGAACTACAAAAGAAAGCTACTGGAAAGACCCTGTATATTTTGGATGAACCAACAACTGGATTACATAATTATGATGTTGAAAAACTGATAAACATTTTGCATAGAATCGCTGATCATGGTGATACTCTTATTGTCATCGAACATAATCTTGATATTATCAAAAATGCTGATTACATTATTGATTTAGGACCTGATGGCGGTGATGATGGCGGAAATGTAGTAGCAAGTGGTACAATATATGATGTAGCAGCTTGTAAAGAAAGCTATACAGGAGCTTATTTACAGAAAATGATAGGAGATAAGAAGTGAAAAAAGTATTTGTAAGAGATGTTTTCAATTATTTCAAATATCGCCGTCTTGTAGGTGATGACAATTCTTTAAATAGAGAGATTCATGATGCTGATATAAATAGACCAGGTTTGGAATTGTCAGGTTATTTTACCGAGCATATTTATCGAAGAGTAGTAATCTTAGGAGAAAAGGAAATAGGGTATATTAAGAAGATGCCAATTGAAAACCAAAGGGCAGCTTTTGAATATTTGACAAGTGATGATATTCCGATGATTCTTATTTCCCGGGACTTACCTTGTCCTGAGGTGTTATATGATATAGCTTTAAAAAAGAACTTCCCTATTTTTTCATCATATGCTCCAACCTCTTCTTTAATAGTAGAGATTGTCTCTTTTCTAGAAGACTATTTTGCCCCTGTAGATAACCTGCATGGAGTATTGGTTCAGGTTTATGGCCGTGGTATTTTGATAACTGGTGAATCCGGGGTAGGAAAGAGTGAAATAGCTCTTGAATTGATTAAAAAAGGCCATGTTCTAGTAGCGGATGATAGAGTTGATGTTTACCGTGCTCACAATCATATTACAGGTGAGGCACCAAGTGTGTTGAAGAACATGCTTGAAATTAGAGGTGTTGGCATTATTGATGTAACCAGCATGTTTGGTATTGCTTCTACAACAGATAAAAGTCAGATTGACTTTGTGGTTGATTTACAGAAGTGGGATCAGGAATCTGTCTACGATAGAATTGGGGGGCAATATGAATATCTAAATGTTTTTGGAATTGATATACCAAAAATCATTATCCCAGTTTCAGAAGGACGCTCAATAGCAGTTATTATTGAGGCAGCTGTTAATAATTTTATTTTAAGAAGCAAGGGTGTTTGCTCATCCGATATTATTGAACAAAGAGTTATTAGTTTTATTAACGAACAAAAGGAGGAAAATTAATGGAGTTTTTTCCAAGTATGGCAGTTTTTTTGAAAATAGGACCAGTTGAAATCAGATGGTATGCTGTATGCATATTAACAGGAGCTTTATTGGCCTATTATTTAAGCTGCAGAGAAGCCAAAAAAGATAAATATGAAAGTAATGTATTAGATGACTTGTTCATTGGTATCTTACTATTCGGTATTATCGGGGCTAGATTATGGTATTGCGTTTTCTATGATTTTAAGGGCTATTTTTCAAATCCTATGTCCATTATTGCGATATGGGATGGTGGCTTGGCTATTCATGGAGGAATACTAGGCGGACTATTGTTTGGCTTAGTTTATTGTAAGGTTGAGCATTATCAATTGCTTCATTTATCCGATATCATTCTACCAAATGTTTTATTAGCTCAGGCCATAGGTCGTTGGGGTAATTACTTTAATCAGGAAGCATATGGTAATGTGGTAAGCGAAAGATATTTTGACGGTATTTTATCCTTTTTAAAGCAGGGTATGTATATTAACTATCAGTATCGTCAGCCAATGTTCTTTTTTGAATGCGTTTTATGTATTGCTGGATTAATTCTAATCAAACTATATATTAAACAAAGCAAGCCTCAAAGAGGAAAAGCGACATTTGCCTATATAAGCTGGTATGGTGCTATTAGATTCTGGATTGAAACCCAAAGAAGTGACTCCTTGATGATTGGTAATTTAAAGATGGCTATGGTTACATCAGTTATTTATTTACTTATCGGCATACCTGGAATTTTAGGGGCTTACAACAAATTGATTCATAGAAAAAAACCAGTCGTTATCTTTGATTTGGATGGAACCTTAATTGATTCCAATCAGTGTGTAATCAATTCTTTCAAAGAAGTGTTTAAGAAGAATTGCCCTGATTTGGTATTGAGTGAAGAGGATTGCGCCAATTTTCTAGGGCCAACACTTCAAGAGTCATTTAAGAAACACTGTCCTAATGCTACTGATGAAGAGATTGAAGATATGGTCGAGCAATATAGACAAATCAACACAGCAATTCATAAGGATTACGTTAAGGCAATGCCTAATGCTAAAGAATTATTGGATTATTTAAAAGAAAATGGTTATACCATCGCTATTGCTTCAAGTAAGAAAACAGATACTGTGAAAATGGGTTTACAGGTTAGTGGACTGGAAGGCTATTTTGAAACTATCGTTGGAATAGAACAGGTTTACAATCATAAACCTGATAAGGAATGTCTAATTAAGGTGTTAAAGCAGGTTTCAGGAGAGTTTACCAACGCAGTCTATATTGGCGATAGCGCTTCAGATATTGTTTGTGCCAAAAATGCCGGCTGTTATTCAATTGGTTATACTAGTAACAAGTTACTAGTAGATAAACTAAAAGCTAGTCAACCAAATGCTTTGGTAGATGACTTAATTGAAGTCAAGGATATATTGAATCAGAATATTTCTTTCTCATTTAATTTAAGGTAACAATTCGCTTTTGAATATGAAAAACTAGATTGTAGAGTTTTAATCATATTCTTTATGGTAAGCTAACAACTGATTTAAGATTAACAATTAAATCAATTGGGAAGCATTGGCAAGTTGATTTTTGAAAAAAAGCAATATTTTTGAAATGGTCAAATGTCGTAAGACAGTAACAGTCACAGCAGTTTGCATTGCTGTGGCTGTTTTTTTATTTTATCCTGTTATGTAATAATATGGAGTCGAACAGACTGATAAACTTGAATTTTAC
>JAEDOA010000160.1 GCA_016302195.1 Erysipelotrichaceae bacterium | reverse complement strand
TATATTATATACGTATTTACGTATAATGACAAGATACGTATTAGTGATATAATTAAAAGCAAGGAGAAAAATTATGAAAAAGAAATTTACAACTACACTAGATGAAAACATCATTGAAGACTTAAAGATTCTTGCTATCAAGAAACATACAAGTGCTGCAAATTTAATTGAACAAGCAGTAAAACAATTGCTAAAAGAAAACGACCAATAAAGGTCGTTTTTTTATTCAAAGAACTTTTTTAGGGATTGTCCAATTGACTTATCATCATTGTCTATGCTTTTAAGATCCATTAATTGACTTCTGGCTTTTGGACTTAAACCAAGTTCTTTACCAATTTGATTCATTTTACTTAGGGAATCCGACATCATATTATAGGCTGGATTTTTCTTGTATCCTTGAAAATCTTTGCTAACTACACTTCCATCCACAGGTGAGAGAGAAGTTTTATAGATTGACTGTTGAATCCCGTGTTTTATTAATTCATCATAAGATTTTCGGTAAATATCATATGCACTGCAATACTGTTGTATAAGATATTCATCAGCTCGTAATATTTTATTGCTTTTATTTAAATAAGTAGCTAGTTTTGGATATAGATATTTGCCGTAAGTTCCAAGCCACTTGGGAGCTTGATTAGGCACATTTCGGCTTGTTAAATCAACCTTTGACAATTTTTCATCCCCTTTTGTAAAAAGTTCAAAATGTTTTCGTGACGCAAGCCAATGGCATGACGCGGCTCCGCTTATTTTCGACCCCAGCGCGGGGGATTAAAAGTGTTTTCGTGTAATCATAGCTGGCAAAAATAAAATCGCTTAGATCGCAATTATTTACGATTTAGGGCAATGTCATTTGACAACTTAGCAATCAATTTAATGTCAGTTATTGGCGGATTAGCAGTCGGTTTACCATGGAGACCAGTCCCATAATATTTTTCTTCAAATCGTGTTTTCCAGTAGTGGCACTGGCCACAACAAGTGACCAAATTGGAAATATCCTTCATGTGTTCAGGAAATCTCTCTACTGGTAGTACGTGATCTATTATGTTACCTTCCTTAACCACTCCTAGAGCTTTACAGTATTGACATAAGCTATAGTCACGATTTAAGACAATATCTCGCATACTACGCCATTGCTTTGAATGATAAAACCTGTTTTGTTTAGCCTTAATTGGATTTCGATAACGTGTAATGTGATTGTACTTCCAACGTGATTGTCTTGACTGCTTGTGTGTTCGAAACTGCTCACGTTTTGCTAAATAATCAGCTTCATACTTCGTATGTTTCTTGCAGTAAAAGTGTGGCATAAATGCTGGATTGTGACAGCCACGGAATCTGCATCGTCTGATTCTTGGCATTTCAATCAGTCCTTTCTAAATAAAAAGACTATTGAGTTTTCCACGCTCAATAGTCTTTATTAGTTGCTGACAGTGCGAAGACATACATAATGTGTTTAAAAATTATCAATTGAATGATGCCAGCGACTTGAAACAACAAAGCGGATAAGGATTACAGATTTATGATGCTTTTGTTGTTTCTATGTACGTCTACGGAATCGAACCGTAGATAAATGAGACCACTCACGTACACTCACTATTTTCTCGAGGAGGCTTTCATAATAAAGATTGAACCCACGTATCAAATAGCTTTTCCTTCACTATCTGACACTATCAATTAAACCATTGATAACACCTATGGAAGTCCGCTGAAAGTCTCACTAATTTCCAGTAAGTATCCGCTAAATGTATACATGAAGATCAGTGATGTCTTCAGGATCAACACCGCATTGACATTGCCAGTAATCATAACGATCAGCAAACTCAACCAATGCTATTGGTTTTAATGCTTTATAGTATTGAGACTTCTCATAAGGAAGTAGCATGATTACTTGTTCTTGTGTCTTATTTAATAGGTAGTAATTGACTAGGATAATCTTTGAATTGCTACTGCAATGAAAGATTGTTTGATGAATTGCATCAACTATTTTTTGAATACTAAAGCTATCAACAATAAGGCTTTCTTGTATATCAGTTTTATTAGTATGTGATGGAGCTAAAGAAAGTTTAGGACTTGATAATTCTGTTAGACTGCTACCACAACGAAGAGCGAGAGAAGGTAATTTTTTGCGTAAAAGTTTATCAACGTTGTGTGCAGTTTCATCAAAATCTATATCACGTAAATGATTCATTTTATCGCTCCATTTTTATTTAATACCCGTAGCCTATTAACGCACCATCAACAATCATCAATGCATCTTTAGCAGATCTAGCAATACCATGAATAACTTTATGTGATGTAAGAAATTCATGAAATCTAATTTGATCCTCTCTAGGTTTACCAGTTTTATTTTTTACTTCAATAAAGAAGATTTGATTATCTACCCAACGATAACCCATAAGATCAGGAAAGCCTTGTGGGAGTCCAGTATCAAACCATCTGTGATCAATAGTCATAACCTTACCAACATTAGTACGGAATACTGAACAGTTATGTTGGGATAATGCCACTTGAATTTCTTTCTGTATATTATGCTCTGATTTATTTTCTCGCATTGGATTCCTCCAAATCATGGATACGTCTTGCTAAGATCGTGATAGCAGTCCAATTGAAATTGTCTTGTGCATCAGAAACGTTTTTAGCTGCATGAATTAAGTTATCTAGTGCAATACATTCTTTATGCAAGTTAAGTACTAAATCAGCAATAGCTTTTTGGCGCTTATTAATCTGATGATAATTAACGCAAATCAGAACCAGCAATATTACTGAAAGAATGCTGTTAACTATTTCCATATTGACCGCCACCAGTTCCAAGCATTAATAATATATTGTTTAATTTTCATGTTTTGA
>JAEDOA010000159.1 GCA_016302195.1 Erysipelotrichaceae bacterium | reverse complement strand
GAATAGCCGAAAAATGGAAGCTAAGAAAGATACTTCAGTTTTTTACGCTTACGTTTGAATTACGGTCTTTTTTGTTAATCAAAAAAACGTTGCCTGATAAGACAACGTCTTTTATCGTTCAAAGTCAATAAAGTTTTATTTTTAATCTTATTAGTTTTTAGCAGCGTCTGCTTTTTCTTGTTTAAGCAATACATTGTCGTAGTGCTTGATGAATGGGAACCAAACCAAGAAAGCAATGATTGCACAGACGATTGAAAGAACTGCACCTTGCCAACTGACAGTAGCAATATAACCACTCAAGCCAACAGGTGTTGGCCATGGTTGTTGAACAATAATCTTAGGAACAAGGTGTGTAGTTACAGCAATGTAACCAACAAGACCTGATGCAAGTGGAGCACAAATAAATGGAACTAACAAGTTAATGTTATAAACAATTGGCAAACCGAAAAGAATAGGTTCGTTAATATTGAAGATAGCTGGAACTAATTCAACCTTACCAATTTCCTTCAATTGAGCTGAACGTGAACCAAAGGCTAACCAAATAGCCATACCTAAGGTAGCACCTGAACCACCGATAATTACGAATGCGTTCATTGGGTCACCAGCAAAGAAGTGAGTTGCACCCTTTACGTTAGCAGCCATGTTAGCCAAAACAATTGGAGTATAGAATGAACTCATAATTGTGGCACCATGAATACCGAACCACCATAAGAAGTGGATCAAGAAGATAATGATAAGGAAGCCCCACCAAGTATCAGCAATGTTGCTAATAAATGAGAATGGAATGTAAAGAACCTTGAAAATATCAGTTCCTAAAGTTACCAAAATCAACTCAATAACAGCAACTACAACTGCAATACAGAAACCTGGAATCAAAGCACTGAATGAGTTAGCAACACCAGCTGGAACTGATGCAGGCATCTTGATTCTCCAGTTATGCTTAACAGTGTAACGATAGATTTGAACTGTTAACCATGCAATTACCAAACCAGTGAAAATACCAACTGAGGCAATTCTAGTAATACCACCAGTTGATGCTTCATAACCGCCAGCAACCATCTTAGCCTTGGTAAGAATGGTAATAAATTGAATTGATCCATTCTTCCAAATAAGTTCTGGTACAGTAATGAAGAAGGCCATCAAGAACATTAACAAACCATTCATTGGAACCAAGTCCAACTTTTCTTCTTGACGGTAAATATTAGTATATGAATATGCGAAGGTACCAGCAAATACTAAAGCTAGGATACCCATAGTTGAGTTATAAACAACTTGGAACAAGTTGGTAAAACGACCCAACGTATTTGCATAAAATGCAGCAAATCCAGGAATTGGAAATGCTTGAGGCAATACAGTCAAAATTAAGAAGAATGCCCCGATAATTGAAAACGAAATAACGCTATAACCAGCGTCCATAATAGCTCTAACAAAACGAGATGATGCAAACTTACCAGCTTTGGCAGCCATCTTGTCTTTGAAAGAAACAGAGTTTGAATCAGCCATATTTCTTTCCCCCAATATTTTTGAAACAATTCATTAAATCTGACAACTTCATTATAGCGAAAGCGGTTTCGAATGTAAACGCTTTTATTTGACATACGTTATACTTTTGGTTTAAAAAGTCTAAACTTTCCCAATATACCGGGATTTAGAGATCCTTAAAAAATATAAAAAAACTTATGTTTTACCATAAGTTTTCTCCGATAATCATTGTTGATGTTGCTTAAAAGTCTCAATTACTTTGTAATAACGATCCTGATTTTTGATTATTTGACGGATTCTATATTCGCATAAAAGACAAAGAAATATTCCGATTAATAAAAATCCCAGCATAAAGTACATAGTATCTTGATTAATTATAAACGGAAAAATCTCTTTTTTTAGTGATGTAAATAATAATATCCCCAATATTATGTTAAAAGCTAATTGAACATAGAGATAAACTCGCGTAATCGGTATATCCCTTTTACGATTATGCATCTTAGATAATTGTTCAAAACTTGCTACGGCAGAATAAATATCCATAATTAGCGCAGCAAAGATTCCTACTCTGCTGCCATAATAAGCACTAATAATAAACCACATTAAGTTTGAAAACAAAAAAATAGTTACTACATATCTAATCATCAAATAGCGGCTAAAGTACAAATATTTGATACTTGCTTCATGTTTCTTCTTAGCAGCTTCAGTTTTTTCTCTTGCTACTTCTTCTTTATTCATAATTCTCTCCATCTAAAACAATTGATTTATAGTCATTATTTTTAGTCTATCATTTTTAAGCTAAAAAAATAGCCCCTGCTTTCGCAGGAGCTATTAATCAGCGATTACTTTTCTTCTTTTTTAAGAGCGCCAGATTTATACAGCTTTTCGTAAAGATCTACCATTTCTCCAGCCAAATCTCTAAAAGTAATAGCATTCATCAAGTGATCTTGTGAGTGCACTACCAACAATGTAACGTGCATGTGGTCACCTTGTGCTTCTCTAGTAAGCATCCCAGTTTGTGAGTTGTGGGCTTCAAGAAGGGACTTGTCGCTTTCCTTAAGTTTAGCACGTGCACCTTCAATGTCGCCCTTCTTTGCCAAACGAATAGCTTCAAATGCTAAACTTTTTGCATTTCCCCCGTTAGCAATGAGGCCCATAGCGGCCATCAATGTCTCTTGTTCTTTTTGTTCTGGAGTTTTCTTTTCTTCTGCCATAAAATCTGTATCTCCTTTTCAGCTAATTTGAATTAGCCCTTAATTAACTTTTCGGCTTGTGCCAAAACGTTCTTACCATTCATCATGCCGTAGTCTTGCATGTTGATAACGTCTAAAGGAATATCCTTGCCGTCTTTGCCTTTACCTTTAACCTTGTTTTCGAAGTCACCCTTCATGTAACTTACTTGAGGCCCAAGAAGAACACAA
>JAEDOA010000033.1 GCA_016302195.1 Erysipelotrichaceae bacterium | reverse complement strand
CTCTTTCAAACTGGATTTTTCTTTTTCAAACTGGAATTTACTTTTTCAAGTAACGATATTTTGATAAATAGAACTATTATACTTACAAATATATTAAAAATGAAATCAATTGTATATGTATAATAAGTACAAATATTATATAATTATCTTATGCTAAATAAGCACAGGGAGGAAGTATGAAAAAGCTTATTCAAATCACTCTTGCCTTAATAATGGCATTAAGTTTTGTAGGCTGTAGTAAAGACAGTGGTAAAACAGACGGACCAGTTGAAGTTACTTTATGGCATACATATACAGAACATCATAATGATTTTATTAATCAAATGATTGATGAATTTAACAACAGCCAAACTGAAGTTAAGGTTATTGCTGTTCAGCAACCATATCAAGATTATGATGCTAATTTACTTCAAGCAATTAGAAATGGCGTAGGACCTGACATTTGTTCTAGATTCGCAACAAATGTTGCTGATTATATTGCTGACGATTTATTAGTTGATTTTGGACCATATTTAGCTGATAAAAAAATTGGTATTGCTAATTTCAAAGACAATTTAGCTGGAGATTTATATGGTGAAATTACTCAATGGAATGATGGAGCAGTTTACATGATTCCAATCATCATCACTTCAGAAGTATTATTCTATAATAAGACTTTATTTGATCAATACAATTTATCAGTACCAACTACTTGGGAAGAATTGGAAACAGTTAGCCGTACACTATATGAAAAAACTGGTAAGCCTGGTTTCGGAACAGATTCAGCAATTGATACATTCCAAGGTTTATTAGTACAAAATGGCTCTGGCTATATTGATGCTAAGAACAAGAAAATGGCTATCAACGATAAAGTGGCTGTAGATCAATTAACATGGTTCTCTAATTGTATTAAGGAAGGTATTTTCCGTCTTCCTGGTGACGACTATTATTTATCAGGTCCATTCTGTTCAGGCGCTGTAGCTTCTTATATCGGCTCTAGTGCAGGAGTTGGTTATGCTACACAAAACAATGGTGCATTTGAAGTTGCTGCTGCACCAATTCCACAAGCTGACAGCCAGCATCCATATATTTCTTCTTGGGGCGGAGGCTATGTTTGTTTCAAATCAACTGATGAAAGAGCAGAAGCTGCATATAAATTCTTAAAGTGGTTCTCTCAAGCAGAAAATGCAGCTGAATGGGCTGTGCATTTTGGAGCTTTACCAGCATACAAAGATGCAATGGAACAACAAGTATTTAAAGATTATATTGAAACAAATATTGCTATTAAGGCTTTGTACCAACAAAAGGATGCAGTTAATTGGTTGAATAGTATTAATGGATCTGCTGGTGTTCGTACAGCAATCGACAAGATGATTTCTGAAGCTTGCTTTAATAATGTTGAACCTTTAAAGGCATACAACGATATGATAGCTTCAGCAAACAATGAATTAAATCAATAAATTATTAATGGTTTCAAGCAGTAACCACCTTTAAGGTGGTTACTGTGTTTTTTAAAAGGAGAAGACAATGAAAAAATTATTTGTGTTTATGATTGATGCATTATGTTCATGTGATATCGAACAAATGAAAACAATGAAAAACTTTTCCCAAATTATCAATAATGGTTCATATGTTCACCATATGTTACCGGTTCACCCTGCTTTAACATATTGTTGTCATACTTCAATAGTAACGGGAAAATATGTTGAAGGACATGGCATATGTAATAATGAGTATTTAAAAAGGGGATTATGGCCAAACGATGTTTGGTTTGGCATGAAAGAAGATGTTAAAGCACCAACTATTCTTGATTATGCAAGAGAATTAGGACTAACCACTTGTTCATTATCTTGGCCAGTAACTGGCAAAGCGGATTATACCTACAATATGCCAATGATAGTTCCTTATCACTATCAGGGCTATAATCCAGAAACATATTTATGGCCTACAGCCACTAAAAATTTAATGGATGCTTATTTTTGGAAATATGGAAGATTCCTGAAGGGCGAAGATCGTTCTTTAGATTTATATACAATGGCAATTGCGCCTGATTTAATAAGAGATTTTGGTCAACCAGATGTTTGTTTTGTAAAGATGTGTGATTTAGATAGCGTTAGACACACTTATGGAGTATATCATCCAAAAACAATTGAACAATTGCGCAAGCATGACGAAGAATTTGGAGTTCTATTAGAATCAATCAGAAGATATGGTGATTTTGA
Source organism: Erysipelotrichaceae bacterium (assembly GCA_016302195.1). Classification (GTDB taxonomy): domain Bacteria; phylum Bacillota_I; class Bacilli_A; order Erysipelotrichales; family Erysipelotrichaceae; genus UBA1783. The sequence goes on along the minus strand of JAEDOA010000033.1, from coordinate 11,139 downwards.
TAATACCAACTTTGTTATTATGGGAGATCATGGTCAAACTGATATTGAAGAAGCATTAGAAATGAACGAATTACTAAAGGAAAATGGTTTTATCAGAACTGATGGTAAAGGACATGTGATAGATTGCGATTGTTATGCTCATAGTGCTTGCTTAACCTCATTTATCGAACTTGCTAATCCTGAAGATGAAAAGATGAAGAAGAAAGTTCGAGATTTTCTAGAGGGTTTGAAACAGGACAAAGATATTCAATTGCTTTATGTTTTAGACAAAGAAGAAATGAAAGATCAATATCATGTAGATGGGCCTTTCGATTTTGTTATCGAAAGCAAGCGCAACATTTCTTTCTCAGATCATGTTGACACTGGATGTATTTTCTCAAAGAGGGTTCCAGGAGAACATAAGGTAGGAGCTGCTACTCACGGTAGTAGACCGGAAAGAAAAGAAAATACCTTATTTATTGCATCAGGCCCTAAAGTAAAAAAGGGTATTGTAATAGAACAAGCCAATATGGTTGATGAGGCGGCTACTATGGCAAAAATGATCGGCTTTGATATGAAAGATACAGATGGTAGAGTATTAAAGGAGATGTTAGTGGATGAAAGTTAGAGTTGAGGGATTAACAAAAAGATATAATAATGTTACTGCTGTTGATAATTTAACCGCAGAATTTGAAAGTGGAAAACTAATTGCTCTATTAGGCCCTTCAGGATGTGGTAAAACAACAATGCTAAATATGCTTTCAGGGATTCTTCCTGTCAGTGAAGGAAAAATATATTTCGATGATGTAGATGTAACAGATTTACCTCCTGAAAAAAGAGAGGTTGGACTAGTGTTTCAAAACTATGCATTATATCCTCATATGACTGTTCTAGAAAATATTTGTTTTCCTTTAAAAATAAAAAAAGTTAAAAAGAAAGAAAGAATTGAGAAAGCCATCAAGTATGCCAAAATGGTTCATATTGATGATTATTTAGATCGTAAACCCAAAGAATTATCAGGAGGCCAGCAACAACGTGTTGCCATCGCGAGAGCCTTAGTCAAAGATCCTAAATTATTGTTGTTAGATGAACCATTAAGCAATCTAGATGCTAAATTGCGTATTGAAATGAGAGAGGAAATCAGAAGAATTCAAAAAGAATCAAAAGTTACTACTTTCTTTGTTACTCACGACCAAGACGAAGCATCAGCAATCTCAGATTATGTTTTACTAATGAAAAAAGGAGTAAAACAACAATTTGATAACCCAAGAGTGTTATATAATGAACCTCACAATCTATTTGTTGCGGATTTTATAGGTATTCCTACTATTAACCAGTTACATGGGCAAGTAGAGGAAAAAGGCATAAAAATCGATAACTGTGATTATTTAATTGAAGGATTATTTGATACTTCTAATTTAGTTGGTAAAAGAGTGGTGTTGGCATTTAGGGCTGAAGCATTAACCAATTGTGAAAAAGGAAAACTTCATTGCACTGTTAAGGAGAGTTTTTTAAGTGGTAAGGATACACTAATAACAGCGAAAGTTGGAGATAAAGAAATTAGAGTTTTTGTTGACTCAAATAGTGAATATAAGGAAGAAAGCGAATTAAGATTTGATTTTAAGAAATCATTAGTATTCTTATTTGATGAAGAAAGTGGAGAACGTTATGTTTAGGTACAAAACAAAAAATGATGAGGTTATTACCCCAAAAACATTTTTAAAACCGGCATTATTTTTATTGCCATTTATGATTGGAATCATTGTATTTACAATTTATCCCTTCATAAATGCCATTATGATCAGCTTTAAACAAGACTATCGCGTTCTTACTGATACTTTCTCATCATATGGTATGGCAAATTATCAAAAGATTTTTGCTGATCCAGACTTTATTAGTTCAATTTATAATACTTTGATATATGTTGTAGTAGTAGTGTCGATTTCATTAGTACTATCAATTATTATTGCGGTATTATTGAATAGTGTTGAAAAACTAAAAGGTTTATTTCAAACAGCATATTTTATGCCAATGGTTACCTCATCTGCAGCTATTGGACTAGTGTGGAGATGGTTATTCAATTATGATTATGGAATAATCAACTATGTTCTTTCATTGTTTGATGTAAGTGCGATAAATTGGTTAAATGATCCAAAGTATTCCATGATATGTTTATGCATATATGGAATATGGTCAATGTTACCATTTACAATTATTCTTTTGTTGTCGGGATTACAAAATATTGATCCTCAATATTATACAGCTGCTAAAGTAGACGGAGCAAAAAGCAGTGATATTTTCTTTAATATTACAGTTCCTTTATTAGCGCCTACTATCGGTTTGGTAGCTATTGTAAATATGATTTCAGCATTCAAAGTATTTGATGGCTTATATGTTTTATTTGGTGGAAAACCAGGGCCTTCATACAACCTATATACCGTTATCTTCTATTTATATGAGCAATTCTATAAGAACTTAAAGGTAGGTTATGCAGCAGCGAGCGCAATGGTACTATTTGTTATTATTTTGATATTTACCATGATACAGAATAGAATTCAAAGAAAGTACAACTATTACTAGGAGGGTATAAAATATGACTAAAAGCGATAAGTTGAAAAAAACATTAGTATATATCTTTTTAGCAATCGGTGCATTTTTTATGATTTTTCCTTTTATTTGGATGATTATCACCTCATTTAAGACAGGGTTTGAAGCAAATAGAGTTCCACCAACATTCTTACCAGAAAATCCAACATTCAATAATTATCTTACAGCCTTAAAGGTTGCTCCATTTGGTAGATACTTTTTAAACTCTGTCATTGTCACTATTTGTTGTGTTGCTTTGACAATGTTTAATTCAATTTTGGCTGCCTTCTCTTTTTCAAAATTGAAGTTTCCTGGAAGAGATATATTGTTTGCTTTGTTGATATCAATGATGATGATACCATTTGAAATGCTGATAATCACAAACTATACAACGATAGTAAAGATGAAATTGTATGATACCTTGATTGCTTTGATAATTCCCTTTGTAAGTTCAATATTCTATACATATATACTGAGAAATTTCTTTATGTCGGTTCCCGATAGTTTGTATTATTCAGCAAAAGTTGATGGGGCTTCAGATTGGCAATACTTATGGGAAATACTAGTACCTATTGCTAAACCATCTTTAGTAACAATAGGACTGTTAAATGCGATTGCTTGCTGGAATAGCTTTTTATGGAGTATTTTGGTTATTAATTCTCAACAAAATCGTACATTACCATTTGGTTTGTTTGCTTTTACAAATGAAACTGGAATTAGGTATGAAGTTTTGATGGCAGGAGCAACAATTGTAGTATTACCAATGATTATATTGTTCTTATTCTGTCGTAAAAACATTGTTACAGGTGTCAGCAAGGGAGGGCTAAAAGGATGAGTATCATCAAACTTGATATCTTATCTCATGCTGATTTTCACGGACATTTTCGCCAAGACGAAGATTATCCTGGCTTATCGAGATTTTATTGCGCCATAGAAGAAATAAGAGAAAAAAATCCAGAGTATACCCTGTTATTAGATGCAGGTGATAATACAAATAAAACATTGTGGCCAGCTAAAAAAGTATTTGATGGATTAAAACTACTTAAAACTGATTGCTTTGTTTTAGGAAATCATGAATTTGACAAAGGTAGAGATGTTTTACTTGAAAATGTGAAATATTCTAGCACACTATTTCCAATACTATGTTGCAATATTATCGATAAAAAGACAAATAGATTTATCAGTAATACTTCCCCTTACACCATCTTAGAAAAAGGTGAATTGAAAATAGGCATTGTAGGGGCAACTACTCAATATGTCGATAAAATTGTTGAAAAAAGCTCATTTAGTGATTTTGAAGTCATTGATACAGTGGGTCAAATTCGTAAATATGTCTTATTATTAAAAGAAAAGGGAGTAGATATCATTATTGTTCTATCTCATTTTCCTTTTTACTTTAAAAACGAAGAATCTGGAGAATTATTTGATTGTTTAGATAAACTAGCTGATTTACCAATAGATGTGTTTATTGGCGGACATATTCCTGGAGACTATTGTAAGGTATATCAGGGCATTACAGTGTGCAAAGCCGGTTTTGGTGGAGTTTCACTAGCCAATGCGATTCTATATTATGATACAGAGAAAAAGAAAATAGTTGATAGGCAATGTGAAATAATCGACGTATTGCATAATTGTCATAAAGAAGACGAGAATATTAACAAATTTGTTGAAGAAGTTGTCGCTCCATTTAATGATTTTTATCAAAAACCACTAGGGATTGCTACTAAAGATATAAAGATGCGTTTAGCTTACGAAAGCGCAATGGGAGATCTAATAGCTGATGCGATAAGGGAATACTTTAATGTAGATTTTGCTTATTTTAATACTACAAGTTGTGGTCAAGGGATAAGAAAAGGAATTATTACAAGATATAGTATTCATAAAGCAATCGCTTTTAATGAAACAATTCAACTAGCAACTTTTGATTATGAAAGAATATATCAACTGTTTAGGACTGTACTTGACCCAGAAAGATTTGGCAACAATGCTAATATCTTCTTTTCAGGGCTAAAGGTTATTTATGATTGCGAAAATAAAGATTTAAAAATTCTAGAACTCGATGGTAGTGAATTAGATAAAACCAAAAAATATATAGTTGCTACTAGCAAGTATATGTCAACGGGAGGAAATGATACCAAAGAAGTTGTTAAGGATCTTGTTTGGAATGATAGTTTAGTTTGTACTCACGATATAATTGCTCACTATATTTCTTTGAAGAAAGAAATAAAACCCGCAATTGATAATCGTTATAACATTATAGGAAAATTACCTAATGATAATTCCCCATGGTAGAAAGGAGCAAGATGGCTTTAGTAAAAATTGATATTTTAAATCATGCAGATTATGGTGGAGAGTTTAGAAAAACACCAATGGCACCAGGACTAAGTAAATTTTATTCAGCTATTGAATCAATAAGAAGTAAAAATAGAGACAATTGTTTATTACTGGATGCTGGAGATAACATTAATAGAATCCTATGGCATGGTAAAGAAGTAATGGATGGTTTAGCTTTGATTAATACTGATTGTATGACCTTAGGAAATCATGAGTTTGACAAAGGAAGAGAAAATCTAGAAGAATGTATTGAGCATATATGTAATAAGATGGACATTTTGTGTTGCAATATCGTTTATAAAGATAGTAAGCAATTAATCAAAAATGTTAAGCCTTATACTATTATCGAAAAAAACAATATCAAATATGGAATAATAGGTGTGACAACTTCTTATACTCCTTATATGGTTGAAAAAGAAGCATTTAGCCAATTTGAAGTACTAGATGAATATCAACAGTTAATGAAGTATTTGCCAGAAGTAAAAAAACAATCTGATTTATTAATCATATTAGCTCATATGCCTTTTTACTTTACAGATGAAAGTGAAAGTGGTGATTTGATAGACTTGTATTATAAGATTAAGCAATTCAAGCCAGATGTGATGATTGGCGGTCATATTCCGCAAGATTATTGTCGAGTGGTTGATGATTGTGTGATATGTAAAGGCGGATTTTCAGGGAAATCTTTACCACATTGTCAATTGACTTATGATACTGAAAGTAAAAAGGTTGTAGACAGAAAATGTGAGGTAATAGATGTTATCCATTCTGATTTTGAGGGAGACAAAACAGTAGACGAATTTGTTAAAAAGGTTACTTCAAAATACGATTATTATTTTGATGAAGTTTTAGGCGTGGCAAAAGAAGAAATCGATATGCGTCTTTCAAGGGAAAGTCATTTAGGCAATTTTATTTGTGATGCTGTAAAAGAAATAACTAAAGCTGATTTTGTTTATTTCAATTGTACTAGTTGTGGCTATAGTCTAGCTAAAGGAGATATTACCAGATTTACAATTTCTGAAGCAATGGGCTTTAATGATAATCTGCAAATAGGATATTACACAGGCAAAGATATCTATGACCTATTTACCGAGGTTATGATGCCACAAAGATTTGGCAACAATGGAAATATCATGTTTTCTGGATTCAATGTGGTGATTGATAACAATAGAAAATATCCAAATAAGGTTGTGTCAATTAAAAAAGAAGACGGTACTGATATACGTTATGATGATATTTTTAAAGTAGTTACCAGCAAATATATGGCATCAGGAGGAAATGACACTTATCAAATATCCAAAAGAAGCAAATGGACAGATTCCTGTCTACCAATTCATGATGTGTTAGCTGATTATATTGTAGAACATAAAGAAATTACTAATCCAAAACTGGGTCGCTATGTAATGATTGGTCAAATTGAGAATGACAATTCACCATGGTAAAACATTTAAAAAAGTTTATAATAAAGGTAGGGATAAAAGTTAGTTATAAAAAGAGATATTAATAGTACATAAAAAAGGAGGAAAGTAATATGTGTACTGCTGCAACATATCAGGGTAAGAATTTTTACTTTGGAAGAAATCTTGATTATGAATTTGATTATGGCCAAAAGGTACTAGTAACAGGTAGAAATTACCTAATGCATTTTAATCATGTTGATGATATAAAGAGTCATTATGCAATGATCGGCATGGGTATAACTCTAGGCAATTTACCTCAATATTTTGAAGGAATGAATGAAAAAGGATTAGCAATGGCAGGTTTGAACTTTGTCGGTAATGCCTACTATAATGATGAAATAGTTCCAGGAAAGACTAATCTTGCTCAATTTGAACTAATTCCTTATGTATTGGCAAGCTGTGAATCTGTCAAAGAAGTAAAAAAGCTTATTACTACTCTTAATTTAACTAGCGAATCTTTATCAAAAGAAATGCCAACTGCCCAACTACATTGGATGATTGCAGATAAAAGTGAATGTATTGTAATGGAAGCAACAAAAACCGGAATACATTTATATGAGAATAAGGTCGGTGTATTAACAAATAATCCACCATTTGATTACCAGCTATTCAATCTAAATAATTACATGTCATTATCTATCAGCCAGCCGGCAAATAATTTTGATAAAAATTTATCATTAAGTACTTATTCTAGAGGAATGGGATCAATGGGCCTGCCAGGAGATTTAAGCAGCATGTCTCGTTTTGTTAAAGTTGCTTTTACAAGAAATAATAGCAAGACAAGGGATAGCAAATATGCTGAAGTATCTCAATTCTTTCACATACTGACATCTGTAGAACAGCAATTTGGCTGCTGTGAAGTTAGAGAAAATGAGTACGAATATACTATTTATTCTAGTTGCTGTGATTGCGATGATTTGATTTATTACTATACAACATATTACAATCATCAGATTAACGCAGTAGATATGAAAAAATCGGATATGGATTGCGATAAAATCATTGAATATCCTTTCAATGATCAGGAAAACATCAATTATGAAAATTAAAAAACCGCAAATAACTTGCGGCTGCATGATATAAGCATAGTGAAGAGCTATGCTTTTTTTAGTCTTTTCAAAATTAAAGGTATTATTGAGGCAAAAATAATCGCTAGAATGATACCGGCAACAAACTTTAGACCAATTGTTGAAAATACCAAAGCAAAGCTGTAGTAGCCATATAGCTTACTATCAATATATAAGGCAAAGGTGTTTAGACAGGTAACCAGAATAGCGCTAGCTGCTGAGATTAAGAAGATAGACTTGTTATTAAAATTAAAATCAAGTTTTTTGCTTAAATAGCCAACAAGAAGTCCAGATATACTATGTGGTAAAATCCATAACAAAGTTGTTGGAGTTAAGCCATAACTTGAAAAAAGAATCTGATATAGAAAACTACCTAATGTACCAATCAAAAAGCCCTCCTTTGGACCAAATAGAAAGCCGCCAATCAGGATAGGAAAGGCTTCAAAGGTGAATTTAAAATTAAGGACTTTTACAGGAGTCAATACAGCAAGCACTAAATAAAGTGCTACTAACATTGAAATATATGCAACTTTTCTTGTGTTCATTTTTTACTCCTCTGATAAGCAATTGCTAAGTGATTAAATAATATTGAAGTAGTAATAGAACCTACTCCAAAAGGAACAGGTGAAATATTTTCAACTATATTTGATACTTCATCAAATAAGACATCGCCAACTATTTTCTGTTTTTCTTGACTATAGTTAATTCCAACATCGATTACAGTTTGGCCTTTTGAGAAAAAATCTGCAGTTAGATATTCTGCTTTTCCAAGGCAAGCGATAATTATGTCGTTATTTTTACAGATTTCCTCAAGGTTTTTAGTATGACTATGACATATAGTCACCGTTGCATTTTCATTTAATAGCATCATGCTTAATGGCTTGCCAACAGTTTTACTTCTGCCAACAACACAAACATTTTGCGATGATATTTGAATGTTATAGTAGTGCAACATTTCCATAACTGCCCTTGCAGTGCAAGCGCCAAATCCAGGAGTGTTTAAAAAACTGCTAGAAAGGTTTATTGGATTACAACTATCAATATCTTTATTAGGGTTAATCAGCGTAGAGCTTTCTTTTTCAAATGGCTGATTCAGTAATAAGATGCCATGTATTGAGTCATCGTTATTGCATTCATCCAAAACATCTAGATATGACTGTTTTGTTATGTTGCTTTCTAAAACTATTTTTTTGTGATTAATATTAAATGAAGCGGCTTTTTTGGCAATATTATTTTCATATGCTATATCATCTTTATTATCTGAAACTCTAATGGTTGCCAGTGTTACTTGTTTGCCGGAAATAATTTCTTTTGTTTTCTGATCAATTAGTAATGAAACGGGTTTTCCTTTTAGTATATTAGCCATTTGCTACAATCCTTTCTAGAGAATATTTATAAATAATCTCTGCCTCATTGATACATGATTGGGCAAGCTGATTTGTCTGTTGTTCAAGAGATAATCTTAATTTATCATCTTTGATAGCAGCGGTATTAACAAGAATGTTGATTTTAATTCCGTAGATAGTTCCAATGACTAATCCTGCAGCGGTTGCTACATCTGATAGAACTAACTTAGAACAGTTGTTGCTGTATTGTCGAATTAACTCAACTACTTCTTTCATAATAAGTAGCAACTCAAAAGGAGCTTTGTAGGCAGAAAGTAAACCTTGTTGGATTTTTTCTTCCTTACATGGGTCGTCTTTACTCAATTTGTAAGCCTTGGCCAAAGGCTCAAAAGCAGTTTTATCCTTGTCCATTGCATCAAGCAGCCTTTCATTTAGTTGATTAGATTGTTGTATTAAGGTTTCAAGATATTGCTTTTTATCTTGGAATTTTTTCTTATCTTTTGTTAGATTTGCCGCCATAATAGCTAAACTATTAGAAATAGCTCCTACTAGAGCGCAGGCTGATCCTCCTCCTGGACTAAAGCTATTGGAAGATAAATCAATGATAAAGTCATTAAGACTGCTTTCTTTCATCTTTTCCATATTAGAATAGCCCTACCGTATTGCCATTTTCATCAATATCTATTGACTGAGCAGCTGGCTGTTTAGGCAAACCAGGCATTGTCATAATGTCGCCGCAATAGGCAACGATAAATCCGGCACCAGCACACACTTTTAGCTCTTTCACTGTAATCTCAAAGTTTGTTGGAGCAGCCAGTAATTTAGGATTGTCAGATAACGAGTATTGCGTTTTAGCTACACATATTGGTAGATTTCGATATTGTGATTGCTTAATTTGTTTCAACTGTTTTTTAGCATTTTCTGTATAAATCACACCATTACCATGGTAGATTTTTTTACAAATAGTATCTAGTTTCTCCTCAATAGAATATTCATCAGGATATAAAAGAGTGAATTCATTATCCCTTTCCGCTAATTCAACGACCTTTTCTGCTAGCTGCATTCCACCAGCACTGCCTTTTGCCCATACATCGGAAATAACAACATCACAACCTAATTCTTGACATTTTTCTTTAACTAAAGAAAGTTCAGCTTCTGTATCAGTTGTAAAAGCATTAATCGCAACAACTGTTGGTATATGATATTGTTCTTTTAGGTTAGACAGATGGGCTAAAAGATTAGCGATACCCTTGCTTAGAGCAGGCAAATCCTCTTTGTCTAGCTCTTCCTTTTTGATTCCACCATGATATTTTAGAGCTCTAATGGTGGCTACCAAAACTGTAACACTAGGTTTTTTGTTAGCGATGCGGCATTTGATATCAAAGAATTTTTCCGCACCTAAATCTGATGCAAAGCCTGCTTCAGTAACAACATAGTCGGCCAACTTTAATGCCATACTTGTTGCGATTATGGAATTACAGCCATGGGCAATATTGGCAAATGGGCCACCATGAATTATTACAGGATTGTGCTCTAGAGTTTGAACTAAATTAGGCTTGATGGCATCTTTTAACAAAACTGTCATTGCTCCGTTTGCTTGTAAATCCTTAGCAGTAACTTCTCTATTATCATAGGTATAAGCAACAATGATTTTTCCCAATCTTTCTTTTAAGTCGAATAAGTCCTTTGATAAACATAAAATAGCCATAACCTCTGAAGCAACTGTTATTTCGTAAGAGGCTTCTCTAACCACGCCATTTGTTTTCCCACCAAGACCAATAATAATATTTCTTAAAGCACGATCATTCATGTCTACTACTCTTTTAAAAATTATTCTTCTAGGATCTATGTTTAAACCATTTCCCTGTTGCAGATGGTTATCAATCATACTTGCTAATAGATTGCAGGCTGAAGAGATAGCATGAAAATCTCCTGTAAAATGCAGATTAATGTCTTCCATAGGAACAACCTGGGCATATCCACCCCCTGTTGCTCCTCCTTTAAGGCCAAAAACAGGGCCTAATGATGGTTCTCTTAAAGCGGCAATAGCCTTTTTACCAAAAGCGTTAAGTGAGTCTAATAAGCCTATAGAGGTAGTCGTTTTCCCTTCTCCCGCTGGTGTTGGAGTAATAGCGGTAACTAGTATTAATTTTCCGTCTCTTTCGTTTTCTTTATCTTTAAGCAGATTATTATTAATCTTAGCTTTGTATTTACCATACATTTCTAGGTATTTATCATCAATAGATGCTTTTTGGGCAATCTTATCGATTGTTTCCATCTTGCATTTCTGTGCTATTTGAATATCTGTCATTACGTTTACCTCCACTATTATCTACTATAATTGTACAACATATTTATAATAATAAA
>JAEDOA010000032.1 GCA_016302195.1 Erysipelotrichaceae bacterium | reverse complement strand
ACTAATACCACAATACCAGTTAATATTAAAACAATTCCAACAACGATATTTAGTGTTCTTGTATCAACCTTATTGGCTATTTTGCTGGCAATTTGTGCCCATAGTAAAGTAAATAAACAACAGAATATTAAGACAGTAGAATCTGGTAATCCTCCAAATGCGATATGACTTATTCCTCCAGTAAGAGCCGTAAATGCCATTATAAATACACTTGTACCAACTGCCATATGCATTTGATAGCCTAATAGTGAAGTTAATACAAATAATAGCATCATTCCTCCACCTGCTCCAACAAATCCACAAATAAAGCCGACAACTATACCACCCAGAACTGATTTTATCAGCATTTCTTTCTTGGATACTGCATTCATTTGAGCTTTTGTAGTTTTTATTGGAACCAAGATAAAGCGTAATCCTAAAATGATCAGCATTATCTGCATTGTAGAACCCATGGCTTTAGCTGGAACGTAGCTAGCAACTACACTACCGATAATAGTCATTACTAATACACTTAATAATAGTGGTAAAGAGTTTTTAATATCTAAATTACCACTTTTATGGTATGTGTAGGCGCTGATAGAACTAGCTAATACATCACTTATTAATCCGACACCTATTGCCTGGTATGGTGACACATCTAAAAAAGTTGATAACAAGGGACCAACGACGGAAGCAGCACTTAAACCAGCAAACCCCGTACCAAGTCCTGCGCCAATCCCGGCGATAAAACAAACTAAGATAATTTTTAATAAACCCATAATTAAGTCCTTTCTCGTTTAATTTTGCGACAAAAGATATTATAATATACACATGTCGCATACTCAACCGCCAGATTTTTGACAATTGTAAGTTATGAAACAAATTGGCGTTTATTGTTGCTTATTATAGAAAAGAGAACGTAAAGATGAAGGATGATCAGAGAACAAAATTAACAAAAAGATTATTACGAGAAGCTTTGTTGCTTTTGCTTGAAAAAAACGATATTAATAAGATTGCTGTTACTCAATTATGCCAGCAGGCTGGAATTAATCGGGCAACCTTTTATCGTCATTATTCTCAACCAAAGGATATCTTAAGTGAAATCAGACACGAAATGATTACAGATATTAAAAATATGGCTATTAAAGATAAAGCCAAAGATAATCCAATGACATGGCTAAATGATGTTTGCCTTTATTTTTATAATAATGCTAACAATATGATCATTTTGATAAAGTGTCGTAGCGATAGTCAGTTTATTGAGTTAATTAATGAAATATATTTATCAGATATAACCAAATTAAAAGTCAATTTCAATAACATTGACTCAAGTGATTTCAAATTGATTACTTATTATTATGCAGGAGGAATCTACTATATATTGAGTCAATGGTTAACTGAGCCAATCAATAAGACTCCTGAAGAAATAGCCAATCTGATAGGAAAACTGATACTTAAAAATTATTAATATGACTAAAAAAAGTTTATTTGCTGAAAAAGATACAATAGAATTAATATATAAAATATGGAGTTGGAATATGGAAAAACTAAACGAACTGGCAGATTTATTAATAGATAAAATAAAAGAAGCAGATATTTTCGATCCGCTTACTGTTGTTTTCCCTGATAATACAATGCAAAAATGGTTTAAGGCCTACTGGTTAAAAACTCAAAAAGATGTTCTGATGAGTGCTGATTTTAAAACAATTAATCAGGGGTTATTTAGTTTTATTTGCACTGATAGAAAATATAGTTTATTAAAACAAACTGATATTGAACTAATCCTTTTGCAATTATTATCTGATAAAGATAATATTCCTTCAGAAATTAAAGAATTAACTAAAAACAAGGCCGCTTTTTTTAGCGTAGTGGAAGAATTATCTTCTTTATTTTATGAATATGAAAAAGAAGAAACAACTCTATCAAATTGCCCTTGGCAAAAAAATTTATATGATCAAATGATTGACTATGGAAAAAAACATGGCTTTGCCACCATAAAATATCTGTTTGATAATAAAACTGCTTTAGTAAAGGGTAAACATATTTGTTTTTTTGGTTTTACTTGTTTCGATAAGTTAACTCAAAAGATTATTGAGCAGCTAAAAAAGGATAATGATATTTTGGTTCTATCAATTGAAAATGATGAAACTAGCAACGATTATGTCGGTTATACAATTATCAAATCACCAAGCAGATTAAGAGAAATCGAACAGGTTCATACATTCATTTGTCAAAAAATCAAAGAGGAAAAATGTAAATATAATGATTTTATTGTACTTGCTAAAGATATATCAATCTATAAAAACGAGATTAACAGAGTCTTTAAACAGGACAATATCAACTATCCAAATATCAACTTTTCAATAAATGCTAATTGTCCAATGTCATCGCCTTTAGCGGATTTATTAACTGTTTTAGCCGATATTGTATATAAAGGGGTTTATACAAGAGAAGATTTTTCCCTGATTATCAATAATCAGCTAGTAAAAATGGTTAGAAATCTTAGTGAAGAGCAGCTATTGGATTATAACGATGTCTTATTAAAATTAAATATATTCCGTAGTAAGGCTAACAACAACGACTTTATGTATCTAAAGAAAAGACTGGTTTTATCTAAAATCGTCGATATCAATGATCAGGATAATATTGTAGAGCTAAATGATGAAAAACTACAGCCATATTCGACATTTAAATTTGATGATGAATCAATTTATAAATTAATAAGCATAATAGATGATTTAAATATGTGGGTGGAATTGACTAGAAACAACACTATTTCAGATATTGATTTAATAATGCAGCAGCTAGCAAAATGGGCCTACTGTTTAAATGATGGACAGTTTACAAATATTGAAAAAATTGTAAATGGAATTAAAAATTTGAATATTTCCAATAATGCCTTAACAATTGATATGCTTCTAAGCATTATGATAAATAATTGCTCACAATCGCAAAAAAAAGATTATGGTCTATTTGTTAATGGAGTTAGTTTTACCAATTTGAAAAATAATGCAGTGTTGAATGCTGATTATATTTTCATATTGAATTGTAACGATAACGTTTTGGATAATAGTGAAAAGAGAAGTGAGCTTGATTTAAGAGTGCAACAGGACATTAATCAAAAAAAGAAAGATTTTATCTTGCAGTATAAAAATGCCAATAAGCATTGTTATTTCAGTTATTTGAATACGGAATTAAAAACAGATAGCGAGTTATTTCCATCTAGTTTTTTAAGTCTATTACCTGATAAGAAAGAAAAAGAGATAAGCCTTGCTTTGGATGAAACTCGCGACATCGATAGCTTATTTACACTTAGAGAAATGATTAATAGTCAATACTATATGAGTTTATTATCAGAAAAAAAGTTGGATCAAGTAAAACAACCACAAATAGACAGTGCGATCATCAGTAATAATAGAATAAAAATCTCAGAAATGGCTGATTATTTAATTGAACCTTTTAGAAATAAAGTTGAAAGACAGTTCGGCAAAGAATATGATATCAATCAGATAGTAGCTACAAAGGAATATGAACCATTATTTATTAGTAAAAAAGAACTAAATAGGATTTGTGTAAGTATTATTTGCGAATATATAAAAAACAAATCCATAGTAGAAAGTGATAAGATTAAAGAAAAACTAATTATGGACCGTAAGCTGCCCTTAAATACAAAAGAATTGTTAGAAAAAAACTATAATCTTATTATGGATAAATGCAAAGAAATGATGGATGACTATAAAGATAGTATTGATAAAATGATTGTCAAAAAACTTGATGATTATTTATTAACCTATAATGAAGAAACATTTACCATAGTATGCGATAAGGATTTAATCATAGAAGAAGACTTGGATACAATTAGTTATTATAAATTGGCTGATAATGATGAGAAAAAGGAAACAAATAAGTATCTATATCTATATGTGGCTTCATTAATTAACGTATTGATAACTAAAAAAACTAAAGTGAATTTAATTATCAATAAAAAAATGAAAAAAAGCTTTTCAATTAGTGAGAAGAGAGCCCAACAAATACTACTTGATATCTATCAGGGAATGAATAACTATAATGATAATTATTTTTTCTATATTGAAGCATTACAGGATGACAAGTGCGATTTTGATAAGCTAATTGATGTACATATAGCGAATGGCTGGAGATATTACGATGATAAAAAAATGTTTGACTATACCACCCAGCTTGGCTATAACCAAAAAGACTGTCAAGTTCAGTTTACTGAAAACAGGGAAAAGGTGGCAAGATTAATTGAATTACCTTTAGAAGAAAAGAAAACGAGGAAAAATGGTTAAGTTTGATTTAAAAGCATATGATATTAATAAAAACTATGCGATTGAGGCATCAGCAGGAACAGGAAAGACATATAACATTGTTGAAATAGTCAATAAGTTGGTAAATAACAATATTGATTTCAGCAAGATTGTTATTGTTACCTATACTGAAAAGGCTGCTGGTGAATTAAAGGATAGAATACGAAAAAAGATTAATAATGTTGATATAAACAGTGGATTTATTGGAACGATTCACTCTTTCACTCAACAGTTAATCAATGAATTTGGTCTCTCTGGAAATTTTGCGATAGGGTTGACTATGCAGCAGGACAAGCATATTGATGATTTTATTAATCGTTATATAAGAAGGGAAGATGTTATTTCAAAAATATTAGCTTATGATAAATTTGATGTCGATGGCTTTGGCAAGTATTTAAAAAACATTATCAAAAACTATTATTTAGATAAAGATGGTAAAGAAGTAAAGAGTATAGTTTCTATTGATAAAGAATTGTTATATTCAAAAAGAAAATCAGCAATTAAAAAATTTGATGAAAAACAATTAGCATACGAGTTAGCTGATGAGTGTTACTTGGCGTGGAAAAAAGAAAAGCAAACCAAAAGGATTCAAAGCTTTGATGATATGATACTAAACGTTAGAGAAGCTTTGTATAATAATGAAAAATTTGCCCTTGAAGTAAGAAACAAATACCAATATGCGATAATAGATGAGTTTCAGGATACTAACCAGAAACAGTTTGATATTTTTGAAAAAATCTTTATGCAGGACAACTTACATCATATTATCGTTGTAGGTGATCCAAAGCAGTCCATATATTCATTTCAACAGGCTGATATTGAAGTCTATTTTAAGGCTGTTGAAAAGATTGTAAGCAATAATGGTGAAAAGTGCTTATTGACTAAGAATTATCGCTCTACTGAAAAAATGGTAGAAGCTTGTAATATGTTATTTCCAAACTTTGAGCTTGAAAAGGATAATATTGCCTTTTTGCCTTCAGAGTATAAAGAAGAAAATAAGGATGAAAATATCTCAAGATGTTATTATCAGCAGAAGCAGACACCGGCTTTCTGGATAACTGAAAATGAAGTAAACAGCCAGCAGTTTGCCCATATTGCCGCAGAAATTATTGTTGATATTTGTTCGCTTGAAAATGACAAAACCAAATTGCAGCTTGAAGATGGTGGCAAAATAAGAAATGTCAGGTTTAGTGATATCGCAATTTTAGCAAAATCTAAATCTGAGATGAAACCAATACAGAATGCGTTGCAGAAATGCGGCATACCATTTATTCGTTATAAAGATGACAGCTTGTTTTCATCGATGGAAAATGCTCACTGGATTAGCATGCTTCAAGCGATAAATGTCAGTGATTTCACTGGAAATAACAGAAAGTATTTAAAAAAAGTATTAACTACCAAATTTTTTGGTTATAGTCTAAAGGATATTACCAGCGATTATTTTGATCGAGATGATATAAAAGAAATAGAAATACTAAACGATTTTAAGAAAGCAGCTCAAGAGCAAAGATGGCAGGATTTAATCGATGATATTTTGTTTAAAACAAAACTAAAGAGTAATGTTGGTTCGTTGAATGATATTCAACCATACGCTATTTTTAAACAAATAGGTGATTACTGTATTGATTACTTGTCAAAAGGTCATAATCTATTAAAATTAATAACTGAGCTAAAGCAGAATATTTCAAAGGATGATGATGAAGCTACAGCAATTATTGAAAAAAGCACAGATTTTAACAGCGTTAGAATTATGACAATACATGCTTCAAAAGGCTTGGAATTTCCAATAGTAATTTCTGTTGCGGGCTTTAAAGGAAATAGAAAATCAAAAGAGATTTATTCATATCGAAAAGTGCTAGATGATGAATCATTGCCAATGATTTCATTAGAGAAGGATAGTGATCTTGTTAATTTAAAAGATAGTCAGGAACAAAAAAGGTTATTCTATGTAGCATATACAAGAGCAAAATATCTTTTGATATTACCTCAATATAAAGATTTTAAAGCCGATTTTTTGCCAAATTCTTTTAAGGCGTTTACTTCTAAGTTTTCAGATTATTATCGCTATATTAGTGATAATGGTAAAACAACAGAGCAACTAAAAAGGGAAGTAGGACAGATTTTAAAACCATTTGATATCAGAAATAATCAGGATAAAATGATAGAGCAAAGGGATAATATTAAAAAGGTTATCGCCAATATAAAAGACAATAGGGCAATGATGTTTTCTTATTCCAGCTTATCTCATCCAGCGATAAATGATGATAATTTAAACAATCCGGCAAATTCAAATGGAATTGTGGTTGAAAACGAACATGAAATTGAAGGTTTAAGCAAATATGATAGAAATGCTGTGGTCGCAAACATCAAATATGATACTGATTGCCAGCCAATTGTATTTCCTGAAAATTTTCCAAAAGGAGCCGCAGTTGGAACAGCAATGCATGAGATATTTGAACTACTCGATTATACTGATTATCAATCAAACTTAAATAAGATTATCAAGCGCTGTTTTGTAGCCAATCAAATAGTTTATGACGATAATTGGACTGATAGCTTAAAACAAATGGTCGATAATGTATTAACAAGTGATATAACTATTTTCCATGGAGGAGTTGATAGCGGTCAAACTTTCAAACTAAATAGTATTTCCAACGATAAGAAAAGAGCAGAATGTGAATTCAATGTAAACATGAAAGATAGTTTTTTAAAGAACTATTTCAATGGTTTTATCGATTTATTAGTGAAAATAGACGATAGAGTTGTAATAATCGACTGGAAAAGCGATAGCTTAAATCAACAGTTTACTTCTTATGCTGATGCTCAACAGTTAATTAGCCATGTTAATGACAGTTACTCAATTCAAAGAACCCTTTATGGATATTACTTAATCGAAGCACTAGCATCTAAATATCCTAACAAGACAAAACAGCAGGTTTTTAACGAACATTTTGGGGGAGTTTGCTACGTATTTTTAAGGGGATGTAATAAAAATAAGAGTAATGGAATTTATTGTCAAAGCTGGTCAAGCTATGAGCAGTTAAAACAATCTTTTGATGAAATAGTCAATGATAGAATAAAAAAATAGGAGGCTTTTATGTTGGAATTTTTTGAATTATTATTAAAGAATAAATTTATTTCTAACATTTGGCGCTATGTTTTAGAAATGATCGATCAAAATATATCAGATGATTTATTGGATAAACAACAATTAATGAATCTTTTTACGATATATTTCTCCCTTGTCGATGATGGTAATACCACTATTAGCCTAGATGAAAAAGTATTGAAGTCAAAGTGGCAAAAAAAGATTGAAGCAGTAAGTGAAATGCTGATGCAGCATGAAGAAATAGATTTATCTCAGATTGATCAAATTAAGCAAATGAGCAATATATGTATTGACCAGCAGTATTTATCTAAAATAAATGAAGATTATTTATCATCTGTTGTAGGCAGTAATAAGATATTTGTTGTTAGTAACCAGTGGCTTTATTTGAGAAAATATGATTGCGCTAAAAAAAAGATAGCTAAAGCAATCGAGGGATTATTCACTAAAGAATACAACAATAGTATTGATTTTGATTATCGAAAATGCACAAAAGATGATTTCGGTCTATCTGAAAAGCAGGAAGAAGTTGTAAAAAAAGGAATAAATAAAAATCTAATAATCACTGGCGGACCAGGAACAGGGAAGACTACATGTGTATTATTTTTGCTTATTGCCTTACTTGAAAATAGTGATAAAAATTATAATATATACCTTGTTGCTCCAAGTGGTAAGGCCGCAAGTAGAATGAAGGAATCTATTTCCTCAACTCTTGACTGTGTATCTGAGAAATACAAAGAACAAAACCGCAAATTATTCTCAATTATTGATAATCTGCAGCAATTTACAATTCATCGACTTCTTGAAGTTGATAGCAAGACTTCTCGCTTTAACTATAATGAAAAACATCAGTTTTCATCTAATTCCATCTTTATAATCGACGAGGCAAGTATGATTGATATTTGTTTGTTTTCTTCACTATTAGAAAGCATTCAAGATGATTCAAGAGTCTTTATTATGGGGGATAAAAACCAGCTGCCTTCTGTTGAAAGTGGTGCGGTATTTTCCGCTCTTCTAGATAGTAAGATGCTTATAAAAAATGGCAATATTATTGAACTGGATGAGTCTAGAAGATTTTCAAAGGATACTGAAATCTATGCTCTTGCTTCGGCAATCAATAAAGGTGAACAGTTAGTAATGGCAAAGGATAAATGGCAAGATTATAAGCAGTTTAAAATAGAAAAGACTGATCGAAAGAAATGCCCGATATTCTATTATCAATACTATAACAGCGTCAGTGAAAATAAAGAGATTATCAATTATATTTGTAATATCTGGGCTAATGAATATTATCGTGAGCTTGTAAAGAAGGCAACTGGGATTAATCTTGATGATAAAAAAAGGCTAGATGAATTGTATGAAATGTCTTTACAAGGAAAAATATTATCAGCAGAAAATATGGGATATTGTGGAGCTCGCTCTATTAACAATTTTATCAAGAACATGTGCATCGATAAATCAGTTTCGACCGATGTCTTGTATCAATATCCAGGTCAAATTATGATGATTAATACAAATAATAAGGTATTGGATCTGTATAATGGTGATAATGGAATAATAGTAACTCTAGAAAATAGCAGCATTGCCTATTTCATGGTTAAAAAGAGCTCTTTAATACAAACTGAAGATGGCTATAAAGAAAACCGCATTTTCAAAATTGGCGAATATCTGTTTTATCCGTTAAGACTCATTAGCCAAGACGAGATAGATTTAGCTTATGCTATTACAATTCATAAGTCGCAAGGATCAGACTATAATAATATTTTAGTTGTATTGCCAAATAGAATCGGTCATCCACTTTTGAATAGACAGATAATTTATACGGCAATAACTAGAACAAAAGGAAATACATATATCTTAGCTAATCAAGAACTATTACAAAAAGGCTGCGATAATAGATTAATAAGAGATTGTAATATTTTCTAATAAAAAACCTTCAGGCTATCCTTGATAGTCTGAAGGCATACGCCAATCTCCTCTTGGAGAAAGGCTAACTGATCCAACCTTTGGTCCATCTGGTAAACAAGATCTTTTGAATTGATTTGTTTTAAAGCGGTGAAAGAAGGTGTTTAGTGTTTGTTCTATTTGTTTTTGATCGATATTTAATGGCTTAAAGGCGATGACTGCTAAATCGAGAATTTTTTGCCTGCTAAAGCCATTTCTAATAAAGTTATACAAAAAGAAATCGTGTAAATCGTATTTGCCAATTGTCGCCTCCGTTGATTGAGAAATGTTGCCATTTGCATCAGTAGGAATTAATTCAGGAGATATTATTGTATTACAAATATCGATAAGAACATCATGCAAATCTTTAGGACAGTTTTCACTATAGGTTTCAATAATGAATCTAACTAAGGTTTTTGGAATTGACACGTTAACTGCGTAATGGCTCATATGGTCACCATTGTAAGTGCACCATCCTAAAGCTAGTTCGCTTAAATCACCAGTGCCAACAACAATTCCATTTACTTTATTGGCCATATCCATTAATATCTGGGTTCTTTCACGAGCCTGGATATTTTCATATGTGACATCATAGTTGTTTTCATCCTGACCGATATCTTTCATATGAACACGACAGGCTTGGGTTATATCGATACATAAACTTGTAACGCCAATTGAGTTCATTAAGCGATCGGCTGATGATTTTGTCTGTTTTGAAGTGCCAAAACCAGGCATGGTTATTGCGATAATATCGCTATAAGGATAATCAAGTAAATCATAAGCTTCTTTGATGACCAATAATGCCAAGGTTGAATCAAGACCACCAGAAATACCAATAACTGTTTTGTGACAATTAATCTTTTTTAATCTAGTAGCTAGACCGGTTGCCTGAATTTGCAGAATTTCTTTGCATCTTTGCTCTCTATTACTTTTATCTGCTGGAATAAAAGGGTAAGGGTTTACATAATCAGGTAATAGTGAAAGCGATTTTTTATTTGTGGTGACATTAATAGTTGTATATTGCTGATTTGCTGATTGATGGAATGAATTTAATCTTATTCTATCATTTTCTATTTTTTCCAAGTCCAAAAGGGCAATAGATAATAAGTTATCCTGTTTAAATGTTTGTCTATCATCAACAACAGTGGTACCGCTTTGGCTTATCAAATGGACACCACTATATACAACATCTGTACTGCTTTCACCATTGCCACTTGAGACATATAAGTAGGCGCAATTGTTGCTAGCTGAAGTCATTCTTACTAGATCTTTGCGATATTGCTGCTTAGTTACTAGCTCATTTGAGGCGCTTAGATTTACTATTACATTTGCTCCTGCGCTGCAATGGTCGATGCTTAGTGGTTTGCTAACCCATAAGTCTTCACATATTTCACATCCAATTTTCATTTTTGATGAAGTTTCTATAATAAACCTTGTGCCAAATGGTACTTGCTGGCCATTTATAGTGGTATAAGTGTCGTTGTTATCAAGCGAAGAGGCAAACCATCTTTTTTCGTAGAATTCATTGTAGTTTGGCATATATGTTTTAGGACACAAAGCAATAATTTTTCCTTTATGTAAATAAGCAGCGCAATTATATAATTTGAAATTGTGACGATAAGGTAAACCGACAACAACTACTGGAGCAACATCTCCTTCAATTTCACTTATCTTTTCAGCAAGTTCTATTAGCGCATTTAGGCTATCTGAAGCTAGCTGACTTGTTAAAAACATATCAGAACAGCTATATCCAGTTAGCGTTAGTTCAGGAAAAACAACAAGCTCAACATTACTCTTGACGGCTTTACTAACTAAAGATAAAACCTGCTCTTTGTTATATTGGACATCACCTAATCTTAAAGTAAATGAAGCTGTAGCTGCTTTTACAAAACTATGAAGATTTGTCATATTTGCGTTTCCTTTCTTAAGTATACTTTTGTTTTGCGATAAATATTGATAAATATTTTTGGGTAAATACTGCTTGTATTGCTCAAGGGTATTATCAACATATGCTTGCCTAATAATGGTTGAACTGACAAAATTGAATTTGTCATTGGTTATAGATATAAAGTTGTCCTGATACTTACTTGCTAGAGGACTTGAAACTATAACATCTTCTAGCTTGTTGTTATCTCTATCAATGATTAAAAACTTGTTTTCATTTATTAGTTGTTCACTTCTATACCATTTATCAAGTTCGCCAACTTTATCTGTTCCCATAACTATATAGAATTTATAGCTAGGGTAAATAGTTTTAAGGTAGTTAATACTATTGTATGTTTTCCCATCTGACTTTCCAGTTAATTCAATATCGCTGGCAATAAAACCATAATCATTTAGGGCTTGCTTCATTAACTTAAATCGGGATTCTGCTGGGATAATTGAATCATTATCCATCTGTTTCCAGTTTTGTAAAAAGCTGTCCTGGGCAATAACATAGATGACTTTTTGGGCATTTACCTTTTTTTGGGCTAATAATCCAATTTGAATATGCGCCATGGTTAACGGGTTGAATGTACCAAAGATTACGGCGATATTATTTATTATCTCCTCTTTTCTGATGTAATAATTCCATTTTTGTGTTGTATAAATTGACGCTCATGTCCATATAATGCTTATGAGGATTTTCAAAACGCTGTTCCTCTTTCCAGATAAGATGTTCAAGCTGGTAGCTAACATAATCTCTTATCTCGGTTAGGGAAGGCAACTTGCTTACTAATTTACCGTTCTTTATTACTGGTAACAGCATCTTCTCTGCGGTACAGTTTTCATAATATCTTTCCTTCCATGGCTTATCGGCACTGATATAGCGATATTTCTTTGATAAATCAACTTCTTCATCTTTTAAAGCTAATAAATCCGCTATAGCTTTTTTGTCTTCATCAAATATTCGATATACCTGTTTTAAGCAAGGATTGGTAATTTTCTCAACATTTTTTGATATTTTAATACGAGGCTGGAAAATGCCATTTTCCTCTACTGCAGAAATTTTATATACTGCTCCAAAAACAGGATCGCTTTTCGCTGTAATCATTCTTTCTCCTACGCCAAAAAAGTCGATTTGAGCATCCTGATTTAAAAGTGAAGTTATGGTGTATTCATCCAGGGAGTTAGAAGCAATAATTTTACAGTAGTTCATACCTGCTTCATCTAACATCTTTCTTATCTTTTTTGATAAATATGCTAAATCTCCACTATCAAGTCTTACTGCTTTTACTTTTTTTCCAATTGGATCTAATACTTCTTTTTGCAATCTTATTGTATTGACAATACCGCTTTTAATAACATCATAAGTATCTATTAACAAAACAATGTTATCTGGATAAGTTAAGGCGTATTTTTTAAAGGCAGTAAACTCGTCCTGATAATACATAACATAACTGTGGGCCATTGTTCCAGATATTGGAATTGAAAACTTTTGACCAGCTAGAATTGTAGCTGTGCTATCCACTCCAGCAATATAGCAGGCTCTTGCTCCATAAAGTGCTGAGTCATTGTTATGGGCTCGACGCGCTCCAAAATCAGAAATGCTTCTTCCTTTGGCTGCTCTAACTATACGATTTGCTTTTGTTGCGATTAACGACTGATGATTTATTTGTAGTAGAATCTCTGTTTCGATTAATTGAGCATCAATTAAAGGAGCAACTACGGTAATAATTGGTTCATTAGGATACATAATTGTGCCTTCTTTAAAAGCATAAATATCACCGGTAAAATGAAAATTAGCTAAATAATCTAAAAAGGCAGAATTAAAAACATTTAGAGATCTAAGATATTCGATATCTTCTTTTTCAAAATGCATATTTAAAATATAATCAACTATTTGTTGTAAACCGGCAAATATCGCATAGCCTCCATTATCAGGATTGTTACGATAAAAAACATCGAAAGCTACTCTTTGGTTATGGTCGATGGTGTTATCTGAAAAATAGCCATTAGACATTGTTAGTTCATAAAAGTCCATTATCATAGATATATTTCTTGCTTCCATAAAAATCAC
>JAEDOA010000158.1 GCA_016302195.1 Erysipelotrichaceae bacterium | reverse complement strand
TTGGCATTGTATTTTAAGAAGTTTATAACTTCATTTTCCATACCACTTTCAGCATAAATTAACTTAGTGTAGTTCATTTCATTTTCCATAAGCTTGTTGAAGATTTCATACATCTTTTCATCCAGTTCTTTTTTAACTTCATCACTAAATGCATTGTATTTTTCTTGAGCTAAAAGTCCTATATATTTTCCATGAAGTGATTCATCTCTAAGTATTAGTGATATAATCTCTCCACTGGCTACCATTTTTCCTTGTCCTGCTAAGAATAATGGATAGAAAAATCCTGAGTAGAATAGGAAGCTTTCTAAGAATACACTTGTTACCATTGATAAATATAAGCTTTTTTCATCCTTAGTATTTTCATATTGTTCTAAAATTAACTCTGCTTTTCTTTGAAGAGTTTCTTCAGTTTCTATCCAGTCAAATAATTCATCTATTTCTCTATTTGAAAGTAGTGTTGTAAATATTGACGAATAACTTTTTGCATGGATTTCTTCCATTGTACCCATAAACGATAGTACGGCTTTTCTTTGGAAGTTTTCAGTTAAACTCATCATTGATGGTATACCATTGTTTCCTTGTTTTGTATCAAGTAATGTTAATCCTGCTAAAACTCTTTTGTATAGTGTTCTTTCTCTTTCACTTAATTCATTCCAGTTTTTTAAATCCTTTGATACGGAAATTTCTTCTGGTAGCCAAAATTGTTTAACATTTTGTTCCCAAAAAGCTTGTGTAAAATTATCGTCTTCCTTATTCCAGTTTACTGCTTTGTGTATTTTATCTAATCTAAATGTCATAATTTACTCTCCCTATACTGAACACATTAGACATTCATTGTCTTCTCTTGTCATTTTTGTTCTTGTGTAATATAAACTTTTTAATCCTTTTTTATATGCATAAATATAGTATCTTGCTATATCTCTAGTTGTTTTATCATCTGTTACAAATAATGTTGTTGATATTCCTTGATCCACGTGTTGTTGAGTAGTTGCAACTATATCTATAACTCTTCTCATATCCATTCTGTATCCTGATTGATAATATAACATATTTTCATTTGTTAAAAATGGCATTGGGTAAATTGTAGTTGAGTCACCATAAGTTCTCACTTCCACTGGCTCAGTTATTGGCATTATACTTGAAGTTGCATTTTGCACATAACTTATACTTTGAGTAGGTGCTATGGCTGTTAAGTAAGCATTGTATATACCATTTACTTTTACTTCATCTAATAATTTTGCCCAATCTTCTTTAGTTGGTATATAAATTCCTTCAAATAATTTTTTAATAGTTTCGCTCTTTGGCAGATATGAGTTGTTATAGTATTTTGCTAAAACTTCACTATCTTTACCCTTTGCATATTCTGATTTTTCAAATCCATCAAATCTTTCTTTTCTTTCTATAGCAATTTCCATTGAGGCTTTGATTGCATAGTATCTTATCATGGCAAAGAATACATCACAGAACTCAACTGCTTCAGCTGAAGTGTAAAGTATGTTTTCCCTTACTAAATATCCATGTAAGTTCATTGCACCAAGTCCTATGGAATGTGATTTATCATTACCGTTTTTCACTGTTGGTACTTGTTTAATATCTGTTTTATTTGAAACAAATGTTAAAGCTTTGATTGCAGTTTTAACTGTTTTTTCTACGTCCTTATTGTCCATAACATTGGCTATATTAAGTGAGCCTAGATTACAACTTATATCTTGTCCCCATTTATTTTCATCACCATAACCTTTGATATCAGAAGATGTTTGATACTGGAATATTTCACAACATAAGTTTGACATTTTAACTAAACCAACATCTTTTAACACGTGTTCTTTATTGGCAGTATCAATAAATACTGTATAAGGATATCCACTTTCTTGTTGCATCTGTGCTATTTTAGTTAACATTTGTCTTGGGTTTATTTCTTTTTTTCTAATATCATCATCTGCTGCTAGTTTGTCATACCATTCATCCATTTTCATATCGTCCATATGGATACCATATTTTTTGAAAACAGAATGAGGATAAAATGCATAAGCTTTTTCATTTTTTTCTGCTAATTCCATAAATTTATCATGAATAATTGCACCAAGAGATAAACTTGCCAATCTTACTTTTTCATCGGCATTTATTTTTTTCGTATCCATTAATAATTCAAAATCTGGGTGGAAAACACTTAAGTAAACTGCTCCTGCACCTTGTCTAGCTCCCATTTGATTGAAGTAACTAAATGATTGCTCTAACATTTTAGCCACACCAACAGGCCCTCCAGAAGCTCCCTCTATTCCCTTGATTGATTCACCACTTGCTCTTAATCTACTTAAATTAAGGGCAACTCCTCCACCAATTTTTGATAAGTGGTTTGATGAAGATATGGCATAGGAAATTCCTTCTGTACTATCTTCCACTGATAATAGAAAACAAGAAACCATCTCACCTGCTCTTGCTCTACCTGCATTTAAGAAGGTAGGTGTTGCTGGTTGGAATTCTTGTTTAACAAGTTTATCAGCTAAATCAATAGCTAAAGTCTCATCACCATCAGCAAGTGCTAGTGATACTATTAATACCTTATCATTGTAGTCTTCAAGAATCATTTTGTTATCATCGCTTTTTAAAGCATAATTTTGATAAAATTTATTTGCACTCATATATGATTGGAAGTTGAAATCACAATCACATATATATTTGTATACTTTATTTATAAATTCAACAGTGTATTTATTTATAACTTCTTTAGAATAATAATTGTTTTTTATTAAGTAAGAAAGTCTTTCTTCTAAAGAATTGAATTTCATTAGTTTTGGTGTAACATATTCCTCGATATAACTTTTTAAAGCTTCTTTGTCCTTTTCCAGTTGATATCTTCCAAATTCGTCTTTTATAATAACTTGATTGTTAAGTTCTATCCAATTCATATTTACCATCCTTTT
>JAEDOA010000157.1 GCA_016302195.1 Erysipelotrichaceae bacterium | reverse complement strand
AATAAAATTAGTAATGAAACAGTGAAGCATGTATGTTATATTGTGCCACTAACTTGGACTTTAATAGTTTATGTATATAATCATTGGAATATATTATTTGTACCTGTAAATAGGATTCATGCAATTATTACTGGTACAACGTCTTCTTTTCAACTATCGTATCGTTTTTCGTTGAATGATAACGTTTTTAGAAAAGACTATATTAAAATTTATGATGAATTAGCTCGAAAATATAAGATTGATCATAAAGAAGAATCTGACGATTATAAATTAATTGAATTTGAATCTATGGGACTAAAACTTAGATTAAATTTTAGAATAAATCCTGCTGATCAAGATAGTTATAATAATGTGATTGATCAAATTGTTGTTATTTTGGATGCATCTGTATCGTATAGAGATTCTCTAAAAATAATTGATAATTTTTTTAGTATTATCGATCTTATAGATAAGAGAACTGGCGAGATTGTTGATGAAGCTCATTTAGATAATATCGTTGGAAATGAGATTAATTATCAATGCATAATCCGATTGTCTAAATATAATCCGTTCTATCGCTATCAAGTAAAACATATTT
This sequence comes from Erysipelotrichaceae bacterium, assembly GCA_016302195.1. Taxonomy (GTDB): domain Bacteria; phylum Bacillota_I; class Bacilli_A; order Erysipelotrichales; family Erysipelotrichaceae; genus UBA1783. Next base: position 2,358 of record JAEDOA010000157.1, on the reverse strand, counting down.
CAACAAAAGAATTTCCTAAGTTCAAACAAATGGAATTACAAGATTCTGAAACAAAAATATTGATCACCATTGATAAAATGGTGATCAATACTCCAAATAAAGATTATTTAAAAGAGATAGTAAAAGAATATATTCCTATTTCCAACATTGGATAGCTTCCAATGTATCGGCGGTTAATTGTAAATACGGATATTCCAATTTAAGCATATCATTTGGTTTACTATAAAAAACTAAAGTCCCTTTTTTGGAAAAACCGATAGTTCTAGCTATTTTTGCTACATCTAATTCACCTATGATATAAGTCGCTTTGTTTTGGTCGATAGCATCTGCAGCTTCATCGTCGTTTTCCACACCAGCGCCAAAAAAATGTTTTGAACTTATTTGTGTTTCATCTACTTTAAAATACAATGCCTTAGCATATTTCTCACTAATTTTTACTTTGTTAAAGTCGTAATTAAGCGGTCCGTCTATATCAATTTGATTTGGATATGTTTGAAGAAGTGATTTAGTGAATCCTTGGGCTATAGGACTTGGTGCAAAGATGAATAATTTATGTATATCGGAAGAATAGAAGGCTGGAAAGCTATTTGATTGTTGATACTGTTCAACAGGAATGTAATCACCGTTGACCAATGCAATAATGTTGTCTTTTATTGTGATGTTGTATGTACAGTCAAATTTGCTAAAGCTACTACGATTAATTATGATTGAATCATTTTGACTATTTGAAGGTGCGATGTTTCCTATATTTATATTGGCATTAGAAGCATCTGTATTAGTCGGATTTTTTTGCAAAATTCCTTCGCTATCTTCAATATCAAATTTATGACAATTATAAATAGTAACAGATTTCATAAAATTTTGCCTCTTGGTTATAATTTAAACAATTATTTAATTCTATACATGATTATACCATATTTAGACATAGCAATTTAGATATGGCTATATGTTGTACTATGAATAGTGCTGAATTGTATTGTAATAACACTGATTTCATTTGTTTGAGATTGGATTTTTATGTAGATGTAAGATGCATAATGCTTGCTGTTATAATTGATTAGATAATTAGTAGAGCATCCCGTGGGGATGCTTTTTTGTAATATAAATGTGTAGGGATGGTGACTAAAGGGGAAATGAGTAGTTCTGCCGTAAATTATATTTGGAAAACTTTAACTGCCAAATTAATCAAAATGAGTTTTTCAAGTATAGTATTTTTGCTAGATATTATTTTATGGTTTTTAAATATCCAATCATTAAGATACTTGATTACTGGAGAAGATCTGAATATTTTACTAGATCTAGCACCAAGAATTATGATTAAAATATATGGCTTGCATGCTTTAGTGATTGCTACTATAGTATGGATAATTTTGAGGATTTGTTCAAAAAGCAAACATGCAAATAGAATTAAAGAAAAGCCAGGCCTTTTTAAAGAATATAAAGGCTTAGGGGTAATATTTAAAAACTATAATAAAGCATATTTATTTTTTTACAGAGATATTTGGTCAATATTGATCTTCTTTATGATTATAAGTGACAATCTAAATAAGCTTGGTGTAGATTCAAATATAAAAACAGCTAATTTAATTATTTTGTTCATGAATGCAGTAAATTTAGGTAGAAATTTATGGAAGTATACACAAGAAACGAGAGTTAATCCTTATCCAGATCGCTTGGAGGAAATCTCAGAAATAGATGAAGATGATACGGAGGTTTTTAAAACTCTAGCACAAAGGAAAGTAGATAGAAAAGAGTTTAGAATACTAAAAAATACTTTTTATCATAATAAATATCTTGGTAAGCCTAATTTAGTCGAAAATAAATACTTTGTTATAAGTATAGAAAACGATACCTTACTAAAGGTAATTAATAGTTCTAATAATTGGGATGAAATTAGATACAATTATGAACAATTGATTTCTATGAAGAAAGATGAAAAAGAGAAAGCTACTGAAAAAGAATAAATTTTTATAGATGGAATATGAAAGTTAATCCTGGATCTGATCGAAGTAAGGTAAATATTGCTCTTGTATTGAATACAGATTCCTTCAAATATTTAAGAAGGAATTCGCTAAAGCAAATATCGCCGATTCATACTGAGAAGATGCCAATAATTTATCATTCATGAAGCATGCTAATGCATACGTAGTACAGCTCATTGCTCTTTATCAATTGGCTTTGGCCGAATATATCAAGGCTAATAAGGATACTCTTGATGAAATACAAGCGAAAATGAAAGATACGGTATTACGTAACGCTATTGTGTGGAGTAATACTTCGCCTCAAGATGTACCAAATGCTAAGAAGCAGAATAACTTCACGCTGCATCCCATAGTAACGCTGCCAGATCTGTAGGAC
>JAEDOA010000031.1 GCA_016302195.1 Erysipelotrichaceae bacterium | reverse complement strand
CTGCTGAACGTTGTGAGGCATAACTTTCACTTGCTTCTGAGTTGTGAATTGATTGGCTCAAGCTATCTGCTGAACGTTGTGAAGCGTAGCTTTCACTTGCACTAGCTGCACTTCTTTCTACACTAGCTGAGTTGCTTTGACTTGCTTGTGACAATGATTTGTCTGACAAACTTTGACTTGGGATTGTTTCACCGTTATAAACAACTTTTGTGGTTTTAGCGTTAGTAACCCCATCCAAAACTTGCTCCACAGGTGTTGCATTTTTATCCTTCATAGATTCAATGATAGTGTTGGTGGAACCTGGAGTAACTGCACCAGCAGCATTATTTACCATGTTACTACCAGCTACTGTACTTGAACCAGATGAAATATAATCACTTGTCAAAGTAGTACTACCATTGGTAACTTGTACATTTGTATAGTATGTATTAACTATTATACCATCCTTATTAGTAGTCTTATATGCAAGACCACCCTGATTGTTTAATACAACTTGTTGAGGATCATTGATATTAACAACTGTATTGGTACTTGAAATAATGTTTACAGCGTTTCCTGCTGCATTTAATATTACATTAGCATTATCGTTAATATTTACAGTTGAATTAATATCATTAGTTGGTGAAGAGACAAAATTCTCATCATTAGTTTGCTTATTTCCTGTATAATACTTATTTCCACCAAAAATAATGTTGCCATCATAATAGTTACTACCATTAGTAACATTCATTGTAACGGTTGATTGGCCAATGGTAATATTGTTCTTGAATCTATCCTTAAATATTGGATCAGTTGTTGAATTATTACCCATAATTAAGTTGGCATGACCAGCCGACAAATTAACAGTAGCATCTCTACCTACTGTAAAGTTATTACTAAAGTTATTATTATTTTTGAAAGCATACCAGTAATTATTAAGCTGGTTCATTAAAATATTAACATTTATAGAGCCATTGATATCTAAGACTGCATTGTTACCGACAGAGAGGGTGTGTCCTTGACCACTATCACCGTTATCCTTTAGTGAAATACCTACATCCACTAAATTATTACCATTAAGAGTTAAATGGGCACCATCGTCGATAATCACATTGTTACCGCCATAGATTTGGGTGCTACCCATATTATTGGTTCCACCGTAAAAATTAGTGTTTACTGTTGTTCCATCAATTGGATTCTTAAATGACGAAACCATATTAGAAGTAACGTTGCCCGTTATCTTTATGGTTTTAAGACCATTATTAACGGTTTGAGACCATATACTGGTACCACCAGTCATATTAACGTTATTTAAAACTAACGTACCACCAGCAGTACCCAAGTAAAATGCACCATACTGAGAAGCACTGTAAATATTTACATTATTAAAGGTAACAACTGCAGGGTCAGACGCATCTTTGCTATTAATACAAAGATTATCTGTATCTGTATTAGCGGTCATAACAATATTGTGATCCCTACCATAGATAGACATGGTGTGATTAAAAGTTGGATAGTTATCATCAGGAATTTCAATATCATTATCTAACACAATACTTGTAACTGAAGTATCCTTAGCGTATTTAACTAAATCTGCAAATGTTTTTACTTCTTTTGCACCTGTAGGTAATCCAGTACTATCTGCAATAAATGAAGCACCAAGCATCTTAGCAATTGCTGCATCAGATAAGCCTTTAGCTGACAAAGTTGCTCTTGAAATGCTTAAGCTGTTTTCCAAACTAGTAGCATCACTTGCACTGCCTGAAAGACTTGCTTGTGAGCTAACATTGCTGATATTCAAAGAAGCACTTGCAATACCAGAAATTTGATTGTTGCTCTGAGTTAAGCTTACGTTAGAAGTTGCCTTGGTTGAGGTACCTTCTTTAAGGCTGTTAGCTTGAGTCAAACTTGCATTAGAAGCAGTAGAGCTAACCTTAGAGCCTACATTTGACTTAACTTCAGATTTTGTAGCTGAAGCAGTTTCAGTAGTAGAATTTTGATTTTCAGCATTAGAATTACTGGTACCTTCGCTAGTTGAAGCTTCAGAATTAGACTTAGACTTAGTTGCAGATTGATTTGCTTGATCTGATTCACTAGTCGTAGTGGATGTAGTTTCACTACTTTCATTCTCCTGCTTGGTTTCACTAGATACAGTACTTGTTTCTTCTGACTTTACAGTAGAACCAACAACTGCTGACTTTTGATCAGCGGTTTGTTCAGCGGCGTGAACAGTGTTATTCGGCATAAATGCCATACCTGCAGCCCCTGCACCTAATACTGCACCAAGACCTGCGATTTCACGTAAGGTCTTGTTATCTCCCTTATCATTTAAGGCATCGGGATCGACGAACTTATCGTTCTTCTTGTGATCTCTAATATACTTAAATTGCTTTTTCTTTTTATCTCTATTTTGTTTTCTCATATTTATCACTTTTTGGAAGTACCATTAACTAACTAATTCTTTTACTAATACATATCACAATTTCATTATAGAGCGATGTTATTAAATATTCAATAGTTGTTTATTTACCAGTGTCTCATTAAAAAACAGCGTGTTATTTTTAGCTTTATTATTTTAAACAAAAAACCAGAACTACGGGGGTTCTAGTTTAGGGATAATTTTTTATTCCCACTAAAACTTCATTGAAAATAGCATCATAGCTACAATGATTGCAAAAATGATTATTACAACAATAGTTTGCCACGAATGGTTATCATCACGTTTAGTATATGCTTTACGTTTATCCTTTTCTACTTCGTCTAAACGATCCAGCGCATGTTTTTCTACTAAACTTGGTTTCTTCTTTTCATCATCATTTTTCATTTCGTACACTTCTCAAATGTCTTTTTAAATTCATCGATTGAAATATCGCCTGCCATCTTGCGTTGGTAATCGATATTTGCTTTCATTACATCCCTATTGCTAAGAGAATTCTCTACCAATTCTCTCATCTTCTTCACGTCATCAGGAGCAAAGATAGCTTTATCAGCGACATATTTTGGTTGGTGCAAAGTATTATTGAAACCAACGATCAACATGTTTTGTTCAAAGGCGATTCTCACTGCATTCAAAATTTCGTTTTGGTGATTAATGTCAAAGTAGACATCACACTCCTTAAACAATTCAACCGTCTTCTTACGACTTACATTAGGATAAGTCTTCACATTATCGTATTTCTTAAAGGCCAATAATTTATCAGACATTGTAGTTACAGCCGCAATATTAAATTCAATATCAGGCATTGACTCAACTACTTCTTTTAAATGTTCAATTTGATCAGAGTTGGTCATGATCAAAGCCTTACGACGAAGTTGATTGCTGCGTGGATGAGGATAAACTAAGCCAAAGAAGCCGAACTTAACATTACCAGTGTCTGCTGGGATTAGTGCTTTTGAATCTTTCCATTCACGATAATTTTGGAAGAAGATGTACTTTGTTCTAGTCTTGCTTTGCATTAAGAAGTCCATGTTTCCTGGCAAAGCATCGCCAGTATGTTCATGCCATAACATAACGTCGCTACCTGCAACATCAACACCCAATGAAACAGAAAGTGATTCATTCAAAGTATTGTAGAAGATGTGATCCAAGTTATACTTACGTTCTTTTAAGTAAAAGACTACAAAATCTGCAATATTGGCAAAGTGCTTATGGTACCAGCAATAGTTGAGGAAAATATCCCCTACTTGCAAGTTATGAGTAATAACTTCTTTACCTGATTGATTGAAGTACTTTCTAAGGACGGCCTTTCCTTGATTATAGAATGTTTTTGAAAAAAGTTGACCCACACTGTTGTAGTGTTCAACCCAACTTATTCTACCATCATTATCAAGCCAGCGTACTTTAGTGACTTCACGTGTATTATCGGTTGAATTATAGGCAATTTCTGCTCGCTTACGGTCTAAATCATAAACATCAGCCTTTTGGCTTGTGGCATCAATGCGCCAATATTTTGGCAATGGCACCTTATCGAAATAAAGTGGGTGTCCTTCCTTACGAAAGCCACAATAAAACTTGATTGGTGAATCTACTTCTTCTGGTAAAAAACCATTATCGTGGATAGCAACTGAAGGAATTTTAATCTTAGCGTATAATTCTGATCTCAAAAAATCCTCAGAATCTTTATCAAAGTGTTCAAATAAATTAATCATTCTGCAATTCCTCCAAGACTGTCTTCCATTGTTTTGCCACGTTATCTGTTAAGTAAGGGGTAGCAATTTCATATGAATGTTCACTGTATTTCTTCAAATCTGCATGCTTGAACATTCTAACAATCGCATCAGTTAAAGCCTTAATCTTCTTTTCTTCTGGCCAATCTTCATCATATGGCAGTAAATAACCATTTTCTTTATTATCAATGAAGGTAGGGTTACCGTAAGGTACATCGAAACCAATCATTGCTAAACCAGAACCAACAGCTTCAAGCAAACTCAAGCCGAAGCCTTCACTAGTTGATGCTGCAACATAAGCAGTATACTTTTCATAAATATCAGTTAAATCATGTTGCCCCATCAAGCGAATATAATCGCCAGCTTGATGATCACTGATGATGTTTTGCAAAGTGGTGGATTCGCCACCTTGACCATAAATATCTAAGCTAAGCTTTGGCAACTTCTTCTTAGCTGCGATGACGGCTTTAACTAGCCAATCAACGTGCTTTTCACTAGCCAGTCTTGAAGCAGTGATTAAACCAAATGGCTTTCTCTCAGCCTTAGGCTTCATTAATTTTGGCAGGTTACCAACTGGGATGCAGTCAACCCGAGGGTGAACATTGTAGTATTTCTTAAATTGTTGGTCTAACAACTCTTTTTGCTTTGGGGTAGATACGATAAAGCTGGCAACTTCATCAGTGTGAGTGAATTGATATTCGTAGAAATTATTCCACAAAATTTCATTCTTGTTAATGAAGTGACTATCATAGTGGTCTGCGTGCACAACTACTATCAACTTAGCTGGGTTGTGATGCTCAAAGAATAATTGACCATTAATCACATCATCGTGTTCATCTTCACGGTCCAAGATAACATAGTCATCTTTAGTCAAATGCAGACGCTTAATCATTTCCAAATATAAGTCATTCTTTGAATAGTAAATCTCATGATTTGGAAATTCAAAAGTCTCTTTCTTTCCATCCAAGTGTTGAATATAAGCAATTGAGCCATCTTCATTGTAAAATTCACGGAAAGTAACGTAGTTGTTTGAAGCGGTACCTGCATAATATTCACGCGCATATTTTGTGTATGAATAGAAGTCGCGCTTAATCAATTGATTATTGTACAAGTAGGTTACTTGATCAATCGTTTGCTTTTTAGCATCATGCAAGCGAACCACGATTTGCATCTTTTCATCTGCTAGATCATAAGTAATTTGATTTCCAGAAGCCGACTTAGAAGTAGCCCGCTTTTTCAAATGAAGCTCTTTTTCTAATTTGGCTAGCGGATAATCAGATGGTGCAATCTTGACATCGGTGAAGAAATTGTAAAACCAGATAATTTCATCATCATCAAAGCCAATATTTTTAGTTAAATCTTCAATGTTATTAGCCAAGATCAAATCTGAGAAAATGAACTTAGAATGAATCCCCACTTTTTTTAAGACTTGTTCTCGATAGATCTGTGCATATTCAACACCACTACTTGCCCAACCTATACCTAAATTTACATTATATACTGTCATTCTTTATCCTCTACTAGTTAAACATGACTACTAACTGACCTTTTTTATTGATATGTATCTCACTAAACATCATTCGCTCGACACAATCCAGCTTTACTTTATCCCAAAATTCTTTAAAGGAATTATAAGCCGTAGACTGGTAGACATAATCAGGATCTCTCCCAGAATTAGCCCAGCCACTTGTATATGTACGCAGTTTGTTCATGTAATCTACCTGATCAATCCAGCACTTATCCATTGAAGCTAAGATCACTTGTTGGTAATACATGTTCAACTGTTCTTTATTAATCAAAGTTTGTGCCTTGTTCTTTAAGGTCTTATATGCAGGGCCTTTAAGGAACCCTTTGATTTCTTCTTTATTACGCAAGTCCCTTGGAACTTCAACAACATCATATGTCAAAAAGTTATTGATTAAGTCCTGTAACTTGCGCTGACTCCACTTACTATTTTGGGCAATACAAATATCCAAAGCTTGGCGGATAATTTTTTCAACGACTGGCTGAAGATCATCTGAATTCATGATCTTGTGCCGGACGTCATAGAACTTCTTGGTTTGAGTATTCAAAGCCTGCTCAAACTTGTTAGTTTGCATACGGGCCGTTTCACCTTTAGAAGCTACACGGTTTTGTAACATCCGCAAACTGACGCGGGTAATCGGGCTATGCAGTTCGGTAATATCTTTGCCGCGCTTCTTTTTACGCATTAAGCGCCGATAAAGTCGCTTTTGCCGCGTCGTGCTTGAACCAGAAATATAGCTATCTTCTAGTGAAACGTAGAATTGACTAGTTCCTGGGTCTCCTTGACGACCAGCTCTACCTGCCAGCTGCAATTTAACACGTGGCGAAAGCATTTCCGTTCCGATAACAGCTAAGCCGCCTAGTTCTTTAACGCCTTTACCTAGTTTAATATCAGTACCTCTTCCGGCCATGTTCGTCGCAATTGTCACGGCACCCTTTTGTCCCGCGTTTTTAACAATTTCGGCTTCATGCGCCGCATTGAAGGCATTTAAAACGTTGTGTGCAATTCCTTCATTCAATAAAAGCTCTGAAATAATTTCTGAGTTTTCTACTGAACCAGCAACTAGCAAGATCGGCCGCCCAGTTTGATGAATTTCCACGACCTGATTAATTGCGGTCATCAGCTTATCAGCTGTCGTTAAAAAGACTTTCATCGGATAATCTTTTCTGATTACCGGTTTACGCGTAGGAATCTGAATAACTTTCATCCCATAAGTATTCAAAAATTCATCTTCTGCGACTTTAGCTGTCCCACTCATTCCAGAAACTTTTTTAAACAAACTGAATAAAGCTGGGAAAGTAATCGACGCTGCCGTCTTTTGCATACTAGTTAAAGCCACATTTTCTTTGGCTTGCAATGCTTGGTGCAAACCTGAACCTATCTGAATACCTTTCTTCAATCGACCATCGGCTTCATCAAGCAAGACAACTTTTCCTTGCACTACCAAGTAATCATGACCATTATCCATTGTTAAGTGAGCACTCAAGGCTAAAATAATGTGACGGTATAATTCCCTGTTTTCTGGTGCAAACAAATTCTTAATTCTGAAATATTGCTGCGCCTTTTTTACCCCTTGATAAGTAAGCCAGAAAATCTTTTCATCACTCTTGAAGCGATAGTCCTCATTAACAACCAATAATTTTACAAAAGTATCCGTTAAATAGTACAAGTTCGACTGCAGGTTAGGGCTACTTGAAACAACGAAAGGCATCTCAGCTTCATCAAGCAGAACTTCGTCTACTTCATCGACTACAACATAATTAAAGGGTCTCAAATATTGCCCCTCAACGTTTGAGGCCAGGTTGTTAAATAAATAGTCAAAAGCTAAAGCACTTGCAGTAGTATAAACAATATCAGCCCCATACCACTTACGTTTAATTGCTGGCGTAATTTTAATTCCTTCGTACTCTTCAGTTGGAAAAGCGTTGCTGACGGTTAAACCCATCCATTTATAGACAGGTTCTAGTTCCTTTCTATCACGTTCTGATAAATAGTCACTAGTCGTTACCAGCATTGCACCTTTACCACTTAAAGCATTCAAATACAGCGCCATTGTCGCGGTTAAGGTTTTTCCTTCACCAGTTTTCATTTCGGCAATCGAACCACTATTTAGTACAATCGCTCCCATTACTTGTACGTCGTAAGGAAACATCCCTAGCACCCGGTAATCGGCCTCCCGCATTGTCGCAAAGGCTTCTGGTAAAATCTGATCGACTGTCTTTCCTGCCTTCAGCTGCTCTTGCAACAGCTTGGTCTGATTTTGCAGTTCTTGATCGCTCATTTTACGCATCTTGGGTGCTAACTTATTGATTTTCTTGAGAGTGTGGCGAATGCTCATTTTACTTATCGCCATAAGATCACTTCCTAAAATAATCGTTTATTTCTTGTACAATCAGCAACCAATCTGGATCATAGATATTCTCTGAATACCAATCATTAACTTCATTATAACTAGCTACTTTTTGAGCATTACGCGCAAATTCTGTTGAAGTTAGAATCGAAATCTGGGGGAACATCTTTTTAACTTCCTCCATTGCTGGATCAAAACGTGAACTACTACTGATAATTCTAAAACCAGTTTCGATGTTTACACCTACCCAGTCTTTTAGTTCTTGTGCTAGGTCGCCTTCATGTTGCCAAGCAATGTTAATCAGCTGCAGCGGAACATTAGGAATGCTCTCTTCCAGTTCCGGCCAAATCTTGCGTGATCTTTTACTGTCCGCAACCAAAATCAAATTAATTGGGTCTAAGCTCTTGGCATTTATTTTTTTACCGTAGAACACATCGTCAAAGATTTCATCTGGCAGTCCCTTTTCCGCAATTTGCACGCGTGAAAACACTACTCTCATGCATCCCGTATTCACTAATTCAAAAGTATAGGAAACTGCATCTTTTGGAAAAGTAAATTCATATTCATTTACTTTAAAAAAGAGGTTCTGGACTTCTTCTCCCTGCAAGTTGTAGAAGCACAAGCGGTAAGTACATGTCCCTTCCGGATAAACACGATCCTTAATGTTGATCACATATTTATGTCTGTTAATCAACATAGGCAATCGTGGAACTTCCTTAGTCATTTGATAATCAGTGCTAGAGTTCCATTTGACAATGGTCTTTCCTGGTGCCATCAAAGCATTCTTAAAATCAACTTGATTATTAGCTCGCTTTTTTAGATGTGTTCCTGAGAGATACGTATTATTAGTCGTATCCCAATATATTTGATTAATTATTTTCTGCATGCTAATACTTCCTACCGAAATCAGACTCCAACACTTGATTCAAACGATCGATGAACCAGAGGATAACCGTTCTATTATCATTGTGTCGTCCTGGAAAGCCTTTATAAGTAAATTGCATTGAATTTTTAACTGCCGGTGATTTAATCAAGCGACCCATGGTCTTGTTATCAAAGTCATCGTTCTTCATATAACCCACAAATAGCCGGCTATTTGACAAATCTAATTTGTCGAACTTCTTCCAAAAACGTTCATCTAGTTCATGCAGATGCTTACTGTCAAGGCTGGGTACTAGTTGATTATCAATATCATAGATTGCTTCAAAATCATCAGGTCTTTGCAAACGCCCTCTACTTGCGATGTAGCCTAAATTAGCTAACGGCTTAGTAACATTAATGATATAAGCGCCAATTTGGCCACCGTAAAGAAGGGATGCATAAGATCCCATTGAGGTCCCATTCATGATCAATTGCCGCTTAGTAAAGCCTAATTTTCTTAGCGTATCTTCGATGACCTTAATAATTGCCTTTCCCATAAAATCATCATCATCTGCATAAAATTGCCCTAATGATAGACGGACATCGGTGAAAAGCAATGTCGGCGTCTTTAATTTTCTAAACAATGGAAAGGCTTCAAATCCAGCGGAAATTCTCGCACCTGAGAAATACACCGTTAGTGGTGGCTTCAAATCGCCAGGACTGAAGAAGTAAGGAATGTCTTCTCTTTTTTCCATGTTGACGATCCGTTTACCACCAGCGATAAATTCACCGCGGCCTTCACGTCCCCAACGAGAATGAAGCAGGCCAATTGTCAAATCACCATCACCTTTTACTTCGATGGTGACACAGGCAAATCTAGCTTGGTCACTAGGTTCAATCGGCAAATATAATTCTTTATCTGAATTAGAATCAATCGTTAATACATGGTTGTCATCAGGATCACCATCAGTTCCGGCAGGTTGGATAAAAATCCGCAACCTAACTTGAACATTATGCTGGCGATAAGTTAGCCAGAGCTTGATCAATCTCTTAGGATCAATGTATAAGCTATTACGATAACTTCCGATATTAACCCATTGATCATGTGTATTAACCTTCACTTTTAGATTACAGGAATCTAAAACTTCATATTCACTAACTTTGCTTTCGTTCAAGAAAATGTTAGTGGGAAACATTCTAACCCCAGATTGACCAAAGAAATAACGATTTTCTAGGTGGTCAATCACCACTTGAGGGTCTTCCATCATTTTTTCAGCAGCAGAACACTTTAAAAATTCTTTTCCTGCTTGGTTTAATGTTTCCTCAACACCTGGCATATAAATCACATGGTAAGGATCTACCATCCAGGTTAATTTATTCCAGTATGCCGTATCTAAGGTTGCCCCATCAGTTACAAGAACGACATCATAACCTTTTCGTTTCTTCTTTTTTGTCTTAGCCTTGGCTTTTTCTGCCTCAGACTTTTTTTCTGGAAAATCATTAAAATGCCAGTGATAATCGGTCGGAATTTTATAGCGTTTTGACCAATCATCATTACCTAATTGCAAAACCTTGATCATAATTCCTCATCCCCAAATATCTTCTGCCATTCTTTCATTAAGTTTTCTTCTGAAAATTGATTTAAGATCTTAACGTTATATACTAGCGCTTGGTTCCAATTTTGCAGATTACTAAGAAAATAGGTCAATCCTTGATTTAATTCATTAAAATCAGCACAAATCCAACCGTTTCTTCGATCAACAACGGTTGTAGGGTCATAATTCTGCAGTTGTGGTACACCTACACTAATGGCAGCCATCTCCAAGAAGTCATCGCCGTCGTTCCAGGAAACCAGTACTCTGACTTTATCTAAAGCTCGCATTACTTCAGCCGTGTTAGTCAACCGATCCTTTTTAATCGATAAATACGGAATCTTCTTACTCTCAAGTTTAACTTCATCGGGATCTTCTTTACTCTTGCCCATTGTAAACTCACCATTGTGTTCAGCCTTTAATTCATCGATTGCTTGATTGACTAAGTTATCCTGAGCAGAGGAATAAGTTAAGAAGTGAACGCCTTCGCCAGTAGGATTATTCATTAATCTCTGATAGAGCATCTCGGTAATTTGTTTTAATTCTTGATAAGACATGTGTTCCGCAAAAACGCCGATAATCTGCCTTTTTGATCTTTGGCTGTGCCCCAATTTAAATTGAGTTTGGAAAGGAGGCATAACTGTGATGTCAAAACATCTATCTACCAGACCTTCTACTCTGTTGGCAGTCATACGTGAATCAACAATCATTTGCCCACTTCCTGCTTCGAGCAAACTATGCGTATACTCATTCCATTGACTGACAGAATAAATAGTTGGCACTTGCTTCAAAGCTTGCACTGGTAAAGCAGATTGATCATCCAAACTAGCAATTAAATGATCTCCTGCTTTAATCTTAGGCAATACTCGATCTTCAAAGACTTCACTAATTAAATCGCTTAAATGTAGGTACTGGTCTTGATTACATGGATTGAATACATCATTCATCGTAACTTGATCAGTTTGCTTATTATATTTAAACCGCCAGTGACCAATTTGATCAAAGTAAATAACCTCATCATTTACTTCTTCAGAAGAGACAAAACCACGACTATCAATCGTCAATGTCTTGCTTGGTTGCTTATTTTCATCAAAATAAACTACTGACAAAATTTTGCCATCATTATCGAATATAATCTGCGCATACAAACGATTAGCAGAAATTACCATAATTCTAAATGGGGTAAAATCAAAATATGCATCTTTAGGCCATTTAAAGTCGGTATAATCCAAGATCTGATTTTCTACCTGATCAATTCCTTGCAAATAATCGTAAACAGAAAATAGATAGTCAGGATAAAAAACCAATTGATTCAGCTTTGAAGTTAATTGTGGCTGATAATTTGGAATTATCATGCCAATTTTTTTACCATTATCTTGCAAAACACGCATTTGATTAATTGCATCATAAAACTGAATGTGTGGGACATTGTAAGCCCAGTCTGCTAATTTACCATGCCAAGCAGGTACAAAATACTCCATTTTCTATATCTCTTTCATATAACGATCATATTTATATGGATAAAGCAAAGTCATAACTTGATCCTTCATCCCGCTAATAAACATTGCTAACATAACGGCATTCATCGGAATCACAGCTAATCCTGCATACTTTCCCAGCATATTTGTACCGAATAGACCTAATGTCAACTGAATCGTAGTTAAAATTGCACCAGGGAAAGTAATGATTAGTAACAATTTACGTAAATACATTTGTGTAGGCTTCCCCGGACGAACATTAGGAATATAGTTATTTCCATCTCTAAAGTTTCGTGCTTGATCCTTAGGTGGAAATTGCATAAAGGTAAAGAAATAGAACAATAAGAATGTCAAAACAGCTGTAAAAATTGCTTGGAAGTATGGTTGATTAATAAATGAATCTGATGGGAAATATGGTTGCAACATCGTAGGAATCATTAATAAAGCCATCCCTGTCATATATGTCATCATCGCACCCATATTAAGTCCGATTGGAAAAATCACTTCAGGGTCATAACTTGGTAAAGACGTGTTAATAACTTTCAGTGGATAATAAGTATGGATAAAAGCTCCCCAGAAGTAAAGCAAACCAAAGATTAACAAAAACAGTAAGAATAAAAGCCAGTAGAAATTGTCTAATGACCTTAAGTCTTTAATCGTTTTAATAATCGTAGGAACTACTGATGCCAGGATATTAACCAAAATGATCGGCATCCCCCCGCCAATACCATATTTAGTATTGATAAAGGTAAACCAGACCACTATCAAACTTCCTGCCGTTAAGATCAACACTATCGTTATATCTCTTTTTAAATTGCGTTCTGGAATCGTACTGTAAGTAAAGAGAACAGCTTGCACTACAGTTAAGATCAATATTAAAAACTGTTGCAAATATTCTACTTGCTCAACAGATAATGCATCTACACCTAAAATTTTGGTAAACATTAATAGCTGCATGATCAACATGACAATCATAAACGGGTTTATCCCTAACGAGAAAATCGACAGCCTGGTTAAACTGGCACCACTCATGATTCCCATAATTGATAAAGAACTACTGTGTAAGATTTGCTCATATCTAGAAGTTATTTCTGCGAAAGGTAGTGGTATGTATGTCCCCATTACATAGATTAAAATAATAAACAGTGTAAAAGCCATTCGTTTTACTACTACCATTAAATTTTTCTTATCAGTCAAATCTGTATCCTCAATTCACTTATACTATTAACACACACTATTTACAATAACATTAATTATAGTGAAGCTTAAACAAAATAGCACCCACTTAATAGTGAGTGCTACTTAGTCTAGATAGTTTCTTCTTCTGTTGGATTAATTAATTCTTCAAGCTTTCCGGTAGTTTTGTAAACAACCCACATTGCTAGATTTACAATATGGTCGCCAATTCGTTCAAGCAAACGAATAACCATAAAATAACTTGAAGAAGCTGCGGCTTTTGACGGATCATCTTCGATTCCATCAACAATTAACTTTCTTGCGCGTACATAATCATGGTCAATAATGCCA
>JAEDOA010000156.1 GCA_016302195.1 Erysipelotrichaceae bacterium | reverse complement strand
AGATTCTTAAATTCGTCAGACTGAGAAAAACCATTAAACACTTCTTCTCTTGTTTTTCCATTTTCTAACTGTTCATTCCAATAAGCAAGACCATCCACATCATATTCTCTACCCATAAAGGCTTTATATAGTTGTTTAATATAGTCATCATTACACAAATTCTTATTACAAAATTCTTTGCTAAAGATAAAACCATAAACTACTTCAGCTCCAGTTGATTTCTCACTGGTCAATGAATCCACCCAGCAATTGAGTCCATCTTGATCAGGATCTCTATCTAAGCACACTTTATATAATCTTTTTACAAACTCTTTCTGTGTAGTATCAACTGCAACCATATTCTCAAACTCTTTCTGTGTAGTATCAACTGGAACCATATTCTCATATAACTTAATTGTATATGAATCAGCATCAGCGATTCCTTCAAAGGTTACCCAGCCTTCATTGTCTGCTGGAATCTCAGTTATCTCATTACCGTTAATCTCTACCTTTGAAAGTGCCTTTCCAAATTCTACACATATTCCAATGCTTCTTGTTGCATTATCCTTAGCAACTGATACCTTATTGGTATTAGGATCCACATTTTTTCCATCAATGCGTACACCCTGACATAAACCGTTAGGAGCATCAACTGTAACTGTTATTTCTTTATCTGTAGGCTGTGAAATAAGCTTTGCTGTTACAAGTGTTACATCCACGTAATAATTCATTACAATTCTGCCATTCTCGATAGCGTATTCAAAAGTCTTATTAATATTAATATCTTTTATAGCCTCAACATTTGCTACATTTCCCCAATCGGTAATTTCACTATAATCTAATGGTACATATTCCTCGCCAACATATTCCTGCGGTATGTATGATGGGTCTGCTTGTTGCATTGCTGCCTGGTCCTCATCCCATATCGCCTTCTTCTCTGCCTCTGCCTTTTCCCATGCTATTTTATGCTCTATTTCTACGGCAGCTTTTATCTCATCAACAGTCATATACTGACCTGCGCCCTTATATTTTGCCTCTGATTCAGTTATTGTACCACCTGTAAAGCTTGCAACAACGGAACTGGCAATATAATACACCTTGAGTCTATTATTCTCCGCAGCATATGAAGTGTTACTTTGTAGTGTTGTAAGCAATGGTACAATTATCAATACTATCGCACAGTTCAATGCTAATTTTCTTTTTCTTAAGCTTACCATTCAATTTTCCTCCTAATAAATTTTATAATACTTTAATGATTAAGCGAACAATTTAATCAATCATTAAATATAAAAAAGCAAGTATATAATACCTGCTTTCTCATAAAATTGGTAGGTCGTCATGACGCCAACCCGCATATTTATTCAATTTCTCTTGTTTTTTTACGAATAAACTCAACATACAGCTGTAGCAATCCAATTCTAGTTGAACAACTTGTCTTTTCATAGATTGAAGTTATATGACGTTGAACCACACGTTTGGAAATAAATAACTTATCCGAAATTTCTTGTAGATTACTCTCCGTATGAATTAATTCTTCCAACACGTCACATTCGCGATCCGTAAATTCATATTCATCCACAAACGTACTCCAAAAATCCTCTTGTCCAATTATTTCATCACTTTTTTCTGGTACAGCCAGTGACTCGTCAATTTTACGATTATTCTCTTTAACAATCAGAACATCACTAACAGCAAGTAACATAACTAAAATTATAGCCAACACGCAGCTTACAAAAATCATTATTTGAACAGATATTTCATTGCCTAATATGAGCATCGCAAATGTAATCATTGCAGTTACTACACATCTTCCAACTCTACCACAGCCTGGAATAAAAAACTGTAGCTTTGAAGCTGTCTTAATCTCATGACTTGCTATTCTTATAAAATGAATAGTTAGGAACATTGCGTAAAACCCACAATAGAAATACATAATAGACATATCTATATTAAAATTTGCGGTATTTCCCATAAATGCGTATGCCACAGTGGATAGCATCATAGCACAGGCTACAAAAACATTAAAATAAGCAGCATTTTTGAAATCATATATAATACCAGCTAAGACTAAACTAAGACAATAAAATAATCTAACCCAACTGAACAAATCCACTGTATTGGTATGTGCTGACAAATCAACAAGATAAGCATCATTTAAGCTTAAAATTATTGTCATTAATGCCGTTGCCAAAACATATACCCATATGCGCTTCATTTCTGAGTTTGTCACTTCTACTTCTATATTTCCATTTTCAGCATCAGGCAAAGCGATATTATTAAAATATTCAAAAATAAAAAGTACAATCAAAATGATTTCGAAGCTAATAACCATACATACTCTTGTAGTAATTAAGCTTTGCATAACAAATTGTAAGAGTATTGCACCAGCCATTGACAATCCTAATATTGTCCCCTGATATTTAACCTCAGAATAGGAAATTGCCAACTTATGCATTACTTTCCCACCAAGATAACCCATGCTCAGTAATGCGCAGGCTGATCCAACAATTACAACGATTGACACATTTACGCAACAAAACAATCCTACCGTTATCATTCCCAATACAATCGGTAAGAACCCACATAATCTACTTTTAATCTCTATTCTGCCTATTGCTCCAAAAAGTAGAAAGCCTGCGGCTGTGCATAGAATAAATATTCCATAAAACAATTCTACCTTTTCGCCACCAATCACTTCGCCAACTCTAGTATTGGCAGATGATTCAATGAGCATAAATATCAAAAACCATGCTAAGTATTCAATAGACCTATATATAAATGCGCTTTTTGTCTGCATCTTAAGCTCCTTATTATTACACTCAAGTACTTCTTCCTAGGTATTGTATAATTGCAACAAATACTTTTTTGAAATATTTTGTTGGCACAACAAACACATTCCTCGTGAAATAATTATAGCATGATTAAGACATGTCGCAAATAAAATTATAAAAATATTCATATTTTTCTTGATT
>JAEDOA010000030.1 GCA_016302195.1 Erysipelotrichaceae bacterium | reverse complement strand
TTTATTCAATAGGTATTTGAATTTGTGTTAACCATTGACTTTCGTCATCTTTGTTCCAGATTCCATCGATATAAACCTCTCTGATATTAGATGATATAGTTAATTCGTTTGTATCAAGATAATCAATAATTTTGTTATAGCTTTCTGGCAAAGATAAATATGAGCCAGAATGATAAATGCTTGCAAACTTGCCACCTTCAAATTCTTTATAGAATAGTCCATCAACTTCATTTTGATAGCTTTCTATCTTCTGACAGGTAATTACCTCTATTTTTTTATCAGGTTGTGGCTTATGACAATAGCATGTGAAGCAATAATCATCGTCACTACAAATACATCCCGCTTGCTTCATTAACTTACCGAAGTAATTCATAACATCAAATAGCTGATCATAATTATCAATACTGCACTTATAACAACAACAATAGGCGCTCTCTAAGTTTGTTAATACAACCGGATGCAAGTCGTCACTATCCTTATGAATTAATTGCTGTAATTTACTCAACTGTTCGGTTGTTTTCGCAAGTCTATTCAATAAGGATAATTTTAGTTTCTCCAAGTATTTAACATCACAGCCATTATCCATATACTCTTTAATCTGATCAATTGTAAAGCCTGCTTCCTTAAGTGATAAAATCCGGCTTACATCAAGTAATTGAGATGAACTATAATAACGATAACCATTTTCTTCATCCACCATAACAGGCAATAGTAAGCCCTTGCTTTGATAAAAATGCAGCGTTTTGATAGTTAAATGGCTCATAGAAGCAAATAATCCAATTCGATATAAGTTTTCCTTTTTCATTTTTTCCTCCTAACTGAACCAATTGTAAACCTTCCTCATATATGGAAAGTCAATAGGAAAAAGAGTATTTCTACTCTTTTCAATCTTAAATATTCAAATAACCCTTTATTAGCTTTAAAGTGTTTTTAACTCCTTCTTTATGACTTCTTTCATAACCATGAGATGCATAAACTCCAGAGCCTATCAAGCCAAAGGCCACATCTGCCCCAGCGGCAACAGTCGCCTCAACATCAGAACCATAATGAGGGTAAACATCAACGCAATATTTAGCATTTTCTTTTTTAGCAGCCTCAATCAGCTTGCTGACAACATCATAACTATATGGTCCACCGCTATCCTTTGCGCATATTGAAACTTCTGTTTCTGAACAGTTTAAGCCTTCACCTACACAACCCATATCAATCGAAATAGCTTCACTGACTCCTTCAGGAACACTACCAGAACCGCCATGTCCTACCTCTTCAAAGACAGTAACATGACCATACACCTTTCTTGATAGCTTGATGTGCTTATCTGCCAAATAATGAGCTAAAGCGACTAACATTCCAACTGATAATTTATCATCTAAAAAACGCGACTTAATATAGCCAGAAGAACTAACTCTACTTCGAGGTTCAAAGCACACTATATCTCCAACCTCTATTGATAGATCCTTAACATCTTGTTTGTTTTTAACAAGCTCATCAATGACCACTTCAACATTATCCCAATTGCGCTTAGTATCGTTATATTGCCCATTAACATGAATTGAAGCATTAACAAGCTGAGCAGTACCTTCATATATTTTTCCATCACGAGTAATGATTCTAACATTCTCTCCTTCAGCATTATTAGCATTCATACCACCTAAATTAGTAATCTTTAATCTACCATTGCTTTTAATCTCACTAACCATTGCCCCTAAGGTATCAACATGGGTTTCAAACAATAATCCATTGCCATCATCCTGACCGCCAAAGTCAACCAATAAACCACCTTTATTTGTAATCTTTGTTTCAAAGCCTATTTTTTCGAATTCATCCTTTAAATATGAGATAGCTTTTTTACAATATCCCGTTGGCGAATCAATTGCGAGTAACTCCAATGTCTTGTTCACTGCTAATTCAACATATTTATCTTCCATTATCTAGCCTCTAACCTCAAATTCGCCATAATCATTTCCTTCATTATAATTACGAGCATTTTCCATTGTTACAACAGCAATAGACTGCAATGCCTCTCTTGTAAAGAAAGCCTGATGACTTGTCAATACAACCTGTGGGAACATTAATAATCTTGCGGTAATATCATTTGTGATTACATCATCTGAATGATCAGTATAAACGTTACTGTCCTCTGATTCATAAACATCTAATGCTACTGCGTGGAATTTTCCCTGTTTTAATGCATCAATTAGTGCATCATTATCAATCAATCCGCCTCGAGCAGTATTAACAATCATTGCAGTATCCTTCATCATTGAAATAGTATCCTTATTCACCAAATGATATGTTCCGTTTTCACCCATAATTAATGGAGCATGCAAAGAAATCAAATCAGACTTCTTAAATAATTCATCTTTGCTAACATAAGTTAATAGTCCTTCTTCCTGCAAATCCATATTTGGGAAAGCATCCCAACCCAAAACAGTCATACCATAGCCTTTGCAGATTCTTGCCATACATACACCAATCTTGCCAGTTCCGACGATTCCAGCAACTTTATTATGTAAATCTAAACCCAACAACCCGCTTAAGGCGAAATTATTGTCCTTAACTTTATTATGAGCCTTATGAAGTCTTCTATTTGCCTGTTGTAATATTGCCATGGCATGTTCAGCGACCGCATATGGTGAATATGCTGGTACTCTTAATACTGTAATGCCATATTCCTTAGTCGCTTTTAAATCAACATTATTGAATCCAGCGCAGCGCAAAAGAATCAATCTAACACCATCATCATATAATTGTTCAACAACGTCTCTTCCACATTCATCATTAACAAAGATACATACAGCATCATAGCCTTTAGCTAAATAAGCTGATTCATTGGTCAGTCTACTTGTGAAATACTTGATATCACAATTATATGTGCCTTCACCCTTATCTTTAGCTAACTCAGAAAAAAATGTGCGATCATAATCCTTTGTACCAAAGAAAGCTATTTTTAATACTTCCACTTTCTTTTCTTCAAATTCTTTATGCAGTAATTCCTTTAAACCTGCTGCCGTAGTTTCTTCATCGCCACCTTCAACAGTAATCGTTAGTCTTTCACCCTTCATTGCTTTTAGTGAAAGTATTTTTAACACATCTGATCCATTAGCAATTTTATCATCCTTGCTAATAGTAACTACACTTTTACTATTTACACAAAATTGAGCTAATAATGCTGCAGGACGAGCATGAATTCCTAAAACATTTTTTACAACATAATCAAATTTAATCATAAAAATTTACCACCCTTATAATAATTCTACTATATTTTTATTCAAAATATTTTATAAACACACTAATTTTACAGTTTTAATTTTTAATTGTATAGGAAAATAAAACGACAATTATGATAAATAATAATGGCTTTCGTAATACCTTTTATTATTGACTAGCAAAGATATTAAACTGAACCACAAAAAACGAATTAGTGAAACTAACTTGACCGCACAAGATATATAGTTTTTTAAAAAACGCGTTAATTGAAGATGATTTTTACTCAAAGCCATTTAATAATTGATAATGAAAAAATGGTGCTACAAACACCATTTTTAGTTTTGAACAACTATTCCAATATATTTATCTAAGCTGTCTTTCCTTATTCTCTGACACTTTATCGTATCATCAACTTCATAATAGTTTATTTCTGGTTTTTGATAAAATCTAAGCGTTTTTTGATATTCGCTTATCAAAAACGAACAGGAACCGACAGTATAATATGGTATTTTATCAATCATAGTATGGAAAAAGTGATGAGTATGACCGGTAACAATTCCCTTTAAATTGTCATATTTTTTAATCTGACTTAAAAACTTATCACTGCCTGATGCCCTTTGCATAGTAAACTGATTTTGTAACAGGTGATGATGAGTAACAATAATTGTATTCTTGCCAGTCTGCAGTTTTTCTATTGCATAATCAATAGTATCATCCAAAATAAATCCATCAGGATATTTTTCATTACTGCTATCAATACTTAATACCTGCAATTTATCATTTTGCCATAGGCTATTATCTAAAGCATTTCTATCGCCGTAAATTGCAGCTTTCATATTGCTTTTGTTGTCATGATTTCCGTAACAATAAATAATAGGGCAGTTAAATCTTTCCTCTAATTGTTTCTTTACCATTCTGTAATCATCTACTGAACCGTTTTCACATAAATCACCACTGACGATAAGCAAATCAACATTTTTATCATATTCTTTTAGCAATTCATCAATAATCACAAAAGGAGAAAGCAGTTGAGGCATCAATTCTTTATAAAAACAATTTAATTTATTATAGTTCGTTTGATAATGCAAGTCGGAAATGTGAATAATTCTAATCATTCTTTTTTTGTCCTTCCAACGCTTCTTTAACTTTTCTTTCTTTTCTTTTCTGTAGCCAAATTGAACTAGCTATACTTGCGATAATCGTCATAACGTAAGGAATTGAACCTGTAATCTGTCCCTTCAATGAAGTCTGCTGCAAGAAAGAACCTACTGCCTGACACACTCCAAAAAATAAACTAGCCAGTGAAACCGCAAGTGGATTGCTTGCCCCTAAATTATTAGCTGTCATAGCTATATATCCCTTTCCAGAAGATATTCCTTGAATAAATAGAGTCACAGAGCCCATTGACAATAGCACCCCAGCCAAACCGCATAATATTCCTGACAAGGTCATAACTGTTATTTTATATCTATCAACATTAATACCTAGGGATTTTGCGGCATTTTCATTTATCCCAATTGACCGAATGTGAAATCCAACAACTGTCTTGTATAATAATATATACATGGCAATTGCGATAATCCAAGATAAATAATCCACAATTGTTAATCCATAAAAACATTGAGCTAATTCAGGAAAATAATCCGCGAAAAATGGAGTAATCTTGCTTAAGCCCTTCATTATTGGATCAACAATTAACCCTTTTTTCTTAAAGAAGACAAACATCAAATAGATAGTCAAACCATTCGATAAGGTATTTACAGCCATACCACTAACAACTGGTGATGCCTTTAATTTAACAATTAATAATGACAAAATGAAACATACTACCATTGAACTAACAACACCTGAAATAACTGCTAATAATACATTTCCTCCAGAATAGAAATTAGCTAATATAGCAAAAAATGCACTAATTGTTAAACATCCTTCCATTGCGATATTAAAGACATTGGATTTTGCGCAAATCGCTGCTGCTAAGGCGCACAATAAGATGGGAGAACAAGTTCTTAATGTTGAAGCAATAATCGCACTTATATAAGACCATTGAAAATTCATTTTCTTTTACCTCCCTTGCTAGTTTTTTTAAATCCAATAACTAGTTTTGCTGTAACCAAAATAGTTATTACACCTTGTATTATTTGTGTCAACTCCGATGGAATCCCTAAAAGCAATTCAATTGACGATCCACCAACAGTAATACCTGCTAAGAAAATTGAACTAAATAATACTCCTATAATGTTGTAATTACCCATCAAACTGGCTGTTATTCCACTCCAGGAATAACCCGGAGAAGTGATCATCGTATCAATATAACGATATTTTGTTCCTAGTACTTCACAAGCACCACCTAGACCAGCTATGCAACCAGAGATGAATAAGGATATATACATTGTTTTTTTAGCCTTAATACCACCATATTGGGCAAAATTACTATTTAATCCACTCATTCTCATCTTGTAGCCAAAACTTGTTTTGTTAATTAATATATATACCAATACTACGCAAATCAATGCAATGATAAAACCGTAATGGACGGTATATTTAGCTATTATTCTTGGAAGAATTGCTCCTTCAATTTTTTGAGTTTGAATTGCCAGCTTATCTACCCCAAATGGATCAAGTAAAACATAATTAGTTAAATATGAAGCAAAATAATCAGCAACATAATTAAACATTAAAGTGATAATTAGTAGATAAGCATTATATTTAGCTGATACATAAGCACTCAGCAAAGAATAGATACCACCTGCCAGCATAGCGGCTAATAAAGTAATAATAACCACAAACCAATCCGGTCCAGGGGCAACAACGGCAACATAAGCAGCTGTTATAGCTCCAATAATCATTTGACCTTGAGCACCCATTGAACTATAACCTGATCCCCAGGCAATTGCAGCTGATAAGCCAGCAAATATTACCGGAGTTGCTCTTGTCAGTGTCGCTGCAATAGCATACTTGGTTAAAAATCCTCCTCTGATTAATCCTAATATTCCCTCGATAGGATTATATCCGGTCACAAACATTATCAATCCACCTACAAATAAACCTATAGCTATTGTTGTCAATGGAGATATCAGTCCTTTATAGTTAGAAAGAAATTTTGAAATTTTAGTTTTCATTGCTCTTTCCTCCTAACATCATTAAGCCTATGTTGTAGGCATCAATCTCTCCTCTTTTATATTGAGCAGTAATACGACCTTCAAACATTACATATATTCTATCTGAGAGATTTAATATTTCTGTTAATTCACTAGAAACCAATAGAATACCACATCCCTTGTTTCTCTTTTCTATTAATCTTCTTTGAACAAATTCCATTGCTCCTATATCAATTCCTCTAGTGGGTTCACAGGCAATCGTGAAATCATTGTCTCTCTCAATCTCTCTTGCTGTAATCAGTTTTTGAGCATTACCTCCAGATAATTCGGAAATTGTCTGGTTTTCTCCACTTGACTTAACTTGATATTGTTTAATGATTTCTCTAGTTTTTTCATCAATCTTGCTTTTCTTTAGAAAACCGTATTTCGTATACTCATCACTTTCATGCTGTCCCATTAGGTAGTTATCTGATAGTGTTGCCCCCTTGGCACTTCCCCAATAATATCTGTCCTCAGGAATATGAGTTTCTCCAGCCTTTCTTATAGCATTGACTGACTTGTTTGAAACATCCTTGCCATTTATCAAAATGGTTCCTTGATAATTTTGATTAAGTCCACTAATACACTTAATTAAGTCAGATTGTCCATTACCACTTACTCCTGCGATGCCTACTATTTCACCCTTACAAACAGACAGGCTGACATTATCAAGTGATTTCTTGCCATAAATATTTCCAACAGTTAAATTGCTTACCTTCAATACCTCATCAGTAACATTCACTTCAGGAAGCTCTAATTCAACAATACGGCGTCCTATCATCAGCATTGATAATTCCTGCTGGTTGGTATCATTTTTATTTAATGTCGCAACAACTTCACCAGCTCTCATTACAACAATCCTATCAGCAACGCTCATTACTTCATTCAATTTATGGGTTATTAAGATAATACTTTTGCCCGATTGGGCTAATTTTTTGATTGTTGCTAATAGTTCCTCAACTTCTAGAGGTGTTAATACGGCACTAGGTTCATCGAATATAATAATATCCGAATTCTGGTATAAGGTTTTCAATATTTCCACTCTTTGCTGCATACCAACTGGCAAATCAGACACAATTGCTTTTGGGTCTACAAACAAACCATATTGTTGACACAGTTGCTGCACTGCTTTTTCGTTTTCTAACTTATCATAAAAACCAAACTTGGATTTTTCCCGGTTATATACTATATTCTCCGCAACAGTTAGAGAATCAAAAAGCATGAAATGTTGCTGAACCATACCTATACCAAGCTTCATAGCTGCAGCAGAACTATGAAAACTAACTTTTTTACCTTTGACAATGATTTCCCCTTCATCAGGTTTTTCAAGCCCATAGAGAATCTTCATGATTGTCGATTTACCAGCCCCATTCTCCCCAACAATCGATAAAATCTCTCCCTGATTTAAGTATAAAGAGACGTTATTATTGGCCAGTACATTTCCATAAGTTTTAACAATGTTGTTCATTTGTAAAATCATATTCTCTCCTATAACAAATTAGCGGGTAAATCATATCCAATTTACCCGCCATAAAAACAATTAACCTTGATAATCGTTTTCCATAACATATGGTAATACAACTTTACCATCTTTTAAATCTTGCGCAGCCTTCTTACCAGCAGCAAGTACATCATCTGTAATAATATCACTGTTACGGAAATTAGCGTCAAAGTTGATTCCTACTACGCAGAATGCGTCATCATTAACACCTAAAGTAGTAACTCCTCCAGTAACCTTACCATCTTGCAGGAAGTCAGATACAATATGTTTCATCGCAATAGCGGTATTTTTTGTCAAACCTGTAAGAATGTAAGGATTGTCAGCTGTTGTTTGGTCAACAGATAATCCTGATGTATAGATATAATCATTTCCTTGTGCAGCCTTCTCAAGAGCGAATTGATAGATTCCTGCATTTGCACTATTAGCAACTGAGCCCATAATAAAATGACCTTCACCAGCAATTTGAGCGGCAATCTCTACTGCTTTATTGTATGCTGCAGATGTATCAGCATATGTGTCAGCATAAGCTGTTGGAAATTGAGCGTCTGGAATTAAAGATTTAACACCTTCCATAAAGCCATACTTATATTCAAAGTTTGACTGATTTTGGTAATTGCCAATATATCCAAACTTTTTATCATTTGGGAAAGCAGCAGCAATCATAGCACCCATAACATAACAGCCATCAGTTGTATTATACTTGATGCTCATTACCTTTTCATTTTCAGCAGCAGTATCAATTACACCAAATGAAACATTGCTAAACTCATCTGCTAATGCTGAAAAAGGAGCAGCAGCATTCCAACCAACACCAACAATTAAATTATAACCTTCTTCTGCAGCTTTTCTTGCCTTTAGATCCCAGTCATCATTATTAGCACATTCAAGAGAAGTGAATGTAAATCCATACTCTTGAGACATTGCTTGAACCTGACGTAATGCCTGAAGAATAAATTCATCAGTTCCAACAGTTGCAGAAACCATAGCTACTTTGTATTTAGCATAAGGATTCTGATCATCATTGCCACTTTCTTTTGTACAACCAACAGTTGTCAATACAAGCATACAAGCAACAACTAAGCACAATAATTTTTTCATATTTCTTCCTTTCTTGTGAGTATTACACTCATTTATAATGATATATTATTAAAAATACTCCGCATGATATATGTCATATGTCCTATTTTTAGGGGTTTATGCTAGAATAATTTTATGAAGAAAGTTAACGACAAAAAACTCTTGAATCATTATCTAAAAACAAACAAAATAAGTTCTCTTTTCAGCAACAATTATAATGATTCCTTTGAATTATTCTATTTTCAGAAAAACGAATTTATCATTCAGCAGGGCTATGAATCAAAATATTTGTTCTTTTTAGTTGACGGAACTGCCCGGTTTATTTGCTTAACAGAATCAGGAGCACTAATTCCTTTTGGAATAGCTAGTGATTTAGTTGTATTCGGTGAAATTGCCTCTTTGCATCAACAGGATCCAGATGCTTCAGTACAAGCAATTAGCGAGGTTTATTGTTTAGGTCTGTCTTTAGAAGCCAATAGAGAAAAAATCTTAAACGATAACAAATTTCTAAGATATGTGATTGATATTCTTTCTGAAAAAGTTCAATCGCTCGATCGAAGCATAACAGCCTTTCTTTCCGCAACTATTACGGAAAGACTAGCCAGCTACCTTTTGCAGGTCAACAACAATGGGAAATTGAACGTTACGGTTAAAAACTGCGCTGACTCGATTGGAGGCAGCTATAGACATACAAATAGAGTATTCAGCCTTTTTGTTGAAGAAGGTGCACTAAAGAAAATCAATGGTAAGTATTTCATTGTTAATTCAGATATTTTATTAAAGCATTGCAAGCAAAACAATTTCAACATCTAAGCAGTATTGGTTTATAATGTTATAGACATTAGATTGGAGAATAGTTAGATGATTTTAGACAAAATTAATCCATCACTTTTACAACTCGGCCAAAAAGCTGATCAGGATTTAGCAGATATTTTTAATAAAATAGATGAGATAACCCTATATAATTCCAATAAAGTATTGTCAGCTTTTATCGACAATAAAGTATCTTATTCTGATTTTGCTGATATAAATGGTTACGGTAATTACGATAGTGGAAGAGATAAGCTGGAAAAAATATTCGCAACAATTTTAGGGTGCCAGGATAGCCTAGTAAGGCCACAAATCAGTAGCGGCACAAATGCTTTGTATTTATGCTTTTCAGGCATATTAAAATACGGCGATACAATGATTTCAATTTCCGGCAAGCCTTACGATTCCCTGCAGGAAATGATAGGAATCATTGGTGATTCCAAACAGTCACTAAAGGCTCATGGAGTTAAATACGAACAAATAGACTTAATCAATGATGATTTTGATGATGAAAAAATCATTGCAAGAGTAAAGAAAAATGATATAAAACTAATAGAAATACAAAGATCAAGAGGATATTCTAGTCGTCTATCACTATCCATTGACAAAATAGAAAGAATTATCAAAAAAATCAGAGAGGTAAATGATGAAGTTATCATCATGGTTGACAATTGCTATGGCGAACTCGTCGAGAAAAGAGAACCAGGAGATGTTGGAGCTGACTTAGTTGTAGGCTCACTTATGAAAAATCTGGGAGGAGGAATTGCCTCTACAGGAGGATATATTGCTGGAAATAGCGATTTAGTCAACTTAGTTGCTGAAAGATTAACTGCTCCTGGTATCGGCAAAGAACAGGGCGCAAATTTCAATTTAAACAATTCCTTCTTTAAAGGAGTATTTAATGCCCCTACAGCCGTTAATTCGGCCTTAAAAACTGCCATTTTTTCCGCTTATATGCTGGAAAAACTAGGATTTGATAATGTTTCTCCAAAATATAATCAGGAAAGAACTGATATCATTCAAACAGTTCAACTCAATAGTAAAGAAAATCTTGTAAACTTTACTCAGGGAATACAGTCATCTTCTCCAATCGATTCATTTGTTAAAGTAATGGCAGCACCAATGCCAGGCTATCCTTTTGATGAAGTTATGGCGGCTGGTAGTTTTACCCAGGGCAGCACTATTGAATTATCAGCTGATGCCCCTGTGGTTGAACCATATACTTTATATATGCAGGGCGGCCTTTCCTATCAATATGGAAAGTTATCAATCCTTCTTGCCTTAACAAATATCAAACAAAATTAAAAAGGCGAACCATCGCCTTTTTACGTGCTTGATAGTTGACCGCCGTCAATCCTGATAACGCTATTATTAATAAATTGAGCCTGATCGCTTATTAAAAACTTGACCAAATAAGCCACTTCCTGAGGTTTTCCATAGCGTTTAAGCAGTATTTTTTCGGTTTCCTGTTGTAAAAACTGCTGATCATAGCCATCTAATTCACTTTCAGTACCAATAAAGCCTGGTGCTATCGCATTAACGTTGACATATGGTGAACATTGAATAGCGAGATTGTGAGTAAGAGAAATCAAAGCTGCTTTTGATGCATCATAATCAAAACACATTGGATAATAAGTATTAATGCCATTTGTCGAACTGATATTTATTATCTTGCCATACTTTTTATCCAGCATCTTTTTATATGCTCTTTTGGCGCAATTATATGCTCCTACAACATTGACATCTAATGTTCTTCTAAACTGCTTAGCATCCTTTAGATAAAACAGATTTGACAAATCTATTGCGGCATTATTTACCAGAATATCAACTGAAGAAAGCTGCTGTTCAATTTGTTGAAACATCATATCAACCTGGTTTTCATCAGAAACATCACATTTTATTGCCAGGCAATTGACATGATATTTATCCATCACTTCCTGCTTTAGCTTAAATGCTTCACTTTCCGAGGTCAAATAGTTGATAATCACATCATAACCATCTTTTGCCAGCTCTATTATGATTTCTCTACCAATTCCTTTAGCAGAACCGGTAACTAAAACTACTTTTGCCATAATTAGTAAAAAGAGCTTATTTCTAAGCTCTTCCAGAATATTCACCAGTTGATGAGAATACTAGAATCTTTTCTCCCTGTTCAATGAACTGAGGTACTCTGATTGCCAGTCCGGTATCTGTAACAGCATCCTTAGTTTGGCTAGTAGGAGCTCCCTTAATACCTGGAGTTGTTTCTGCAACAGTTAATTCAACCTTTTCAGGAACTGAAACTGATAACAATTCTCCTTCAAAGAACATTAATGATACTTCCATACCATCAACGATAAAATATTTGTTGAATCCGATATGTTCTTCACTTAATTCATAAGTATCATATGTTTCCATATCCATGAAATAATAAACACCATCAGCAGCATATGAGAACTGAGCTGTTTTCTTTTCAATATTAGCCTGTTCAAATTTTGTTGATGCGTTGAAATTTCTTTCTTGAGTTGAGCCTGTCTTTAAATTCTTCATCTTTGTTTTTAAGATAGCGGCTCCCTTACCTGGTTTTACATGTTGAAAATCAACAACTACCCATGGATCACCATCTACAATAACAGTTAAACCTGTTCTAAAATCACCTGATTCAATTGCCATATAATTTACTCCCTATATATTCTTTAATTTAATGTAATAATTATATCAATAATCTTGTTTATAGACAAACAAAACTATTAAAATACTGTCAATTTCTCCTCTTTATGAGATTTGATATACTTTGTCCACTTAATATAGCCATATGTTGTATTTGTAAAATAGCCTAGCTTCAATACCAATAAGACATATTGACCACTTAAGATATTAATAATTGTTTCCAGTGCTGCACAAATATACCAGGCAATCCACTGTTCTCTAAATCTAAATAAGATAAATAATCCATTTGCGACACCTACAGCTGAAGCACAGGCATCAATATAACAAATCGCCACCTCTAAGGAACGGTTTGTAATAAAGTCTGATTGAATATCCAGCCCACTTAGCAAATAGCCAACCACTACAGTCCATAATACTATTGCCAGTATTACCAACACTTCCTGATAGCCTTTTAATCTTCTAACTATCGTTAATTCCTCTTGGTCATCATCCTTATGCTTGCTCCAATTAATAAAGCTTAGAATATCAATTGGCAACCAGAAGAATAAGGTTGTTGCCATTGTCGCAAAACGATACATTAATACTATACAAATTGCAATTTCAGTTATCTCAACTGCCACTGAAACCAAGAAGTTGTATCTTGATTGTTTTGAAATCAACAACTCGCACAAGATATTCAGGAAAGTATCCAATAGATACAGCAGCATGATTACTATACCGTTAACACCATTAGCACTTTCCTCAGGGAATATAACTGAAAAGATAGTAGCTAATACCATTATCGATAAGAACCAGCATTTTTCATATGTTGTAAATGCTAAAGAGAAGAATAATACTACTGCTAGGGAAATTGCTAAAATAATCAATGATGATGCTAAATTAAAGATTGGCATACATTGGTCAGCCATCATTTGCTTATACCCACTTGTAATAGTTGCCATATCAGCATTTTCAACTTCACTTATTAATATTTGGCCATTAGCTAATTTGTACTTATAAGCAGTTATTTTGTCTTCATCTAGATTTTCATACTGCTGATAAGAATAAGTAACAATTAACTTATCTTCACCATTTACATAAACAACATCGCAATAAGTACTATCTTGATCATAATCCTCATAACTTTCGTCACGGACCATTTCAAGAGTACCAA
>JAEDOA010000155.1 GCA_016302195.1 Erysipelotrichaceae bacterium | reverse complement strand
GGTAATACAGTCAAATATAAGCGCTCTAGCAAAGGATATTCTGGCTATTATTCACATCAAGAGATCGCAATGGTAAGGGATGAAAAAGCATGAGTTTAGGCACTGTCGATGATGCAGAATTTCAAGCCTGGGCCAGTCGCGTTAAAGGACGAATTGATAGTGGTCAACTTAAAAAAGAAATAGGCCAAAGCACTAAGCGTATTGGTGTTCAAGCGATTAGAACACTAAAAGTAAATACTCCAGTTGCCTCTGGTACCTTGCGTAAAGCTTGGACTGCTGAAGGCCCTTCTGTAAGTGGCGGCGGCTGGGTTGTCAAAGTAAGTAATCCTACTGAATATGCTTCCTATGTTGAAAGTGGCCACAGAACTCGTAACCACAAGAACTGGGTACCAGGTCAATTCTTTATGAAGAATTCCTTGAATGCGATAAACTCTCAACTGCCTGATCTGATAACACCTGGCTTATGGGCTTTTAGGAATTTACTATCATGACAATAATTGAAAGAATAGCGGATGAGCTGGCTCGTATCTCACCGAATACAACAATTTACACGGAGAATCAACCTAATGGGTTTGATGAACCGTGTTTTTTTATAGGCAGAGCAGGAAATACAACTCTAAAGCCAGAACTTTTTGATTATGAAGTTAGAAAAATGCCATTTCAAGTTGTTTATTTTCCACCAGAAGAAAATGCTAATGAAGCATTAGATGAGATGGAAGCACTGCTAATGGACAATCTAACTGTATTGCCTGATTTTGCTTATTTAAGAAATCGTGAATTCAGTGTAGATACTAATGAACATACGTTGACGTATGATTTTGATCTCGTTTTACGGATGTATAAACCAGATCTTTCACTGAAACAAAGGAGTTTAGATTTAAATGCAAGAACAAAAGGAAACAACAGGGAATAACCCCAAAGTTAAGCGCGCCGAAGTTGAGTATACTAAAGCTCAAATTAAGCAAGCCAATTTATTCCCCGGTACAAATAACACAGCATTGATTAATGTCGCGTTGGAAGACAACAAAACTTATACAATTGCCGAAGCTAAGAAAGCAATTGAAGACTTTAAAGGAGGTATGTAATAAATGGCTGGTGGAACTTGGAGAATGCAAAACAAAGTAAGACCGGGGGTTTACATTAACGTTCGAGGTGATGGTAAGCCAGCGTTAACCACACCCTTGGGGCGTTTATTGATGTTCCAAAACAAGCCTCTAGGTTGGGGCAAGAATGGCATCATTGAATTAAAAGCTACTAGTGATTTTACTGCGCTAACTGGGCACAAGAACACCGATGAGGTATTGGCTCCAGTTTATGAAGCTTTAAAGGGTGCCGAAACGGTATTGCTTTTAAACGATTTTACTGGTGGCGCTAAATCTACTGCTACTAAGACAGGTGTTTATACCATTAATGCAAAATATGAAGGTGAACAGGGCAATAACATTAGTGTTAGTTTTGTTCCTAGTCCCTTGGCTGATGGTGCAAACACTCAAGATGTAACTGTAACTACTATCTTTGGCACTAAGCAAGTTGATCAAGTAAAAATCACTTTACCTTTACCAAAGGCTGATGCAATTGCCGCAGCTGGATTAACTAAGGAAGACCAATTGGAAGTCCACAATGACTACGTAGACATTACTTTTGGTACTACTCCGGCAGATGTTACTAAGGAATTAAATGGCAAGGGAGAATATCCACTTTATACTGCAATTTATAATGGTTTAACTCAAAGCGCTACAAACGTTACTTTAACAGGTGGTACTAATGGTACTAATAATGTAGTCGATGACATGCATGACTACTTAGAAAACGAATATTATGCTGTAGCTACTACCGCAGGTTGGGAGGAATCAAGCAACATTCACAAGCTTTTAGCCGAAGAAACTAAGCTTTTACGTGAAAATGTTGGTATTAAGGTTCGCGCCGTTATTCCTAATACGACCGGTGTGGCTTACAACTATGAAGGTGTATCAACTGTTTTGAATGGTTATGTGCTTAATGATGGCACTGTAATCAGTCCTAACATTGCTGCAGCTAGATTTGCTGGTATGAGTGCTAGTGCTACACCAGATCAAGCATTAACTTATACCCAACTTGATGATGCTGTAGAAGCTAGCCCAAAGTTAAACAACGACAAGACTATTGAAGCTTTAAATGCTGGACAAATTGTGTTTACCACATTGGCTGGTAGTCGCGTGGTGATTGAACAAGACATTAACTCACTCACTAAGTTTACTAGCGAAAAATCTAAAGACTTTAGCAAAAACAGAATTATTAGAACACTTGATGAAATTTGTACTAATACTACTCAAACGTTTGAAACTAGTTTTTTAGGTAAGGTTTCAAATAATGAATATGGGCGTGATTTGTTTAAAGCTAACCGTGTGAGTTACTTATCTGATTTAGAGACACGAAACATGATTCGTGACTTTGACCCTAATGATTTAAGTTTGGCTCAAGGCAATGACAAAGACGCGGTATTAATGGACTTATATGTAACACCAGTAGACGCAATGGAAAAGCTTTACGTTAACTTAATCGTGAGATAGAAAGGATAAATAAATGGCAACAACTTTAGAACAAGTTCTTCATGGTAGAGATACTATTTCATCAAAGGATGCTAAGGTTACCGTTACTATTGATGGTAATGTTATTAATCTGATTGATTGTAAAGAATTAAAGATTAACATCAAAAAGAATAAAGAAAAGGTTCAAGTTCTTGGCGATCACTGGACTAAGCACAAAACCACTTCTGTTGATGGTACTGGTACTTTAGGTCAATATGTAATTAACAGTAATTGGTTGAAATATGGTATTCCTTACACTCAAAAAGAAGGGGATTTATACTTTACGATCACTTTTTCCATCGAAGACCCAACTTCGCGAGCTGGTAAACAAATTATTCAACTTGATGAAGTCAACTTGGATGAAATTCCAATTGCTGATTTTAAGGCTGACGATACC
>JAEDOA010000154.1 GCA_016302195.1 Erysipelotrichaceae bacterium | reverse complement strand
GCTTTTTTTCTAAAAAAGCACATGAAATGGAGAAAGAAAATAATAAATCAAGAAAAAGCAGCAAGGTTACTCCTAAAAGGGAAATGATTTTTGAAAAGGCTGCAAGGACTACAAAGCTTGGAGTTGGAATTAAAAAGAATACATTAAAAAAGATTGAGGGACTTTTGCCTTCCAAATCATCTTCTGAAAAGGCAAATGTTAATACTATTGTTGTAAGACTGCTTGAGGAAGTTTATAAAGATGGCAAATTCACAGTTGAATTTGATAAAAAGGATGACTACAAAGTAACTTCTTATATGATTCCAGAAAATATTGAAAGGGCAATAACTAAAGTTCATAAAGAAACTAAGCTTCCTAAAAGTGAAATATTCAATAAACTGCTTGAAGAAGCGCTAAAGTCTTACTATGACTAATATTTAATTATATTAAAATAAACGTATTTAATCACTAAATATTTATTATTTAATTATTTTATAATAAGTATTTAGTGATTATTTTTTTATTAAATTTTATACTAATATTTTGTATAATAATATTAAAATATAAATTGCAAAAGTATTAATATGAATATAAAAAATAATAGTAAACGGTAAAACATAGGTACCTCGAATAACTTTAGTTTTTTTGAGATAATTAGCGTAAGCTTTAAAAAACTAATAGTTTTTCAAAGTTGCTAAACTAGTTTTTTGGAGGTACTTGTATTATGGATAAAAGTACTCATGAAATGCGTCTAATGAAATGGACAGCTATCATAAAGGAATGCCGAAGTAGCGGTAAAACCGTTACGGCTTGGTGTAGTGAAAATAATATTAGCAGCAAGTCATTTTATTATTGGCAACGCAAAGTAAGAAATACTGTATTTGATACTATGAAAGATACTAAAATTCAGAGCAATACAAAATTTGTACAACTTCCCGCCCCTATTGATTCTTCAATAGATACGCCTTCTTTTAAAGCAGACATGATTCTTCATGTTGGAAATAATATATTAGAGCTTTCTAATAGCACTTCTGAAAATCTCCTTTCTACAGTTTTGAAGGTGATAACAAATGTTAAATAACGCATCTGGTTTTGAAAAAATATATATTGCTTGTGGATATAGTGATTTGCGCAAAGGCATTGACGGCCTTGCCAGTATAATACAGCAGGAATTTAAACTTGACCCATTTAATTCGGGAACACTTTTTTTATTTTGTGGGAGAAAAACAGATCGAATAAAAGGTCTTTTATGGGAAGGTGATGGATTCTTACTTCTATACAAGCGGCTTGAAACTGGAAAGTTTCAATGGCCGAGAAATGAATCTGAAGTAAAATCTATTTCATCTCAACAATTTAAATGGTTAATGGAGGGATTGGCTATAGAGCAGAAAAAAGCTATTAAATCTTATAAACCTCAAAGAGTTTTATAAGATTTGTCCACAGCTAAAACGGCTTTGTCTCGAGGTTTTCCACAAAATTTATAAATTTCCATATTTGTATTGAGTATGATTTTAAAATGTGGTATCTTGACAATATGGAAAAGAAATATACAGAATCAGAACTAATTAAATATAGCAAAAAAGATATCATTTCTATTTTTATGGCTATGCAGAAATCTACAGAAGATCTTTCTCTGGCTTTCGCCGAGCAGAAAGCTCAGCTTGCGCAGGCAAATCAAAATATTGCATTGATTTTAGAACAACTCAAAATTTCTAAACAGAAAACATTTGGACGTTCTTCAGAAAAGATTGATTATGATGGTCAATTAATGATGTGTTTTAATGAAGCAGAAGTTACTATAGTAGATAAATATGTAGTAGAACCAGAGATAGAGGAAGTCTGCCCAAAAGCATATAAGCGTAAGAAAGCTAAAGGCAAACGAGAGACAGATCTTAAAGATCTTCCCGTTGTGATAATAAATCATGAATTAAGTGATGAAGAATTAAAAGAACGCTTAGGAGAAAAATGGCATCGTCTACCTGATGAAGTTTATAAAAGACTTGCTTTTCACCCAGCAAAGTTTGAGGTTGAAGAACACCATGTTGCTGTATATGCTGGGAGTGATAATGAAACTATTATTCGTGGTAATCGTTCAGTCGACTTGTTACGCAATAGTATCGTTACACCTTCGCTAGAAGCAGCCATAATGAATAGCAAGTATGTCAATGCTATTCCAATATATCGTTTAGAGCAGGAATTTCTAAGAAATGATGTTGTTTTGAGCAGACAGGTAATGTCAAATTGGACTATACGCTGTGCCGAGAGATATTTATCACTTCTCTATGATAGACTACATACTGAAATTTATAATTATCAAGTGTTACAGGCTGACGAAACTCCTGTCTTGGTAAGTAAAGATGGACGTGCTGCAGGTGCTAAAAGTTATATGTGGGTTTATCGTACTGGAAAAATGTATACTGATGCTTCAATCATATTATATGAGTATCAAAAAACACGTAATGCCAGCCATCCACGTGAATTTTTAAAAGATTACTCGGGCACCGTAGTTACGGACGGATACCAAGTTTATCATACTTTAGAAAATGAGCGTGAAGACTTGAAGATTGCAGGATGCTGGAGCCATGCAAGACGTAGATTTGCTAATGTTGTAAAATCACTTGGCAAAGAAAAATCTAAGGGTACTCCTGCATATGATGCTTTAAAACAAATAGCCGCTATTTATAATATAGAAGGTTCATTAAGTGAGCTCCCACCAGAGGAACGTCAAAGACAGAGAGAGTTGACAATAAAACCTATGGTTGAGGCTTTCTTTGCATGGGTAAAAAAGAATAAAGGGTTTGTGCTACCTAAATCAGAGACAGGAAAAGGATTTGAATACTGTCTGAACCAAGAAAAATATCTGAAAGTATTTCTTCAAGATGGAAATATTCCAATGGATAATAATGCAGCTGAAGGAAGCATTCGTAGCTTCTGCGTCGGTAAGCATAACTGGCACATCATAGATACAATTGATGGAGCTAAAGCAAGTGCAATCA
>JAEDOA010000153.1 GCA_016302195.1 Erysipelotrichaceae bacterium | reverse complement strand
GTATAGTTGGAACGTTCCATTTTGTAAAGGACTGATTTTTAACAAAAGAAATAATGCATATTCTTTCTACAGAAAAAGCACAGCTGCCAAACTATGACATCTGTGCTTATTTAACTCTAAAGCGATAAATATATAAGGAAAACTTAAGATACTTCGACTCTACAATTTTCTAATTACTGTTTTGGTACAACTATTTATAAAAATCCACTATCAAATAGCATTAATATTGCTACTGATCAATTATTCTTATCATTTTGTCTTTTATATGTACAAATCACTTAGACAATATTAAATTACAATTCACAATAATCGATTTGTCTATCTGTTTCCACTCTATTAATCTTCGCATCTTTATTTTTTAACAGTTCGGTTTTATATGCAACATACTCATTGACTACCTTCTGCACTATTCTCTGTGATTTATTTTTAGGAGCAGTTTCTTTACAAATCTCAATTAAATCCGGAATACATTTCAATTTATCTTCAATCTTACCCATTTCTTCAGAAGACATTTCATAATATATTGTTTTAAAGTTTTCTCCATTAGTTATTAGACATCCAAAAAAGCGAAAGATATTTTTTGAAGTAACTGTCTTACTCAAATAAGCATTAACCTTTTCAGGAACCAATTTATTATTGAGCATTAAATTATAAAGTTGCGGGGCATTTTGATAAAAGCCGTTCCCGTCAAAGATATTTACCGATTTAGCAATAATATCCTTGTACATCTGTAATTGAAATTGAGCTATCGTATTCCTATTTCTTATTAAATCTCCTGATAAGCTGCCTATACTTTCACTTATATATCTATTAATTTTATTTACAATATATAACAAATCATACCTATTAGAAAATTCACTTACCAAAAAATCATTAAAATCTTCTTTGTTAACCTCCTTAATAAGATTAGAAACAATAAATATAAAATCTTCCCAATAAAATCCATTATGTTGGCGATTATCGATAACATATTCAAAAATTACTTCAGAAAGTACTTTTCGTATTTGTGAAGAAACAGTATCATCTCTATCAGTAAACATTGATAGTCTCGAAATCGGCAATTCGTTTTTGTCTGTGTTGATCGATGTAATAAATGCTACCCAGGCTTTATTTATATCGTCTTTTATATTATTGCCTTTTTGTTCTCCTATCTGATTGACTTCAGCAATGAACTTTTTTACTTTACTATTCTCAACAGTATTATCATTTTCTGCTAAATTAAAGTAACAGTCAAAGAACATTTCTGAATTTATTGCTGCTCTTTTTGAACTATAATTTCCATAACATGATTCTTCAATAATATTTTGAGTCACATAAGTTATGACTGGAAACATTACTTTTAGTATATCTGCATATTGTTTATTACTAGAAATAAGATCTTTAATATACTTTCTGTCTTCGGCGGTCAAATTATTAAGATTATTAAAATAAGGAGATTGAGACCAAGTTAATAATTTTTTATGATTTTTGATATTTTCATATAATTCAGGACTTTTGAAATGGATATATTGAATAGCAATTACATCTGGCAAATACAAGCGCAGAGTATCCCTATTTGCTAAAATTGTATAAACCGAATTAATTATTCTTTTTAAATCCCGTATGGTTGTGATATTCGATACAATATTTTCTTGAACTTTTTGAAAGTCTTTAGATTCTCCTTTTACTTGAAAGCTGCTATTCTTCATTCCATAGCTATCTCTTAAATTGTTCAGACATGTATTACAAATGTCCAAATCAATGCTAATTGGCATTTGAATCTCTTGATTTATTACCTTTTCAGCAAATGAAACATTTGAACTTTCGGTATTTTTCAATACTTTATCTAGTCTTTCCCTATCATAAAGAAGAACATAAGTAACATTAGGTATATCAAAAACTGAACTAATAAGCTTTAAAATCAAAATTACTTGTTCATTATCAGCTCTATCTAGATTTTCAATACACATTACATAATGTTTATTCGTACTCTTTACATAATTAGTTAACTTTTCCTTCAACTTAAAAACATCTTGATATGTATTAGGATCTAAAAATAATGTCTCAATTCCATTTATTGAAACCCCTGCAAGTAATTTTGCAGCACTAGTAATTAATTTATTAGTTAAGGCAGAACGATATTGTATACCTAATCCTGTTAAGAAATAGTTATATATCCCTTTAATCATTTCTTCTTTAGATTCAAATAACCATAGATCAAAATTAGATTTATTAGTATGTGATAAATCAACAGATTTTGTATCTTTGCTTATCTTTTGCTTAGCTAAGTTAAGAATTGTAGATTTTCCTGATCCCCATATACCTGTTAATCCTATAACATATGAATGTTTACTAGTTGGATGTTGCATAGCTTCTGCTAATTGTTTAACAATATTGCTTCTATCGAACAGATCATAATCTACTTCTCTTTCATCCACTAAAATTTCGCCATGTTCATTTTGCGTAACATTACTTTTATTATATAAATCACGTAAATCAACTAAGGAATTTGATGCTTTGTTAGACTCAAGTACTTCATTTGAAATCGATATATCATAAATTCTTTTAATTCGGTAGCAAATTATAATCCCTGTCACAAGTGTAATTACTATTACAGCTGACTTAACTTTGTTATTTGAGAAACTTAAAATCCAAATGTCTGTAACGGAAACAATAAACAAGGAAGTTAAAAATGTATCTATTTCATTTACTACGAAAAATCTCATTAAAGAAAATAAGTGTGTAGAAGCAATCCAAAAAAGCAATACTATGATAGATAAAGCAATACTTAATTTGCCAAAATATGGAAATTCAGGCATTGCCTTATGTGGCCATTTATTTACCCATCCATTACCACTTACATATGCACTTAAAAATATTAATACCGCCGAAATCGTAATCGACTGAATTTTAAAAAATGCGGTTTTAAAGTAATTTGCAACACACTTTATATACTTAATACTCATATTTTCTATTCACATTAATTTGGAATATTCACACC
>JAEDOA010000152.1 GCA_016302195.1 Erysipelotrichaceae bacterium | reverse complement strand
CCAACAGTAGAGGAAGGCTTTGATGCAGTAATAGAAATAAATCCTTGACAGATAGTAGTAAATGTGCTATACTAAGAGTGTAAGGAAGAGCGAACAGGTGAAGTTCGCTCTTTTTTATTTTTCCCACACTGGCGCGCTGTGGATTGTGGCGCGCCATGTTGGCTAGAATTAGCAGGTTGCACAAAAATATCGGCAAAATCTTGTGCAATCTGACAGCTTGACAAAATCCCGGAAGTGCAGTATAATAAGTACATAAGATAAAGAAAAGAGAGGTACAAAAAATGTTTATTATTATTATTGGTGGTATTATTTTTACAGCTACACTTGGTGCTTTCATGGCATTAATGTTTACTTCTGGAATGAAAGATGGTATTGCAAAAGTTGTTCTCGGCACTGTGATTGCTTTTGCCATTGGTTTTAGTGTTATTGGTCTCCTTCAGCTTGAATACAATGGAGACGCTAAAAGATGGAACAATGGAACTTGTGCTACTTGCGGTACAGCTTTTGAGTTATTTGATATTGAGCATCATAACAGTAGCGGT
This sequence comes from Erysipelotrichaceae bacterium, assembly GCA_016302195.1. Taxonomy (GTDB): domain Bacteria; phylum Bacillota_I; class Bacilli_A; order Erysipelotrichales; family Erysipelotrichaceae; genus UBA1783. The sequence continues at coordinate 2,484 of JAEDOA010000152.1, read as the reverse complement.
AATACTTATTATTACAAATGTGAAAATGGTCATTTAATTAAAACAACAAATTATTTTGAAAAATAGGGGTTGACAAAATCAACCCCTTGATATATAATAAAATCATCAAAGAAAGATACATGAAAGGAAATAAAAAAATGAAATATTGTTATATTGATAAAAATGGTAACACAAAATTTGTAAAAACGGAAGAAGCCTTAAAACTTGCTATCAAAAATGGATATACAAGAGAATGTTTTATTAGAAAATCTGGAAAGTGGGAAAAAATTTAAAAAAGGGGTTGACAAAACCCCGGTTGTATAGTATAATTAAATCATCAAAAGAAAGAAAGAGGTAAATACGATGAATAAAGAAATTATCAAAGCTATGAACAAGAAAGAAAAGAAACAGACAATCCGCAAATGGTGGAGCAAAAACGGTTACAAAGTAATGAGAGTTGTATTCTTCCCAGTATGGATTGGAACTATCGTAAAAGAAAAAATCACTGCTTATCTTAATTCTAAAGAAGCATGGAACGAAGAAAGAGTAAACGAAATTCTCAATTATTATATTCCACGTAGGGCAGATTGGGATAATGAAGACAAAACTTTTTATTTCTTCGATAATGGTTATGGCTGGAATGAAGGTTCTGCAAAAAAATACCTTAAAAGAAAAGATAGAAGATTTTGGAAAGTTAACAATGGTTGGGTAGGCGGAAAGATTCGTTCCTATCTTATTAACGAATTTGAACTTGACGGTTTTGTAAAAGAAGTCGGTGATTGTTCTGAGGGTTGGACAGAAGTTGCTTTTAGAATGATTGAAAAATAATCGGAAAAGGGGGTTGACAAAACCCCCAACCGATGTTATAATTAAATCATAGAAAAGAGATAATCCAGGAGGACCGGAAAAATGAAAAAAATTGACATGATTGAAAAGATGGTAGATGATGGTTTTTGTGTAGGACTTGAGGAAAGATTTAAATACATCAAAGATAAAAATAAAAGAAGAGCTGCAATTATTAATCAGCTTCAGTATCACACATTAAAAGAAGAAATTGAAAAAAAGTATGAAAACTACTTGACATACTGCGGAATGACTGGTATAATGTAATCAAAATAAAAAGAAAAGAGGTAAATAAAATGATGATGGCAAGAGAAGAAATGATGGACAAAGTAATTAGCACAAGAGGTTTTGAAGATAAAATGACAATTTGGTTCTGCGGCTTATATGAAGATACAGCCATAACAGATTCGATGCTCTACAATGCAATGGTAACTGCTCTCAACTATGTAGAACCAGAAGAAGAGGATGAGGAGTAAAGCTCCAAGTCCTTTTTTTATTGCGGCAAAGCTAAATCGGCCGGCCGCGCACGTTCCTTATGCGCGGTTTTTCATTATACCAGATCGCTCAGCACTTGTCAAGAGAAAATGTTGCACAAATTTTATAGACCTGCGAATCCCGAAATTTGTGCACTATTACCGTATTGTAATCTGCTGGTAGATGTGTTATACTATAACCAAGTTAAGAGAGTACCGACAACAAACTTAATAAAAAAAATTAAAAAAGGCTTGACAAATAAGCCGGTCGGTGATATAATAAAGACAAGTTAAGAGAGAGAGGTATTTAAAATGAACGAAATGATGATGATAACAATGGTAAATGGATATAACGAAGTAGCTTATACACATAACTATATTTACGGTTTCACGGATCGAAAAAATGTATATGTTTCTTTTGCAAAAGCAGATGTAATGCCTTACATTCTTACACTTGACAAGGCAAGCCGTGGAGCTGGTTATTCTTTAAGATTTAAACCTAATAAGGCACAGAAAGAAATCTTAAAAATGCAGGATAGAACATTCGTTCTTTGTAGCGAAGAATACTTCGAAGAATGTTTCAAAAATAGCAAATATAATCGTGGCGAAATTTTCGAAAAAATGATTACTGAATACTTCGGACAGGAATGGGAAAAAGACAATGTACCATTCACAGAGGATGGAGATATTACAATTGATGGTATTGCTTATCAGATTAAATATCAGAAAGCTACTTTCTGCACAGAGTCAAGCCTTGCAAATCTTAGAAAATAATTTTAAAAAAGGGGTTGACAAGTTCAACCCCAAATGGTATAATAAGTATAACAAATGAGATAGAGGTAAACACCATGACAGTTATTATTGATTACGCAAACATCGCACCTGATATTCTTGCAATGAGACTTTTCACAGAGCTTTCTTGCTCGGTCTCTTGGAGAGACATCGACGAAGATTACTTCGAGATTTCGGTGCTTTCTGATTCAGCTTTGACTTTAAAACGAGCTGAGAACATCCTTGCACAGTATGTGTAAGGATGTTTTTATTGGGCCGCGCGTCCACAACCCAGACGCGCGGTGTTTGGCTAAATCGGCAGGTTGCACAATTTTTGAGCGCAAAACTTGTGCAAATTTACCTGTTGACAAAATCCCGAATAGGTGTTATACTTAGTACATAAGATAAAGAAAGAAAA
>JAEDOA010000029.1 GCA_016302195.1 Erysipelotrichaceae bacterium | reverse complement strand
ACCTCTATTCATATTATATTATACCATTACTAAAAACAAAGAGAACAAAGCCTACAATTTGTTCTCTTCTTTTATTATTTCAATAACCTTATTTAAATAATCTATCTGTTTTGACATTTTTTCAATTTGAGTATTAATAAGCGAATTTCGTTGCTGGATTGAACAGGACAATAAGCTTTTGATTTCCTTTAGAGAAAAGCCAATATCCTGATATTGTTTTATTTGTATTATTTTATCTTTGCATTGACTATCATAAAGCAAGTGACCATACTTATTCTTGCCTATCGCACTAACCAGTCCCAGTTTCTCATAACCTTGAACTGCCCTCCTTTTAACATTGCAATTTTCACATATCTGTTTCAGTGTAAATAATGTCATAATATTAGTCTCCTTTCACATTAAAACTGCACGTTATGTGCAGTCAAACCCATCTTGATTGTTCAAAATGTTTGACCATAACAGGATTTGTTTTTTTCGCGAAAGAAAAAAAGACAACTGTATTGACAACTATTTTTTACTGACATAAAATTTTTACTAATGCTAAAAGGAAGGGATTCTAAATGACAAATTTTATCTTAAAAACTTTTATGAAAGATTACAGTGATAACAAGGATAGTGCCACAAGAAAAAAAGCTGGCTTTTTAAGCAGCACAGTTGGTATTGTATGTAACATTATTCTTTTTGTTTCAAAATTTATAATAGGAACAATAGCTAATTCAGTAGCAATTATTTCCGATGCCTTTAACAATCTTACCGACTGTTTAAGCTGCATCATAACCATGTTTGGCTACAATCTAGCTAGTAAACCTGCTGATAAGGAACATCCATTTGGCCATGGAAGAATGGAATACTTTACTTCATTAATAATCGCTGTATTCATTATTATTGTAGGTTTTGAATTCTTTAAGACTTCACTTTCAAGAATATTCAATAAAGAAGAAATGGATGTCACTTATTTTACTATTATTGTATTAGTGCTTTCCATCTTATTGAAGTTTTGGATGTATTTATTCAATAAAAAGATGGCAACTATCTTTAACAATCAAGCCATGATGGCAACCAGTTATGATTCTCTTTCTGATGCAATGACTACTTCAATCACATTAATTGGTTCTATTATTTCTTTATTTACCAGCTTTCCTATCGATGGAGTTATTGGTTTAATCGTTTCAGGCTTAATTATTAAAACGGCTATTTCCATAATTAAAGATACTTTAGATGAACTTTTAGGTAAACCAGCTGATAAAGAGACAACCCAACAATTACTTGATATAGTTATGTCACATCAAGGAATATTAGGAGTTCATGACTTAATGATACATAACTATGGTCCAAACAATATGATTGCCTCTCTTCATGCTGAAGTAGATGCCAAACAAAATGTTCTTGAAGCTCATGATACTATTGATAATATTGAAAAGGAAATATTTGAAAAGATGAAGATAATGACCACAATTCATCTAGATCCGATTGAAACAGATAACATCCAGTTGAATCAATACAAAACAATAGTAAGAAAAGTACTTAATGAAATAGACCCTGAATTATCGTTTCACGACTTTAGAATGGTAGTAGGTCAAACTCACACAAATCTTATCTTTGATGTAATTATCAGTGATAAATATCGCGACAAAAATCAGATGTTAAAAGAAAAAATCGATGAACAATTAAAGCTCATCGATAATAAATTAGAAACTGTAATAACATTTGATAGTCAGTTTTAGTAAAGATCAAGCTTTACAACCACTCCATCAACTTCTTTGGAAAATTTTTGCCATTTAGTTCGTTCAACTATTTCAAATCCCAGTGATAAAAAGAGATTTAAACAGCCTCTGTCTACTTCAAAACAGTCATAGAGGCTTTTTATTTTTTCGTTCTCTTTTGCTTTCTGAATCAAAAGCTCTAGTCCTTTTCTACCATATCCTTGATGGCGATACTTACTTTCAATAACGATACCACATTGATATTGGCCATTTTCCAAATAGTAGCAGCAATATCCCACATAACAATTCTTATCTACATCCTTAATGTAGGCAAAATAGTAATCGCTGGTATAGTTGCGCAAATATTCTTTTCCCCATCTATTTTCAGGATAATCTATTACTCCTGTATCATAGTGGTAGTTATCTCTTTCGATATTATATCCAGCATTATAGCTCATGGATAAAGGATCGCTCATAACATGAGCCTTGTAAGCAAAATCTTCTACTTTTTTTGGTTTTTCTAATATCACTTCACTCATAATCTTATTGCACTTTCTAAAGCAAGTCTTATCATATCATCTAGGTTTTTCTCTATCTCATTTTGCGATAATTCGGGCTGTATTTTGGCTAAATCACAGGTAACTGTTAAGATTGCTAGTGCATTTACCTTGCCCTTTAGCGCATTAGTGTATAAGCCATAACTCTCCATTTCACTAGCCAAGGTATTAACGGATTGCCAGCTTTGCCAAACCTTATCTTTTCTATATAAGACATCACTACTAAATACATTTCCAACATGATAATTAAGATTCATCATATCGGCACTCTCGCTGACAGTTTTTAATAATTTGTAGCTGCAGCTTGCGGCAATTTGGCCAGGCAATTCAAATTGATAAGCGTAATTTGAATCTGTGCAGCAAGCTAATGCCAATACAATATCTCCAACATTAACCTCTTTCTGCATACTGCCACAGGTTCCAATGCGGATTAGGTTTTTACAATGATACTCATTAATTAGCTCATAGCTATATATTCCCATTGAAGGAATGCCCATACCTGTTGCCATTACAGAAATCCATTTGTCCTTATAATAACCTGAATAGCCATACATCAAGCGATAATCATTAAATAAAACCGCATCTTTTAGATACTTATCAGCTATATATTTAGCTCTTAATGGATCACCTGGAAGTAATACCGTTTCACTAATTTGACCTAAATCGGCTTTATTGTGCCAAGTTGCCATACTATTTTCCTTTCAATAATAAATCTTTCAATTGATCAATATTGTCACAAATAACTGTTGCTCCATTATCAATCAAATACTGTTTTTCTCGAAAGCCATAGCTAACTGAAATACAATCCATTTTAGCATTTTTAGCAGTTTGGATATCCACTTCACTGTCACCAATATATACGCTGTCTTGCAAAGCAACATTCAATACTCTCAAAACTTCATTAACGCTATCTGGAGCTGGTTTTTTTCTAACATTTTCCTTTTCACCAACCGAATAATCAAATAGGTTAGGGAAATAGTCATCCATTAAAATTTTTACCGCAAAATCTCCCTTATTTGATACCACAGCCAGTTTAACGCTATGCTTTTTCAATTGTTCTAACAGTTCTATAATCCCTTGATATGGTTTAGTTTTATCACAGCAGTGCTGTTTATAGTAAGCGGAAAACTGTTTTTGTACATTTAACACTTCTTCTTCAGCTGTATCTTTTGGTAGAGCTCTCTTTATTAACATATAAATTCCATTGCCCACAAAACTTCTAATATCTTCCTTACTATGAGTTGGATAATTATTTATTGCCAATATATGATTGGTGCTATCAGCTAAATCATCAATTGTATCTAATATTGTTCCATCTAAATCAAAAATAGCTAATTTATACATTTTCCCTTTTCCTCCTATAAAAATGAATGATTGAAATACCATATTTTTTTTCGTTATATTTTTCAAGTGTTCCATAACTGCTTTCCATAGCCATATCTTTTTCACACCTGATCGCAATTACAGTATCATCCTTAACTACTTTACTAACACTCAAATTTTCCATAACAGGTTTAAAGATCTCTTTTACAGTAAATGGAGGATCAGCATAAATGATATCAAACTGCTGGCTTTCCTGCATTAAGTATGCCAAGACATCCTGTTGAATGACGATTGCTCTTTCATCATCCAAATGGCATTTTTTCAAATTTGCCTTAATAACCTTAATAGCTTGGTTATCATTATCGATCATAACTACTTTCTTAGCTTGTCTGCTTAAGGCTTCAATGCCCATCGAGCCACTGCCGGAAAACAAATCGAGAAACGTGCATCCCTCAATTTTAAATTGCCATATATTAAACACTGCCTGTTTAATCATGTCCGTTACCGGTCTGGTGTGAAGTCCCTCAGGGGCCATTAATTTTGTGTTGCGCGCTGAACCACTAATAACTCTCATTTCTATTCACTCCATTAATTATTATACAATACAGTTTACAAGTTTAGCGTTTTATGTTGTAAAATTATATTGTATGAAAAAAAACATGACCTATAGAATAGAAGAAGGAAATATTACAATAAAAGACTTCTTATTGTCTAATAATATCTCTTCAAAAGCAATTTCCACATTAAAAAAGCAGGTTGATGGTATCCTAGTTAACGGAAAAGTCCAATTTACCAACTACAAATTGCAGCCAAATGACATTCTTTCAATTAATCTTGATGAAAATAATGATTACGAGAATATTATAGCCACAAAGATGGATTTAAATATCCTATATGAAGATGATGATATTGTTATTGTCAATAAATCAGCTGATATCACTGTCCACCCTTCAAAAAAGTATTTTACAAATAGTTTAGTTAATGGTCTAACCTACTATTACCAGAATAAAAATATGGATGTTAAGCTTCATTGTATTACCCGACTTGATAAAGAAACCTCAGGATGTGTGCTATTTGCGAAAAACCGCATCGCAGCAAACTGTTTATCCAATATGGTTAAACAAAAAGAAATAAGTAAAACCTATCTCTCTTTAGCAAGCGGCAAAGTAAGTAAACAACACTTTCTAATTTCAGCTCCAATATCAAGAATTTCCAAGGGCAATATCTTAAGATGTGTTGATTTTCAAACTGGCAAAGAGGCCTTAACGGAGTGCTTTTTACTTGGGTATTATCCTTCAAATGATATCTCACTATTAAAATGTCTCCTTCATACTGGCAGGACCCATCAAATAAGAGTTCATCTGCAATATATAAACCATCCAATTGTATCCGATAGTTTATATAACAAATCATGTAACCTGCTTTTAAGACAAGGGCTTCATTGTTATAACATTAGATTTATTCATCCAATAAGTCATCAGCTTATTGATGTTACCAGTCAGCTGCCTGCTGATTTAAAACAGGTTTTGATTTGACAATTATTTCTATCAAAACTATAATCATTTCAAGCAAAGAGAAAGAAGGATATCTATGGATTTAACCAATAAAAAAGTACTTGTTGTCGGTTTAGCTAGAAGCGGTCTAGCTGCGATCAACTTACTACATAAATTTAATTGTAATATCACTTTATCAGAAAGAAAGAGTGAAAGTGAAATAGAACAGGCTTCTTATTTAAAAAGTATTGGTGTAACAATAACCGATCAAAGTCAACAGGTATTCGATCAACATTATGATTTAGTAGTTAAAAATCCTGGAATCAACTACCGTGATCCTAAAATACAGTTATTAAAAAGCCATGGCATAAAGGTTATTACAGAAATAGAATTGGCATTTTTAGTCAGTAAAAAACAACACTATCTAGCTATAACAGGTACTAATGGAAAAACGACTACTACCTCCCTGTTATACGAAATATTAAAGAAAAAATATCACCAAAAAGCCCTACTAGGGGGAAATATCGGTATTCCATTGTGCCAATTGGTACTAGATAACAACCTGATGGAAAATGAAGGCTACTATATCGCTTTGGAAATGAGCAATTTCCAATTAGTTGATTGTTACAGCTTCCATCCAGAAGCAGCGGTTATCACCAACTTAACACCTGACCATCTAGACATTATGAAAACAGAGGAAGACTATTACCAATCAAAACTAAGGGTCTATCAAAACATGAGTGGTAACGATTTGTTTGTTGTCAATCAGGACGATGAGATACTATTATCACATTTGCAACAAAATCCTGTAAAATGTCAAACCGTTAATTTTACAATTAGTGATAATAAACAATGCGATAACTATGTCAAGGATAATTTCATTTATATCAACAAACAAAAACTGCTGGACATTTCAAAAATTAAGGTAGTAGGCAAGCATAACTGGCAGAATATTATGGTGGCTTGCGCCATAAGCAAGTATTGTAATGTCGATGATGAAATAATTAAGGATGTCATCTACAATTTCAAAGGTGTAAAGCATCGTTTGGAATTTGTTAGAGAATATAAAGGAGTCAAGTATTACAATGACTCAAAAGGAACAAATACCGATGCCACTATAATTGCGTTAAAATCCTTTGACAAAGGAGTCATCCTTCTTGTTGGAGGCTATGAGAAAGGCTTACCAATGGACCAATTGAAAAAACATTTAGCACCTGTCAAGAAAGTTATAGGTTATGGTTACAGTGGTAAAAGAATAGTCAATGACTTAGTTGGACAACAAGGCTTGGTGGTTGAGACTCTCGATCAGGCTGTTAAACTGGCTAGTTCGATTGCAGTTAGTGGCGATGTCGTTTTATTATCGCCAACCACAAGTTCATTTGATCAATATAGCTGTTTTGAAGAAAGAGGCGAACATTTTATCAAATTGGTTAATATGTTAGGTGATACAAATGAGTAATCTATGCTTAGGTGTTATGGATTCAGGAATGGGTGGATTAACTGTAGTTGATCTATTGCATAAAAAATATCCTGAAATAAAGATTGTGTTTTTAGGTGATAATGCCAATATGCCATATGGGGATAAAACCAAACAACAGATTATGGGATTTGTAAAAAACAACATCAGCTTCTTATCAACATTTTCTATTGATGGCATATTAATTGCCTGTAATACTATGGATTCCAACTGTTATCAGTCAATTAAAGACAACTGTGATATTAAGCTATATCCTATAATTCAACCAACCTGTCAAAAAGCGTTTCAAATAAGCAAGAATAAAAAAATAGCTGTTCTAGCAACCGCTGCAACCGTCAAATCAAATGCTTATAAAAATAGCCTTGAAAGACTGGACAGGCAGATTGAAGTAAAGCAGATTAATGGTACAGGCTTGGTTGAACTAATCGAGCAGAATAAAAACTGCCAGAACCTTTTAGAAAAATACTTAAGTCCATTAAAAAATAGCGATTATGATACATTGATTTTAGGTTGTACCCACTACCCTTTATTATCTGATAAAATTAAAGCTATCTTACCGAATATTCAACTAGTTTCTTCAAGTGAAGAGTTGGTTAATTCTTTACACATTACAAAAAGAGATAATATAACAGTTTGCGATGTTGATTATTATGTAACAGCTAATCCTCTGCCATTCAATGATATCGCTTCAAACATCTTTGGTTATCCAATTAATGCTATAATCGCAAATAGAAAAGAATAAAAAAGTCCCCCAGGACTTTTTTATTCACTTCTTAATGCTTCAACTGGGTTTTTTCTGCTGGCACTTCCCGCTGGGATTAACCCTGATAATAAAGTAAGAGCTACACTTATTACAATTAATACAATTGAACTGTTTACTGGTAAAACCGCCTTTAAGGAAGATAGAGATGTAAGATGGTATAAAATCTTATTGATAGGTATTAATAACAGTTCACTACCAACTATTCCAATAATTCCAGACAGTAAGCCCACAATAAATGTTTCTGCATTGAAAACATTTGCGACATCCTTCTTACTTGCTCCGATTGCCCTTAAAATGCCAATCTCCTTAGTTCTTTCCAATACCGATATTAAGGTAATAACACCAATCATTATTGATGAAACCACTAATGAAATTGAGACAAATGCGATTAAGACATAGGTTACCGCGTTGATTATTGTTTCTACAGAGCTCATTAAGATTCCGGTAGCATCAGTATAATTGATAATCTTAGTATCATCAGAACGACTATCATTATACTGACTAATGAAGTCTTTTAGTTTTGCTTTGCTTTCAAAGCCGGAAAAATAAAACGAAATAGAGGTTGGCTCATCAATATCCTGATAACCTAAGGTTAACAGATTACTTTGATATGTTTTAGTTTCTGCTGAAGACATCATTGTTTCCATCAGCACCGCCAAGTCCTGCTGACTCATATTGAATTTAAATGCCGAAGCAATTTTATTAGCATCAACAGCTATCATATTTTTGCCAAACATTTTTGTAACATCACTTACAAACTGACTAGTAAGCCCCTCACTATTTGATACTATAACATTACTTGCCTTTGCAGCAGTTAAATAGTTGGATAACATAACTAGTTTTTGATTATTCTCTTCATCAAGGGCATTTGATAAATAGAAGTTAACTGAGCTTTCTGCATATGATAAGGCCTGTTGTAAGGTTGTGTTTTCCCCAACATCCAGCAATTCAACTGCACTACATAAATAATTAGCTACAAAATCATCATAGAATTCTTTTAGCATTGAACTATCTGCATAATATGAAGATGCAATTTCATCCAGCTTTGATAAATAATATTGTGAAGAAATATATTGCTGGGAAAAGTCTAATGCTGATTCATTGGAGAATATAACAAAGCCTGCCTGATTAACTGTACTATTACAGTAATCAATATATTGTTGATAGCACAAATCATAGCATAACTGTTTTAATTGACTTAGAGCTTTCGAGTTATCAGTATCGACATTCTCGCTTAACAACTTGCCATATTTTTCGATTAATAATTCTAGTTTATCCAAATCTAGATTAACCGCGTTCAAATTGAGAGAAAAGGCAGAATTCAACATATTTGTATCTATCGATATCATATCGTCAAAATCTATTGTGTTTGTTTTATCTTCAGCAAAAGGCTTGTTGGTAAAAATATCTATCTTATCATTAGCCATCTGCTTTAGTAAAATCTCGCTACTTTTGCTTTCATCAATGACATGGGTTGTCAACTCTTTAGGATAATTCACCCCGGTAGAAAGAATTGCTGAATCACTATCCTGCTTTAAGCACAGTATTCCTACTATTGATAAATCTTCACTGGTATCATATACCTGTTTTAAAAGCTGCTTATCTGAACTGATATCCTCATAGATATCATATTTCTCATTATATCGATATAAATCGCTTGGCAATACCAGTTTAAATTTTAGATCCAATAATTGTTGATATGTATATGAACAATCTGTTTGCTCAATCTCTTCATTATTTGAAGCCATTATCATCAATTTCTTTAATTGAGAGGTATCCTTCAAACCTAAACTATAGGCCAGCAAATCTGAAATACTGTCGGGACTACTCAACACTATAATCATTTCATTATAGTTTTCTGGAAGTCTACCTGCTAAAATATCGTAATTCTCTTCAATTTGACTATAATCATCCAGCATCTCATTGTAAATGCCGGAATTGGCTGCCATCATTGTCATCATCGGATTATCTTCCATCATTGTCATCATGGAACTAGGATTTAGCTTAACAATGCTGCCGGTAACATCAGTAGCATATATTGTTGGCATTACAGAATACTTATAGACAACATTACTACAATACTGATCTATTATTTCCTGATTGTCATCAAGGTATTTTTTAAAAGATTTCAAATCATTTTTGCCAACTGATGAAAATAATGATGAGATATATTGCTTCTCGATGACAGAATTTCCACTTTCATCATGTTTGCTTTCCTGCTGCATCAAAGCCATAAGCGCATTTGCTCCATTAGCTGTTTCAGAATAAATCGTTAATGGATATGAGGTCATTGTTGACTTTTCTATATAATCGATATATTGTTGAAATCCAGTCGATACCGATAAAATCAAGGCAATACCCATAATACCAATGCTTCCAGCAAATGAAGTCATAAAAGTTCTCATCTTTTTGGTCATAAGATTATTTAAACTTAATGATAAAGCCGTCAAAAAAGACATTGAAGTATACTTCTTTTTCTTTTCATCTTTATGATTCAAGTTTTCTTGCTCTATTTTAAATGGCGATGAATCATCAATAATCTGGCCATCAGAAAGCTTGATTATTCTACTGGAATATTCTTCAGCCAGTTGAGGATTATGAGTAACCATAATAACCAGTTTATCTTGGCTAATATCTTTTAATAATTCCATTATCGAAATTGAAGTTTGACTATCTAATGCTCCTGTAGGTTCATCAGCTAAGATAATGGATGGATTATTGACCAATGCCCTGGCAATAGCAACCCTCTGCATTTGCCCTCCTGATAACTGATTAGGTTTTTTGTAGATATGATCTTTTAAACCAACCTTTTCTAGAGCAGCAATTGCTCTTTGCTTCCTTTGCTTACTATTTACCCCTGATAAAGTCAAAGCAAGCTCGACATTGGCTAGAACACTTTGATGGGCTATTAAGTTGTAGCTTTGAAAAACAAAGCCTATATCATTATTACGATAGCTATCCCAGTCCTTATCAGAATACTTTTTTGTGCTAACTCCATTGATAATTAAATCACCGCTACTGTACTGATCAAGACCACCAATAATATTCAACATGGTAGTTTTACCCGAACCGGAATGTCCTAATATAGATACAAATTCACTATCCCTAAATGCTAAATTAATCCCCTTTAAAGCTGTTTGTTTAAGCTGCCCTGTAACATATGTTTTAGTTACATCAACCAACTGTAACACATCATTCACCTCTTTTGTTAACCTGTTGACAATTCTATAATTATTTAGATTAAATGTCAAATATGACTCACTAATGGTAAGTAAATGTGCTAAAATGAAATAACTAAAAGGAGAATAATATATATGAGAAAAGCGTTGAAACTGGCTCTAGAACCAGAGCAAATTAGCGTTAAGAACAGCTATCCCATGATAGACGGTTTTGAAATTCATCTCTATGGAGACCAAAGAGATCATTTTGAACTTTATGAAATGCTGGAAAAACCTGTTTTTACAATTCATTATCCTTTAAACAAGTGCGATGTCGTTCAAATATCCCATGATTTTAAAAACGGTTATGCTAAAAAGGTGTTTGAATTATGCAAAAAATTAAATGTTGGTTTAGTAATCCATGCCGAAAGTCCTTCTTTTGATGTTTTCAATAATCCATATGTTGAAGAATTCTGTAGGATGGTTAAACAGGAAGATTTGATAATCCATCTAGAGAACTGTTATCGCAATATCGGAGCACAGGAAGGGTTACAAATTATGAAGTACATGCGTAATCGAATTAATGATTACCAAGTCTTTCCCCTGCTTGATACCTGCCATCTGATGATGAGTGAAATGTCTTTCAAATATGAAGAAAGTTCTTTCTTTAATACCATTGACAATTACAAAAGTGAGAACTTCAAAATGCATCTTAATGACTGCATTGGTTCAGGTGAAATAGAAACAGGTGGCATCCACGGTACAAATTTCTCACAAAACCTATATCTTTTAAGAAACATTTTGTGGAAACTATATGAATTGGAAAAGCATAATTACAATGTCGATTTAATTCTTGAAGTGGAAGAAGAAGACTATATTAATGCCCCAAAAGCTATCGAATTGGCCAATAATATCGATAAAATACTGCACAATTTCAAAAAGCAGGGTTATTAATAAAAAATGCTTAAGTCACAATTAGATTACTATTGTGGCTTTTTCTATTTCATTATATTCACACTTTTCGTCTTAATAATCTTCTTTGTAATAAGAGAATTAATCAACAATCTATGATAGAATAAAGGATATGAGTACTATTTTTAACAAAGGCTGGATACGGCTTGATACTGCAGCCCTTATTTTCCCAGCAACTATGAACAGCAAGTGGAGCAATGTTTTCCGTTTGTCAGCAACTTTAAAAGAAGATATTGATCCTGATATCTTACAAAAAGCAGTTGACGACCTAAGAGAACGCTTCCCAAGTTTCTATGTTGGCTTAAAATATGGTTTTTTTTGGTGTTATCTTCAAAGAAGCAAAACTAATCCAAAAGTTCAAATGGATTATAGCTATCCTCTAACTTATATGGGTAAGAAGGAACTAAGAAAAAACTGTTTAAGAGTTTTATATTACAAAAAAAGAATAGCCATCGAATTATTCCATTCAATAGGTGATGGTAATTCGGCTAGAGTTTTTTTGTGCAGCCTTATTGGACATTATTTAAAGCTTAAAAAAGGGATCGAGTATCAATACAATGATCTTTTTCTTGATATTAATCAAAAGCCAAGTGAAGACGAATTAAAAGACCGATTTAAGGAGTTTTCCAACAATTACCCTGCAAGCAGAAAAGAGGAGAATTCGTTCAAACTAAAAGGAACTAGAATTTCTTATTATTTCTCTGTATTAACTACAGGAATCGTAAGTACTTATCAGTTGTTAGAAAAAGCTCATAAATACAATTGCACTATTACTGTTTATTTAGCTGCAATTATGTGTCAAAGTCTAATTGAATTACAAAATCAAAAGGTTGCTTCAAGTAGAAGAAAGGCAGTTAAGGTTACCATTCCGGTAAATCTAAGAAAAGTGTTTAATACTTCAACCTTAAGAAACTTCGTGTTAACTGTTAATATTGGTGTTAATCCAAAAAAAGGAGAATACTCGCTTCAAGAACTATGTAATGAATTAACCCATCAATTAGCCTATGAAACAACTAGCCACAATATGGCAAGCAGAATAGCAGCTAATGTTAACCCAGAAATAAACAAATATTTAAGAATGTTTCCTATTTTTGTAAAAAACGCGATTATGAATTTAGTATACCGCTCAGCAGGAGAAAAAAAAGGCAGTTTAAATATATCAAACCTTGGCAACACCAATATTAATGGTATTTTAAAAGACGAAATTGAGCGTATGGAATTCATCATTGGTGTTCAAAAGAGTTATCCTAACAATTGTGGCGTAATCTCATACAATGGGAAAACCTATATTAATATGATTAGAAATATCAAAGAATCACAACTAGAATACTTATTCTTTACAAGACTAGTTAAAGAAGGGGTTGGGGTTAAAATTGAAAGTAATTGGAGGTAAGAAATTATATGTATTGTGTTAAATGCGGTGTTCAACTTGATGATAATACCAAAAAATGTCCGTTGTGCCAGACAGATTTAAGCAGTTTTTCATATAATGAAAATCAGCAGTCTAATTACTCAGATTTAATACCAGAAGAAAGATTGGGTAATCTTACAATAGCTTCAATCGTTACAGTTTTAGCCTTAATAGCTATTACTACTATACTAGTAGTTTGTCTAAATGTTTATGGAGACTTTGCCTGGAGTGGCTATGCTGTATTTGGAATTTTATTATTCTATATCATCTTCATTTTCCCGCTCTGGTTTTTCAACCCAAACTACCTCATATTTATTCCAATCAATCACTTATCAACAGCTTTATTTTTGTTATATGTCTGTTTAAAAACCAATGGAAGCTGGTTTATTAGTTTTGCGATGCCTATCTGCATTATTAGCTGTTTGATTTTTACAACTTTTACCGCCTTATTTAAGTATATAAAAAAAGCTCGCTACTTTATTGTCGGAGCTCTATTTATCGCCTTTGCCTTGTTTTTTGTGCTAATTGAATTATTTGAACATATAACATTCAATACAAAAATGTTTGTTTGGTCCTTGTATCCTGGAAACTGTTTTTTGTTTGTGGGATTGTTCTTTATACTTGCTGGAATGATTCCTGCCTTAAAGAAATACCTCAATAGAAAGTTCTTTATTTAAAACTGGTTATATTTTTTACAACTGCCTTTTGCCTTTTCAACAGGGTATTTTAAGGCATTTTTTTGATATTTTTGATAGATTATCTCAATTGGATCTAAACCCATGGTTAAACACATATCAAAGCAATAGGCCATGACATCTGCTAATTCCTCTTCTACGGCCTTTTTATTGTAGTTATTTGAATCAAATTGAAATTCCGTTAATAGTTCATTTGCCTCAAGAACGATGGATTTAGCCAGGTTGTTTTCACTATGAAACTGCCTCCAATCCCTATCTTCATTAAACTTTTTAAGAAACTGCAATAACTCTTCTAATCTATCCATATAAATCACCTGCTCAATTATAACATTTTTCTTGAATTAAGTAAGTGTATTGTGTTATCATTGATAAGCAAGTTAGGGGTGTCGTACAATGGTAGTACAGCGGTCTCCAAAACCGCTGACGCGGGTTCGATTCCTGCCACCCCTGCCAT
>JAEDOA010000028.1 GCA_016302195.1 Erysipelotrichaceae bacterium | reverse complement strand
CAAATGGACTTTTTATTTTTCTAAAGTGTTCAATTTGATTTTACAATCGGCGAAATATATAAAAAACTGTCGGTGATTAAATCGGCAGTTTTATTTTGGTCAGGCAGATGACTTTCTCAGGCAGTACAGATTCCTGTATAGTAAAGATAGGTCTAAGGATGAAAATAATACAAAGGAATTTAAAGAATGAGAAAGAAAAATATAATATTTAATTTATTAGTTCTGCTGTTAATAAGCTTTGTAGCCGCTGGCTGTAGTTCAAAACAAACTTTAGAAAAAACTACTGTTGGCACGCCAACGTTGTTCTTCCATGGTTTTGGTTCAGGTTATCATGCGGAAGAGCAGATGGTTAATGCAGCTAAAAAGGCAGGCGTTACGAATGAATCGATTATTGCTGATGTGATGCCAGAGAACAAAGTGATTCTTAAAGGAAAATTTTCTAAGAATGCAAAGAATTCTATTGTTGAAGTTAATTTACAAGATAATCAGAATGGTTCAAGTAAAAATGTGTTAGCTGTAATAAAGAAGCTACAAGCTAACTATAAGTTTAAAAAGATAAATTTGGTAGGACATTCTTTTGGTAATTTAATGATTGCTAATTATATTAATGAGAATTACGCTGATAAAAAATTGCCAGTGATGAACAAAGCAGTTTCAATTGCAGGTCATTACAATGGTTGGCTCGGCGAAGCAGTTAGCAGAAGTGGTAAAATTGTTGATCCTAAAACTGGTAAGCCTGATAAATTAGCACCTGGTTTTAAGCAATTATTAGGATTACGTAAGCATTATCCTAAACAGACTAAGGTCTTGAATATCTATGGCGATAAAAAAGATGGAAGTAAAGGTGATGGATCTGTTTCAGTTGCTTCGACCCAGACTTATAGATATTTGATTAATAATCGTGCTAAATCATATTAAGAAGTTGAAATCATGGGAAAGATGGCCCAACACAGTAAGCTTCATGAAAATAAAGAAGTAGATAAGACTTTGATCAAGTTTTTGTGGGGTAAATGAAAAATCTGTTGTAGAAATAAAACAAACTAGTTTAGCATTAGATTATGAATGATAGTAAATTCATAAATCTATGCTTTTTTATTTTTGTAACAGTAAAATAAAAATAATGTGAAATTTGTTTTTGTTGAAAAGGATAATTAATACTATGAATATATTTGAACAAGCAGACTTAGCCAGATCTAAATTCACTGAAACTGATGAGGAAATCTATAATAGCTTAATAAAATTACCAGATGTTTTTTCAGAGAATAGTATTACAAAAGCATCTGAGTTATGCGGTTGTTCTGCTGCAGCTTTAACTAGATTTACCAAGAAAATAGGATTTAACGGTTTCAAAGAGTTTCAATATAAACTTATTAAGGACCTAAAAGATGGTAATGATTTAAAGTATGCAACGGAAAAAGATCAATATAGCTTTTTGACATCTTCTATATTAGAAATAGCAAAAAAATCAGAATTCAAACAATTACGAGATCAAATATTAAATACAAAATATGTTTATACCTTTGGCTTTAATCTAGCTAGATTGGCAGCAGAATTTTTATCAATTGGATTAAACAATGATTTTGGTAATAAATTATTATCTCAATGTTTGCCATACGATCTAATTTCTAAGAATTATAGTTCAGATGATACACTGATTATTTTCTCTACCTATAGCGGCAGTACTTATCAAACTCTGTTAAATAAGATCAGCAATTATCCGACTAATGCTAAGCCTTACATTTGTTTAGTTACTATGAACTCTAAACATAAATTAAGAAAGTATTGTAATAATACTATTGTTTTACCCTCAGTGAAACAGGCAACTGCCAATCATGAAGCTACATTAGAATTAGCTGCGTTTAATATGTTTACGGATATTTTAATAACTAAAACTCATTCTTAAAAATATTTTTATAGTATTAAATATTATGTTGAAAATATTTTTAAGAAGAGGTATATTAGTAGTGTAAAGAAAGCGCTTTCGAATTAAAAATGCTTTGAAGAGGGAAGAGTTCTAAAATGACTACAAATAATATATCTCAATCTAAACTCGTTACAAATTTATCCAAAAAAGCTGCAAAAATGAATGAAAATATAGCGTTAAAAGCTTTAACGGGAGGATTTATGGGAACAACCATTATATCATTGGGAGTTTCATTATTTTCCATCCTAGTTAATTTGCCAATAAAATCATGGCAAGAGTTTTTAAATGCTACTAAGATTTTTAGCACTGTAAATGCAGCATTGAATGTCACAATATCCATGTTAGGTATCTATGTAGTAATATCTATTGCTTATCATTTAACTAAATTAAAGAAAGAAAATCCTATTACAGGTGTTTTAATTGCTACAGCTGTTTATTTCATTTTGATGCCATTATCGATAAATAAGACAGCTACTTCAATAAATATTAATTATATGGGAGCAAATGGTATTTTTATTGCGGTTATTGTTGGATTACTTGCTCCACTATTTTATGTGTGGTTAACTCATAAAAATTTAAAAGTTAAATTACCATCTACTGTTCCACCAATGGTATCTGAAGCATTAGAGCCATTATGGTCTGCACTGATAATCTTTTCATTGACAATGATTATTAAATATATTTTTGTATTTTTACCAGGTGGCAATATATTTGATTTTGTAGGAGATGTTATTTCTGCTCCATTAAATCATTTGGCTTTAACACCATTAACTTATATTTTATTTGCTGTTTTGTGTAACTTTTTATGGTGGTTAGGAATTCACCCAGCAGTAGTAATGGGGGTTTCATTACCGTTAATTACTGCTGCTACTACCGCAAATGCATCGGCATTTTTATCTGGTAAAGCTTTACCTTACTTAGTTTTTGGTGTACTTGGCGGCTTAATTAATATTGGTGGTGCAGGTAATACCATTTCCTTGGTTTCTTTATTCCCATTTGCTAAATCAGATAGATATAAATCACTGGGTAAGTTAGCTATTATTCCAAATCTTTTCAATATTAATGAACCAGTTATTTTTGGTACACCAGTAATTTTGAATCCATTTTATCTTGTACCAATGGTTTTAACTACTCTTGTAACAGGACTAATTACTTGGGGAATTATGGCCTTAGGATTTGTGCCTGCTTTGAATCCGACAGTTACGGCTCCTTGGGTATTGCCAATTGTTGTTCAGGACTTTTTAATGGGTGGCTGGAAATTCGCAGCTCTAGCTATTTTAGGTTATGTAATAAATACTGCAATTTATTACCCATTCTTTAAAATAGCAGATAACATCGCTTACAAAGAAGAACAAGAAAACTTGAAAAAAGAAGAGAAGAAGGCTGAATCTAAATGATGAAAAAGATTTTAATTAGAGCAGATGACTTAGGCTATTCTAGAGCTGTAAATTATGGAATTTTCGATTCAATTCATAGTGGAATAATTAATAATGTAGGTGTGATGGTTAATATGCCTTCGACTCAACAAGGCTTAGATCTTTTAAGGCATGAAGATATTGACTATGGCATGCATACAAATATTTCTAATGGAAAACCAATTTTACCAGCAAGTGAAGTCCCTAGTTTAGTAGATGAAAATGGTAATTTTAAAAGATCAAGGATTTATCGTGAAGCATTTGAGAGAAATGAAGATTTTATTGATCTAGATGAAGTGACTGCTGAAATTGATGCTCAGTATAATAGATTTATTGAATTAATGGGAAAAAAACCAGATTATTTTGAAGGACATGCGGTATTAAGTAAGAATTACGTTGAAGGATTACATCGTGTTGCAAAAAAATATAATTTGCCAATGCTTGATTTTGCCTTTGGAGATACTCCTGTTCAATTTAAACGAGAAACCAAGTTTAAATCTTATATGATGCCCATGGGGGAAAACGTTGATCCTTTTGATACATTCAAAAAAATGTTTACTGAAGATCAAGGAAAAGGTGTAGTTCCTATGATGGTCTGTCATCCGGGCTATTTAGATCAATATATTCTTAATACCTCGATGTTAACAGTCCCACGTACTAAAGAAGTAGAGATGGCTATGAGCATTCGAACAAAGGAATATGTAAAGGATAATGATATTGAATTGATTCGATATAGTCAATGTAAGTAGATGGGGTTAATATGTTTCCAAAAAAATTTTTATGGGGTGGTGCCACCTCTGCTAGTCAAATAGAGGGTGCATATAATATAGAAGGAAAGGGTCTTTCAACAGCAGACATTATAACGGCTGGTAAAACACCATCTTCTAGATATTGCACGTATGAAAAAGATAATCAGGAATTAGTTCTGAAACGAGGAGCTAGTGTCCCTCAAGGTGCTGTGGGTAAGGTGTTTGAAGATTTTTATTATCCAAGTCATCAGGCAATAGATTTTTATCATCACTACAAAGAAGATATCAAATTATTTGCTGAAATGGGTTTTAAAGTATTTAGAATGTCAATTGCTTGGACCCGTATTTTCCCAACAGGAACAGAAGAAAAGCCTAATCAACAAGGCTTAGATTTTTATAGAAAAATATTTGATGAGTGCAAAAAATATAATATTGAGCCTTTAGTAACAATTTCACATTATGATGATCCAATTTTTTTACAAGAAAAATATCACGATTGGCAAGACCGAAAAATGATAGATTATTATGTAAAGTATGCCTCCACTATAATCAAAGAATATAGAGGACTAGTTAAATATTGGATTCCATTTAATGAAATTAATGTTACATTGTCATTATTAGATTTATTTGGAACAAATGATGAAGTAGTGTATCAACGGGCCTATCAAAAATTACATTATCAATTAGTTGCAAGTGCTAGAGTAACCAAAATAGCACATGATGTGGATCATAATAATCTAGTAGGATGTATGATTGCCGCTACACCAACATATCCATTAACGCCAGATCCTAAAGATATTTTGGCAAACTTTCATAATTGGCAGAAGAACCTCTTTTATTGTGGGGATGTTCAATGCAAAGGAAAATACCCAGTCTTTGCTCAACGATTATGGAATGAACATAATGTTAAATTAGATATTACAGATCAAGATAGAACAGATTTGGCAAATGGAAAAGTTGATTTGTATACTTTTTCTTATTATCAATCAAATATTGTCACTACTCATGAAGTTAAAGAAGAAGTAGGAGGTAACTTTTCAGCTGGAGCTAAAAATCCTTATTTGAAATATTCAAAATGGGGCTGGTCAATGGATCCAGTAGGATTACAATATTACCTTGAAGCCATTTTCGATCGCTATAATCTCCCCTTAATTATTGTCGAAAACGGCTTAGGTGCAGTTGATAAAATTAGTGAAGATGGAAAGATTCATGACAATTATCGAATTGACTATTTGAAGCAGCATATTCAAGCAATGAATAAAGCAATTGAAGATGGTGTAAATTTAATAGGGTATACAAGTTGGGGTTGCATTGATTTAATTTCTGTCGGTACAGGACAGATGTCAAAAAGATATGGCTTTATTTATGTTGATTTAGATGATAATGGTCATGGAACCTTAAAGAGAATACCTAAAGATTCATTTTACTGGTACAAGAAAGTAATCGAATCTAATGGATCTGATTTGAATAACTAATGTTGATTAGTGTAAAAATTTCTTAGAAAAAACGATCAAAAACTAATTTTCAAGTTTCTGATCGTTTTTGTTTATTAAGCTTGTTTCATAAAGTCTTTCAATTCATCAACGGAGAACTGGTCACCGTAATCCTTCTCTAAGCGGTTTAGGATTTGTTCATCACTGCCGCCGAAGTCTTTTAAAGCAGCGATCAATTTTTTATGCCGGAAACAGTAGCGCTAGCGATGCCCTTTTGCATACCTCGTTGCATACCTTTTTCTTCTGCTTCTTGCTCTTTTTCAAGCATTCTAGTTTCGTAGTCGATCATTTTATCCCTCCATTCTGGATCTTCATTCATGTCCTTGATTCGCGTTTGAATTTCGTCAAAAATTGCATTCAAGTGGACAGGGGGGCGTTGATCAGATTAACTAAGCCCACCTGATCTGCACTTTCACCATTAGGAATTCCTTTGCCATTAATTATAATTTTTTCTAGTCCGTCCTGCAATTGCTTAGACTTGTTGTGATCTTCATAAGTATGGTAAGTGTATTTGATCCGTCCTTCACCTTCAGGATCGAAGTTGCATAAGAAAATCAGATAGGCTTTTTTCATATTACGATAGGTCTTGCCTTTATCGAGAGTATAGCGCTGCTCCATTTTAGCTGCGTAATACCGCATTCGCAGCCAAGGTCTTTCTTATCGGTAGTTTGAGCTTCCACATCGTAAAGGTTGTGCTCGTAATCTTCGACCAGAATGTCAAAGCGCACATCTTTACGTTCGCGATGTTTAGGATCTTTGACCTCTTTTTGCTTTTCCAGATAGTAGATCTCTTTGATCTTAAAAGACAAGAAAATTTCCAAAATATACTTGCAAATTTTCTTGTCTGACATAAATTCTCCTAAAACCTGATCCTCCAAGAAGCGTTTGATTACTTTAGGTGTTTCTTTCATAACACACCTGCTTTCTGTAGAGTAGGGCAGAGCCCTCTATTACTTAATACGCAAAAAACAGGAAAAATTTTTTGAGAAAATTAAAAAAATCTAGAAAACAAAAAACTGCCGATAATCAACGTTTGTTTAACGAAGATTATCAGCAGCTTTATTTTATATTTAGATTAAATTATGACATTTTTTCAATCCAATTGTGCCACTCATCAAAATAATTTAGAGCAACATCTTTTTTCATCCGAGGAGAGTAGGAAGCAGAAGATTTACTGCCGCTCATATCTTGAAATGCGTTCATTGCACTACCTAAGGCACTAAGTTCGGAGATGTTTGAAATTTTTACAGTTCGTTGTGTTATGTTGCTTAGATATTGCATTAAATATTGGTTGTGAATCATACTGCCGTCGGTATGGATTTCATTATTAAGCTGAGGGGGGGAGCTTTTGAAATTCTGCTAAAATATCGGCGATCTGATACACTAGTGAATTTAATGTCGCACGAACCAGTTCTTTTTTACTAGTAGTTGCGGTCATCCCTACAAAGGCAGCTTTCATATCTGGTTTCCAATATGGAGTGCCTAGTCCAGCAAAAGCAGGGATTAAAATCGTGTGGTCTTCTGGATTAGCAGTAAGTGCTAAATCACCAGTTTCTTCAGGTGTTTTAATTAACTTTATGTTGTCTTTTAACCAAGTGATACAAGCCCCAGCATAGTTAATATTTCCTTCAATGACATAAGAAATTTTGCCATTAAGTGACCAAGCAATTGAAGTATTTAACTTATTATCGATATCTTTAGGTAATTTATTACCAATATTAAGCATGACTGAAGAGCCTGTTCCAAAAGTAACTTTGAAATCTCCAGCGTTAAAACATCCATGGGCGTATAAGGCGGCTTGTGAATCACCCAGTACACTCAAGATTGGAATGGGATGAGGGAGTAAACCGAAAAGATCGGTATCGCCAAAGTGAGCATTAGAATCAACTATTTGAGGTAAACTATTCAGATCAACACCAAAGATCTCACTTAATTTTTCATCCCACTGTCCTGTATGAATATTCATCATCTGCGTACGACAGGCATTAGATGGCTCTGTTTTAAATGATTTACCATTGGTTAATTGATAAATTAGCCAGCTATCCATCGTGCCCAAGCACAAGTCATTGTTTTGATTAGCTTGAATTACACGTGGTTCATTTAAGAGCATCCAGCCCCATTTAGCTCCAGTAAAGTAGGGTGAAAGGGCTAGCCCAGTTAAATTTTTAACTTCTTCTTGTAGTTCTTTATATGAAATACGCTTAATTAATTTTTGCGCCCGATTGTCCTGCCAAACTATGGTATTACATAGTGGTTCACCTGTTCTTTTGGACCAAGCAGCGGCAGATTCTCTTTGATTTGTAATGGCTAGACCTTCAATTTGATCAGCTGATACTTGCTCTAATGCACTTTTGAATAGCTTTTTTAAATTATTTTTGATCTCATCTAAATCGTGGCTAAACCAACCTTGATTATTAACAAGTTGCTTATGAGAAAGTGCCGTTTTCCAGAATATTTGTTTCTGATGATCAAATAAGATGGCTTTAGTACCTTGTGTACTTTGATCAATAGCTAGCAGATATTTTTCTGGCATAAAATCACCTGCTTTTACTTAGAAAGAATTTCCTTAACAGAATTTTTAATGTCTTCAGCGTCAAGACCATAGTAGTGGAATACTTCATCTTGAGTACCTTGAATTGCTGGATGGTCTGGGAAACCTAAGATATCAAGCTTGGCATGACCATATTTTGCAACTTCACTAGCAACCGCGGCACCAATACCATTAATGACATCATGTTCTTCAACAGTAACTAAATGATCGAATTGTTGTGCTAATTTCCCAATCATTTCAGTATCAAGTGGTTTGATTGAACCGAGGTCAACAACTTCGGCGTCAATTCCAGTCTTAGCTAATTGTTGTGTAGCTTGCAAGGCGAAGTAGAGCATTTCTCCAGTTGAAATTAAGCAGATATCTTTGCCTTCGCGAATAACCGTTGCTTTACCAGGAACAAAGTCAAAGTCTTCATGGTAAATATTGTCTAACTTACGCTTACCAATACGAACATAAGCAGGCTTGTCAGATTTTAATAAATATTTGAACAAAGCCTTAACTTGGTATTTATCACAAGGTTGGTAAACTTCAAGATCTGGAATGGCACGGGTAATGGCAGCATCGTTAAGAGAGTGGTGAGTATTACCTAACCAAGTGTATGAATTACCACCTGAAATACCAATTAACTTAACATTATTTTTGTTAAAAGCTACGTCGACTTTAACTTGTTCGATTGAACGCATAGCTAAGAATGATGCAGGAGAGAAGACAAAGGAGTGCTTACCTTCATGAGCTAAACCTGCGGCAACAGTAACTGCATTTTGTTCAGCGATACCCATTTCAACGGTGCGATCTGGGTGAGTGTTAGTAAATGGAACTAAACCTGCAGAACCACGTGAGTCACAAGTTACAATTTGTTCACGAAAAAGATCCATCTCAACACCTAGAATCAATTCACAACTTCTATGATCCACCTCAACATAAAGATACAACTAAGAATTGGTATGATCATACGAAGCCATGGATCACACATGTTAGTGTGCAGTCCGATAATGTTTTCCTAATTCCAAAATGGATTGAAGAATATCAAAACCGGTTGTTGATGATGAGTGTCATTATGAAGGAAATCTTGAATTTGGATGGGGTGATAATTCTGCTCAAGGCATGATGGATAACTTCTGGCGTGTAATTTTACGTGGCGGTGGTTGTACCCACGGTGAAACGTATATTGACAAGCCTGACACTGATCGACCAATTTGGTGGGCACACGGTGGTAAGCTTTATGGCAAAAGTCAAAAGAAGATTAATTTCTTATATGATCTATTGCATGATAACGGCTTTGATTGGGTAAAACCACAAGCTACTAGTGGTCCAACTTGGGAGTTAGCTGTCGGCTCAACTCCTGATGAAAAGAAATGGTTAGTTTACTTTGGCGATAATCAACCTGAATTTGAGTTGTTTAGTTTCTTGCCAAAAGGTAAGAAGTATAGTGCCAAATTAATCAATGCTTGGAATGAAACTATTGAGGACTTTGATGGTGAAATCACTAGCGATCAAAAGTTCCACTTGCCACGCAAGCCATATCAAGCAATGTTGTTAACAGAAGAATAAAGAAAAATTGTAAATCGTAATCCTTTTCTAAAGTAGAATCAGGCAATGATTAATAGTTGCTTGATTCTATTTTTTTATATTACTTATTTAAAAATTTAACTGCTTCTTGAATAGAATCTTCTGCTTGAGGGTAGTAACCCAGTGAATCAAGGAATGTATGACTCATACCGTTATAACGAATGTAATGAGTTTCAACGGTTAAATCGTGTAACTTCTTAATGAAAGCTTCGCCTTGACCACGCAATGGATCGAATTCACCGACAATTACTTCAGTAGGTGGCATTTCTTCCAAATGATCTGCATTGAGAATAGAGATTAAATGTTCTTCTTGAGCATGACCGTTTCGATAGACAGTGCCAGCAAGTTCATCAGAACTGAAGAAATCTGCCAATGCCTTTAGTTCGTTCTCCATTTCTTTAAAGGTGTAAGAATTAGTATCGGCTAATTCTTTTCTTTGGTCACGGACTTCAGTTACATCAGGGTAGTAAAGAACAATTCTAGTTAAGAAATCAGTGTGGAAAATTGCGTGATCAAGATAAGCTGTTCCTGCAGTTAAGTTGCCGCCAGCAGAATCACCGCTCATGTAGAATTTATCCGGATCAAGTTTTAGCATTGCGGCATTATCGTGGAGATATTTTAAACTACTGTAGCATTCCAAAAGTGCGGTTGGGAAGGGATGCTCGGGAGCCAATGAATATTCTAAGTTAAATACTCGGTATGGTCCAAAGTCAGCAAAAGCACGAGCGATGTCATCAACTGCCGTCATTGAACCGCCATAAAAGGCACCACCATGGACATAAATCATTGCTGGCAAAGCTTCGTCTTTGAGATCTTCTCTAACATAAGTTCTGCAAGTTACTGAACCGTTTAAAATCGTGTTATCAATAATCAATTCGTGCTTAGCAACATTTTTATGTTTTGCCCCCATACCATCACGAAATGCTTGAATAGAAATTTTTGGTGCTTTAGCCGGTTTATCTTGTTTATGATCCATATTTTGGAACATTGGATTATGGGCAAACATGTTTTGCAGCTCAGTTCTGGTATCATCAGATAATCAGCCATCTTCATGTTTACCTGGGACGAATTTTACTTCAACGTCGTCACGCATATCTGATTTTTTAAGTTCGTTTAATTGTTCTTGATAATTCATGATTAAAGCTCTTTTCTTCATTGATAAAAAAGCGGGAACGAATCCCGCTTTTAATCTGAAATTACAATCTAGTAGTAAAGTCACCACAGAATGGATCAACAGGACTCTTACCTTCAAACTTTTCTTTACCAGTTACCTTACGCATGATGGCATCAATTGAAGCTTGATTACCTGTGTAGGCGTTGATAAATGTTGAAACATTAGGAATGTCGTAAAGGTGATATGGGTTGGCAGTTGATACAAAGACTGTTGGGATGCTCTTCATGTACCAAGGTGAATCGGCAGCCATTAAGTGAATCCAATCAAGTCGAGTAGTAGTTTGGTTACTTGCAGTTTCCACATTAGCAACGTAAAAGGCAAGGTCGAATTTCTTTTCCATATCTTCAACCCCTTCTTCGAACATTTCGTGGAAGTCTAAGTTCTTGCGGTCGAAGAGGGTAACCTTGAATTCTTCTTTTTCAAGGGCATCTTTAAAGGCTTGAGTAACGTGACCGCCTTCCTTGAAACCACCATCATCGGAATCGCCAAGCACAACTAAACGAACGCGTGGGTATTTCTTAGGTGTAAGTGGTAATAATTGATCACGATCTTTGACTAAAGTTACTGACTTTTTGGCAACTGCTTCAGCTAACTTCTTGTGTTCATCGCTGTGCAAATTGATTTCCTTTGGTGGCAATAAAGTTAGTTCACTCTTGGTATTCATGATACCTTGAGCAAGCTTAGTACCTAAAATTCTAGTTACAGCTTCATCAACACGTTCCATTGAAAGAGTGCCATTGTCGATTGCTTCATGAATGAAACGGTAATCTTCGTCAATGTTCTTGTTAAATAAAATCATATCAATGCCGGCATTAATGGTTGCTGGAAGTAAGTCTTTACGAGCCATTGCAGCATTGTAACCGATCATTGGAGTAGCATCAGTAATAGCTAAACCATTGAATTTAAGTACGTTTCTGAGCAAACCATTGATTAAAAGCTTAGAGCTTGAAGCAGGACGCAAATCTTTGTCTTCGATGCCAGGTTCTAACTTTCTTTCCCAAGCTGGTTGCATAATGTGAGCGATCATTACGGATGGGATGCCTGCGTCAATTAAGTGATGGTAAATTTCACCATAAGAATTCATCCAGTCATCAGCACTTAATGAGTTAACTGAACTTACCAAATGTTGGTCACGATCATCAACACCATCGCCAGGGAAGTGTTTAATTACAGGGATAATCTTGTTGTCTTCAAGACCCTTAACTTGAGCGTCAGCCATGCGAATTACTCGATTTTTATCACTACCAAAAGTACGAGTATTCATAATAGGGTTGCGGAAGTTATTATCAATATCGACAATTGGAGCAAAGGACATGTTGTTGCCGACTTGGGCAGCTTCTTCACCAGATACGTTGCCTAGTTCATAGGCACTGCGAGGATCATCAGTTGCGGCCATTTGTAAAGGATTACCGAACCAAGTACCTTCAGAAACGATTCCATTACCACCTGATTCAAGGTTGGCGGCGAAGAACATTGGGATCTTGCTTGTGTTTTGCGCAGTTGCTATTTCTCTTTTAATCTTTTCTGCGGCATCAGGGCGGTACATCATACCACCTGGTTGGTATTTTTTAATAAATTCTTTGATATCGACTTTATTTTCATCTTGGCCAATAACGAAGAACAATTGACCTACTTTTTCATCAGTGGACATATTTTTAACAGTGTTTTCGACATATTTAATTTGATCTTTATTTAAGTAATATGGTTTTGCAGATAAATCAACCATGTGCGTTCAACCTCCGATATATTAATTCAGTTATCGCTTTCATTCTACGGCTAACTTGATGGTGGCGGCTATTGCTAAAAAACATAAGCGGTGTGTCGAATTCTCACATTTTCTTTAAGCATGATAATAAAAAGATCTATTTTTGATATGATAAATGCAAAGGCTTACAAGTGGAGAGGGTAATGAGGAATGAATACTGAGATACTGGAATTATTGCATCAGAATAATAAGTCTCGAAATTGGGAAGAGATTGAAGACAAGCTGAAGCCATTGATTGTAAAGAAGATTGATGGTGAGCCGGTTTATCAATTTTATGAAACTTTAAAAGACAATAATTTAGAAAAGAACAAGCAACTGATATCAATTTCAACTCAACCAATTGAGAGTTTTGTGCCTTTTCATATTCATAACTATGTCGAAATCATGGTTGTATTATTGGGGAAATGTGTAGTGGAGACTCCGAATGAAATGATTCCTATGAAGCAGGATGAGATTATTATTATGGGTACGCAAACTATTCATAAGGTGCAAAAAATTGATAGTGGAACGATCGTCATGAATATTGCATTAAAAAAAGCCGCTTTTTCATTAAGTGACCTAGATTTTTTAACCCACAATAAAGATACGCACTCTGTTTCATCTATTATGTTTTCACTGCTTTCAAGTAATAATTCTGGCGGGGCTCTTAACTTGTTTCATACTAATCACGATAAACAAGTAGTGGATACAATTTATGATATTATTTCTGAGTATTATCAACCGGATAATTATTCCAACCCAATAATTAGATTAGAGATATTAGAATTAATTTTACGGCTAGTTAGAATTGCGTCTAAAAGTTCAGTTTTACAAATTCAAAAGAAACGGCAAAACAATAATGAAATTGATCTATTAACATTGCTTCTATATATTGAAAAAAACTACGAGACAATTACATTAGAGAAGATGGCGAAATATTTTGGCTTTAATGCTAATTATCTTTCGTCGTATCTAAAAAAGAAAACCGGGTATACTTTTGTGAAATTAGTGCAAATTCAAAGAATTAATGTAGCTGCGGAATATTTAGCATTTACGAATGCACCAATTGAAGATATTGCGTTAAAAGTAGGCTATGAAAATCCTTCCTATTTTTATAAGATTTTTAGAAAGTATATCGGAGGATCGCCAACTGATTATCGCAATCAACATCAAAAATAAGTAAAAGTGAGGGAAAATTATGGATGAGAATAAAAATTTGAAGAATCAAAAAGCTTTTTTAATTGTAGGTAGAATCGCATCGATTATGTCAGTATTGATGTATGTATCATATTTGGCTCAAATTACATCTAACTTGCAAGGGCATAAAGGTAATCCACTTCAACCGTTTGTTGCAGCATTGAACTCTACCTTGTGGGTCCTTTATGGCTGGATGAATCCGGTAAAAAGAGATTGGCCGATCATTATTGCTAATATTCCGGGTATTTTCTTAGGATTTCTTGCAGGAATTACTAGTTTGTAAGTAATAAAAGGCTCAGCTTTCGCTGAGCCTTTTATTCATGTTCTTTTTCCTGATCT
>JAEDOA010000027.1 GCA_016302195.1 Erysipelotrichaceae bacterium | reverse complement strand
AAGAAAAACTACAGGCTCAACAAAGCGGTTATTGTGTTGAAATCTCGGTTGATTTAAACCAGTTGTATCAGGTTGAATTTAAGGTTGAAAAATTAACAAAATCATTGGGCAGAACTTGTACTGATATTAAGATCAAAAGAGTTAAAGATACTGTCTTAATTCACGCCCATACAGTTAATCCAGGGGAAATTGTTAGCACAGCACAACGCTTTGGAATCATGAATACAGTTAAGATTCAAAATCTGGCTTCTGAAGTTACTGAAATATTAAATTTCGAAGATGAAGCAGAAGAAATGAAGAAATATGGTTTAATAACTGTTTGCACTGGTGAAGGTGTTAAACAACTGTTTAATAACTATGGTGTTGAATATGTTATTAATGGTGGTCAAACAATGAATCCTGCTACTAAAGATTTTGTTGAATTAATTGATAAGATTAATGCCGAAAATATTATTATCTTACCAAATAATTCCAATATCATCTTAGCTGCAAACCAGGCAAAAGATATTGTTGAAGGAAAGAAAGTTGTTGTTTTACCTACCAAGAGCATACCACAGGGAATTGCGGCATGTATAAATTTCAATATTGAAGATACCTTAGAAAACAACCTGTTAAATATGCAAGAAGGAATTAATTCTATTAAGTCTGGTTCAGTTACTACTGCTATTAAAGATACAACAGTAAATGGTATTCAAATTAACAAAGACGACTTTATGGGCATTAACGAAAAGGAAATAGTTACTTCTTCAAATGATTTAATGACAACTTGTAAAAAACTACTAGATCAAATGATAGCTGGTCAGGATTGTTGTTTTATCACAATTATTTATGGTGATACAGTTGATGAAGATCTTGCTAATGAAGTACTAAATTATGCAATAGATACTTATGATATTGAAGGTGAAATTGTTAACGGCCAGCAACCATTATATCAATTCATTTTCGGTTTAGAATAGAAAGATGACAATTAGAATAAGTGAAAAAAGAGCACAATGCTTAAAGCAGTTGAACTTAAATACTGCAAATGATATTTTAATGAATTTTCCAACTCGGTATGAAAATATCGAGTTTTTGCCATTTGAGCAATGGAAACAAAACAGCGATATAATTGTATCAGCAACAGTAATTCATTTACCTAAGATTTCATTTTTTAAAGGAAATAAGTGTGTAGTATATTTTGACGCATCAATCGATAATTTAAATTTTAGTATTTCTGCTTTTAATCAAAAATGGCTACTTAAATTAAAGCCATCGCAAAAAATTACAATAATAGGTAAATATCAGGGTTCAAATAAGATCTTAGCAACTAAAATCAATTATCAAGATTTAAACCAACAATTAGGAATAAAGCCTGTATATCAATTGAAGAATTTAATAAATGACAAGTGGTATAGACAATTAGTTGATGATGTCCTTAAGGAAAATGTTGAAAAAGTAGAGAATTATTTACCTCAATCATTAATTGATAAATATGGATTATTAGATAGAAAAGAAGCCATAAAACAATTACATCAACCTGAAAGCTTAAATAAATTAACAGAAGCAATTAAAACAATGAAATATGAAGAGTTTTTCTTGTTTAATTTACTAATGGCCTATCGCAAAAAACTAAACAAAATTGAAAATTGTAACTTTTCTAAGAAAATTGATTTCAATTATTTAAAAAAATATATAAAGCAAATACCATTTCAATTAACAAATTCGCAAAAAAACGTAATAAGAGAAATAATAGAAGATTTACAAAGCAACCATCAGACAAATAGGCTAATTCAAGGTGATGTCGGTAGCGGTAAAACAATTGTCAGCTTTATCGCCATGCTTGCGGTAAGCAGTGATAAAAAACAAAGCTGCCTAATGGCACCTACCGATATATTAGCAAGGCAACACTATAATAATTTCGTTAACTTCTTTCCAGAATTAAAAGATCAGTCAATTTTGCTTACTGCTTCAGTGAATGATAGCGAAAAGAAAATCATTTTAGAAAAAATAAAGGACGGCAGTGTTTATTTTATTTTCGGTACACATGCCTTATTTCAGCAGGCAGTTATTTTCAATCAATTATCACTTGCTGTTATTGACGAACAACATCGTTTTGGAGTAAATCAAAGAAAAGCTTTAATGTTAAAAGGACAGTATTGCGACATCATAATGATGTCAGCTACTCCAATTCCACGTACATTAGCTGTAAGTATCTATGGTGATTTGGATGTATCAACCATTTCAGATGTCTATAATTCTAAAAAGGTTATTCATAGTAAACTAATTAAAGAAAATGGTTTTTATAATATCAGAGAGGAAATAGAGCAATTGCTTCAAGATAATCAAATGTATGTTGTTTGTCCATTAGTCGATCAAAGTAATGGCCTAAGTAGAAATGTATTAGAAACTTATCAAAAATTAAGAGACTATTTTTCAAATCGTTATAAAGTAGCTTTATTACATGGTCAATTATCAAACGATGAAAAAACAAGAATTATTAATGATTTTGCCAAAGGTGATATCGATATATTAGTATGCACAATTATCATAGAGGTGGGTATCGATGTTAAAAATGCTAATATCATGGTTATTTATGATTCAAATCGTTTTGGTTTGGCCCAACTTCATCAATTACGTGGTAGAGTAGCAAGAGGAACAAAAGAAGGATATTGTTATTTTTTGACATCTGATTTGTCTGATGACAGCATTAATCGTTTACAGTTTTTATGCGATAATAGCGATGGCTTTAAAATATCCTACTATGACATGAAAACAAGAGGTCCTGGTGATTTACTTGGTACAAAGCAATCGGGTTTACCTGCTTTCAAATTTGGAAATCTTATTGAAGATAATCAATTATTAATTGATAGTCAGAAAGATTCTAATGTTATAATTAAAGAGATAGAACATTATCCATCTTTATTAGCTTATGTAAACAGATATGTATCAAATGATGATTTTTCGATGATATAGGAGGTTAGTTATGAGTATTTATAGTTTTTTAAGTGATAATTATCAAATTGAAGTTAAAAATAAAAAATTAATGGAAGACGCTTTTACTCATGCCTCATATTTAAATGAAACAAAAAGCTTAAATAATTGTTATGAACGATTAGAATTTATGGGTGATGCCGTAGTAGAATTATGGGTAAGTGAGAAACTGTTTAATCATGTTCCTGCTATCTCAGAAGGAAAAATGACTACTATGCGAGCTCAATTAGTATGTGAAAAATCATTAGCACAGTTTAATAGAAAATTAGGTTTAGCAAAATATATTAGATTGGGTGTTGGAGAAGAAAAGAATAATGCAAGAGAACGTAATAGTTTATTAGCAGATATCTTTGAATCTTTTATTGGCGCCTTATATTTATCAAATGGCTATGATGATGTTAAAAAAATTTTAGAGAATACCATTGATATAGTAGATCATCCCGAGTTGACTGGGGTAGTTGATTATAAGACAAGATTACAGGAGTACGTCCAATCTGATAGTCGAAAAGTACTTCAATATACTTTATTGAGGGAAACAGGTCCATCAAATGAGCCACAGTTTGAAATAGGTGTATATTTAGATAATGTATTATTAGGAACAGGTATAGAACATACAAAAAAGAAAGCCGAACAACTTGCTGCTAAGGAAGCTTTAGGAAAGTTGGTGAAATAAATGGATAATACTGAACTTTTAAATATGCTGAAATTGAGCAAGGAATGCTTTTCAGTTTTTGAAAAGTGTACTTTTATGCGTCCTCAATTACATCCAAATAAAAACTATCTTTCCATTAAAGTATTAACAAAGGACTATATTGATATATCATTAATTGATGAATTAACTAATAAATTACAGCAATATCTTTCTATGGAAGTAAAGCTGATTTTTACTGTAACAAATAATACAGGTATTAATACCTCATTATTGATTAGTTATTTAAATTACTTTTTAAAGTTGCATAAGATTGATAAACAATTAATACCAATTGTATTTGATGATCACATTGAAATAGATGCAGATATTGAATTGGTTCATGAAATTGCTCTTTTTTTAGCCCAAATAGGTATTAATAAAAAGATTACTCAAAAGAAAACCAATATTGCATTAAACAATGATGTAATATATAGCTCTAATGTAGTTTCAACAGTTAAAAAAACAGCAAAACAAAGAACAAGTTTTACAAATGAGGCAGATTATCCTTTTGTTACTATGGATAAATTAGCAAGCAACGACCAAAAAGTTAGCTGTATCGGTAAAGTCTTTTCTATCACTTCACGAAGTGGTAAAAGCAGTAAAACGGGCAAGCAATTTGAAATTGAATCATTTGTTGTAAGTGATTTTTTAGATGCAATTTATGTAAAGAGATTCAAAAGCGATAATGCTAGTGAACTGGTAAGCTTATCTGTTTATGAAGGAATGATAGTAAAGATATATGGAAAAGTGCAATATGATAGTTACGATAACTGTGATGTTTTTCAATTGGATAAGATAGAAGAAATTGATAATGATCCATTTATCCTTGAAGATAATTATCCTGGAAAAAAACATGTCGAATTACATTGTCATACTAATAGAAGTGAATATGATGGAGTAAGTGAAACGAAACAATTAGTTAATCAAGCTTACAAATTTAATCAGAGAGCAATCGCAATCACAGATAATTGTGTTGTTCAAGCTTATCCGCTGGCTCAGCAAGCTCACTTAGCAATTGATAGTAAAGACAAGCAGAATGATTTTAAAGTAATATATGGTATAGATGTAAAGATGGTAGATGATAAATTAAATATTGTCTATAATCCTAATGATCAATTAATGAAAAATCAGAGATATTGCGTCTTTGACTTGGAAACAACTGGATTGTCAGTGAAATATGATCATATCATTGAATTTGGTGCCGTAATAGTTGAAAATAATCGAATTACTGATGAAAGATTACAGTTATTTATTAAGCCACCTGTTAAACTACCAGCTTTTATCGTTAATAAGACCAATATAACAAATGAAATGTTAGAAGATGCTTTACCTTTTGAACAGGCTATAGATACTATTCTTGATTTTATTTCAGGTAGTGTTTTAGTTGCGCATAATGCAGATTTTGACTTTAATTTTATTAATGAAAAATTAGCCGAAATTAATCGAGAACCATTGACTAATGTTTGTCTTGATACATTGAATTTAGCAAGAATTATTGTTAAAAACCGTAAATATTATCGTTTAGGAATAATCGCAAAATACTATGGGGTTGACTATGATGAGGAAACTGCACATAGAGGAGATTATGATGCCGAAGTACTTGCTAATGTACTTGTAAAAATGTTTAAAGATATAGATGATTTTGAACAGATGACTTTTAATAGTTTGCAGAATAATCAGCCGCTAGATATTATTAAAAAAGCCAGACCATATTCTGTTACTTTACTAGCAAAAGATATGGCTGGTATTAAGGCTATATATGAAATAGTATCGTTAAGCCATACAAAATACTTAACATATTTTGCTAAAGAAAATGCTAAAAAAATAGATAATGAAGTGGCCGCAGAACCACGAATTTATCGTAGTGAAATAGAAAAGAGAAGAGAGCATCTTTTAGTTGGTTCCTGTGATCAGTATTCACAATTATTTGAAATAGCTTTAAATAGGAGTATGGCTGATTTAAAAAAATGCATGGAATTCTATGATTATATTGAGCTTGAACCATTAGATAACTACGACAATTTAATTGAAGTAGGCTCTTCTGTAAATAGAGAGAGAATAAAACAGGTATTAAATGATATTATAGCTACAGCTGATAGTTTAAGTAAAAAAGTAATTGCCAGCAGTAATTGCTACTACACTTATCCATATCAGAATATAGCTAGAGATATCTACATAATGGGAAAAAGGATAGGTGGTATTAGACATCCTTTATATCCATATTCCAAAGAAAAGAGAAAGAGCTTTGTATCGCCAAAATGCCATCTAATGACAACTCAACAGCTTCTTGATGAGTTTAAATGGACAAATCGAGCAGAAGAATTTGTTATAGACAATACAAATTATATTGCTGATTTAATTAACAAAGAGTACCCTATTGCTCAAGAGCTGCATACCCCAAAGATAGAGGGATGTGAAAATATATTGACTGAAGAAATATATAAAACAGCTCATCAAATTTATGGTGATCCTTTACCAAAAATCGTTAGCGATAGAATTGAAAAAGAACTAAATAGCGTAATAACAAATGGTTTCTCAGTCCAGTATTATATAGCTTATTTACTAGTTAAACAGTCAGATGCTGATGGATATCCAGTAGGTTCAAGAGGATCTGTCGGAAGTTCATTTATCGCTACAATGGCCAATATAACTGAAGTTAATCCATTAGTTCCTCATTATGTTTGTCCAAAATGCAAGCATTCAGAATTTTTTGAAGATAACCAATACGCCAATGGTTTTGATTTACCTGTAAAAAAATGCCCAAAATGCAATACAGAAATGAACCGTAATGGACATAATATTCCATTTGAGACCTTCTTAGGATTTAATGGAGATAAAGTACCTGATATTGATTTGAACTTTTCGGCCGAATATCAGGGAAAAGCAATGCAGCAGATAAAAGATATTTTCGGTGCAGATTATTCTTATCGAGCTGGAACTATTGGCACAGTTGCCCAAAAAACTGCCTATGGTTATGTTAAAGGATATTGTGAGGAAATCGAAAGACCTTATTTTTCGAAAGCATATAGTGAAGTATTATCAAAAATGTGCGAAGGTGTAAAAAGAACTACAGGTCAACATCCAGGAGGCATTGTAGTTATACCTAAGGAAAATGAAGTACATGATTTTACTCCAATTCAATACCCTGCCAACAATCCGTTTTCAGATTGGTTAACGACCCATTTTGCTTTTGCTGATTTACATGATAATATTTTAAAACTTGATATATTAGCACATGTCGATCCTACAAGTATCAGAATGCTGTCACAATTCTCAGGACATCACTACAAGGATGTTCCTATGAGCGATCCTGAAGTATACAAATTATTCTATAGTATTGATTCATTGAATATTTCTGATCCAAAAGGTTATTATCATGAAAAAAACGGGGCAGCCGGTTTACCAGAATTCGGCACTCACAATAACCGAAGAATATTAGCTAAAACACAACCAAAAACATTCAATGAATTAGTTGCCTTTGAAGGTGTTACCCATGGTACAGATGTTTGGACTAATAATGCTGAAGTTCTTGTCGATAAGGGTATCTGTTCAATCTCTGAGGTTATAAGTTGTCGTGACGATATTATGACTTACTTGATTAGCAAGGGCATGGATAAAAAAATGTCTTTCCAAATCATGGAAAAAGTAAGAAAAGGCAAAGGATTAACAGCAGAATGGATTGAAGAAATGCAAAAACATAATGTACCAGACTGGTATATTAATTCCTGTCAATTGATAAAATATATGTTCCCTAAAGCCCATGCGGTAGCATATGCCATGAATGCGGTTAGAGTAGGCTGGTACAAAGTTCATTGTCCAGCTGCTTATTATGCGGTATTCTTTTCTATAAGATGTGACGCCTATGATATTGAAACTATGATTAAGGGCGTAGATGCAGTTTATGAAAGATTAACTCAAATACAGACTAAAATGGCTTCTAACGAGAAAATTAGTAAAAAAGAAGAAGATCTAGAAACAGTTTTAGAAATTGCCTTAGAGATGTATTTAAGAGGATATCATTTTACAAATATATCTTTACAGAAATCTCAAGCAATTAATTTCATTATAGATCCTGATGATGAATATGGAATTATTCCTTCCTTTAATTCTATTGACGGTTTAGGAAGTGCTGTAGCCTATTCAATCGTTCAACAAAGAGATATCTGTCCATTTATTTCAAAAGAGGATATTATGAAAAGAACACAAGTCAATAATACTCAATTAGCATTTATGGAAAAAATCGGTGTTTTAGATGGATTAAATGATGAAAATCAATTATCATTATTTTAGTATAGAAGAAGGTGAGAATATGACTCAAATTTGGGCACATAGAGGGGCAAGTGGTTATTGTCCCGAAAATACAATTGAAGCTTTTGAAAAAGCAATAGAGATGAATAGTGATGGTATAGAACTAGATGTACAACTTACAAAAGATGGACAAATTGTTGTATGTCATGATGAGCTAATTGATAGAGTAAGTAATCATAAGGGTTTTCTAAAAGATTTCACTTATGAAGAATTAGCTAGTTTTAATTTTAATAACAAGATGGATGAAAAATATCCTTTTTGTAAAATACCTCTTTTATCGGAAGTATTAGAAATGATAAAACCGACTAAATTGGTATTGAATATTGAATTAAAAACATCAGTATTTCATTATGAAGGAATTGAACAAAAAGTTGTAGATATGGTTAAAGAGTATAGTCTTGAAGATAGAATTATCTATTCCAGCTTTAATCATCAATCTATAGTTAATTTACTAAACATTAATCCGCAGGCAAATTGTGGCTTCCTTCATAGCGATGGTATTATTGATATTTGCCAATATGCTAAAAAGTATCATGTAAATAATCTTCATCCTGTTTTCTATTATTTACTAGATGAACAATATGTTAGAAATGCATTTTTAGCTAATCTTAAGATTAATAGTTATACTATTAATGAACCACAATATATTAAAGCAGCACTTGCCCTAAATATTAATGCCATCATCACTAACTATCCAGATGTAGCATTACAAATAAGAGATTGTAAATAGATTTTACCCAATAAGGTAAAGTCTATTTTTCTTTTATCTTGTATTTACAAAAAAAATTGGTAAACTAAAGTTAGTTAAAGAGAACATGAGGTGATTAAAGTGGTATAGTTATTTCTTGTTTCATTGTTTCATGAAAATAAATTTTGTTGATCTAAGCTTTTAATTTTTATTACTTGAAGAAAGGAGCACTATGAAAAAATTATTATTAGTATTTATTGTATTAATATTATTATTTGGATGTACACCTAAAGATAATAATACTGATCCTGATTCTTCTAATCAAACAGTTACATATCAAGAAAATGTAGTTATTTATCCACCAACTGATAACAACGATACAATTATTTCTGTTAGTCTTGCCCAGAAAGTTCAGGCTGAAGTAGCAGGATATATTGTTAATGATGGAAAATGGGAATTAATATTTAAAGCGATGTCAATTGATTTAAATCCTACTGACTATATTGCCATTAAAAATAACTATTCAAATTATAATACAATTTATATAGGTATAGGTGCTAATGGACCATTTGATATTAATGCATCCGGACAGGTAAGTTATAAACAAGTTCAACATAATTTAAGTTTAGTTACTTCAACCGGAGCTAAAGTAACTTCAACTCATCAATTCTATGAAGATATGAATAAAAATCATCCACATAAGGGCTTATTCTATATTTTAGACAATTACAAATTTGAAATTGATAAAGAACAAACTATTGGCTTCCAAATCATTTCAGATTATGGAATTAATCAAGAATTTTTATCACAATTGAATTATGTAACATTAGATGATTTGTCAAAACTACCTGATTCAAATCAATATAATCCATATCAACTAGTAATGATTACTTTGAACTTTAAATTAGTTGAATAAGATATTGAAAATATTTAAATAATAATATAAAATAATACTGTATTAAGAGCGAGAAATCGCTCTTATATTATTGCCTGGAGGAAATATGTTAAATAAAGAAAAAATAGATGAATTAATTTCTAGTTTACTAGTAGAAAACGATATTACAAAGCATCGTATTTCCATTATTACTAGTCCAGAATTAATTTTAGAAATCTGCATAAAGAAAAGCGATGGTAGTATGGATTTAGATACATGCGAAAAAATCAGCAGTTTAATATCAGAAGTATTAGATGCCAATAATATTTCGGACAGTAAGTACACTTTAGATGTTTGTTCATTTGGCGCAGAAGAAGTACTAGATAATCTATCAGATGTTATTAATC
The DNA here is from genome assembly GCA_016302195.1 of Erysipelotrichaceae bacterium. Classification (GTDB taxonomy): domain Bacteria; phylum Bacillota_I; class Bacilli_A; order Erysipelotrichales; family Erysipelotrichaceae; genus UBA1783. Next base: position 4,363 of record JAEDOA010000027.1, on the reverse strand, counting down.
ATATAAACGATTACGTTCATATTGAACTTAGAAATCCTACAAAGGGTCTTGATCAATTAGAAGGTTATTTAAAAGAAGTAGTTAATAATCAGTTATCAGTTGAATATATGGTAAAAAATATCAAAAAGACAATTGAGATTGAATATGACAATATTAAATTAATAAGATTAGCAGTAAAGTTTTAAGAGGGAAAGGTATGAAGTATAAAACATTATTAGAAGCAATGGGTGCTATTGAAGATGAAAGAATGGTAGATAGCGAAGTAATCTTTTCAGCATTTAAAGAAGGAATTGAAAAAGCATTTAGAAAACATGTTAGATGTCCTGAAGCAACAGTTAGAATCGATGTGGATGATAATGATGAAATTAGAATTTTTCAAGTTAGAACAGTTGTAGAAGATGTTGACGATGATGAAATTGAAATTTCTTTAGATGATGCTAAAGAAAAGAATCCAAATGCACAATTAGATGACAAAATTGAAGATGAAGTAAGTATTACTGAGTTTTCTAGAAGTGAAATAACAGTTGTAAAGAATGTTATGCTTCAAAAAATTAAAGAAGCTACAAAACAAATTATCTACGATGAGTATATCGATAAAGTGGATGATATGGTAACTGGTACTGTTGAAAGCGTTGAAGATAAGTATGTTATCGTAAACTTAGGCAAGACTCTAGCATTATTATTAAAAGCTGATCAGATTCCATTTGAAAGATATAAAGAAGGTCAAAGATTAAAAGTAGTAATTAAATCAGTAAATAAAGATTCGAAAAGTGCTCAAGTTTTAGTATCTAGAGCATCTGCTGTATTAGTAAAGCGTTTATTTGAAATTTCCGTACCAGAAATATTTGATGGAACTGTTGAAATCAAGGCAATTGCTAGAGAAGCAAATGAAAGAACAAAAATGGCTGTTTATTCAAAAAATCCAAATGTTGATGCTATAGGTAGCTGTATAGGTCCTAGAGGAAATAGAGTTGTTACGGTTATTGAAGAAATTTCACAAAAGAATAACGTTGCATCTCACGAAAATATTGACATTGTTGAATGGAATCCTGATTTTATTGAATATGTAAGTAATGTGATGAAACCAGCAAATACGGTAGCTGTAATACCACAGAGTGCAGGTTCTTTATTAATTGTTGTTGAAGATAAGGATTTATCAGTAGCAATCGGCAAGAAAGGTATTAATGCAAGACTTGCTGCTAAACTATTAGATAAAAAAGTTGAAATTAAAACTGTCAGTGCTGTTGAAGAAATGGGCATAGATTATGTAGAAATGATGGAACAATTCAAACAGCAGCAGCAGGAAAAGCGTTTAGCTCTTGAAAAAGAAAAATTAGAAGCAGAAGTATTAAAACAGCAGAAAGAGCTTGAAGAAATGAATGCCAAATATCAGGATGTTGAAGAATTTGATCCAGAATTTACTAAAGATGAACAAGGTAGAGATTTAGAATCATATGAAGATGAAGACTTTGTAGAAAAGAACGAAAATAATCCTGAAAAAGCAGAAACATTAAAAGCTAAAGAAGAAAGCGAAGAAAATGTAGATGTAGCTGTTACAGAAGAAGTTGAAGAAGAGAAACCAGTAAAGAAAAAGGCCAAACTTCAAATTAAAGCAACTGATTATGTAAGTAAGTATGAGGAATTAGCTGATGCTAAAAAGAGGGATACTACTGCTACAGTAAAGAAAAAACGTAAAGCAAAAGAAGAAGACCAAGAAGCATTAGAGATTAAAGAAAAACTTGAAGCATTGAAAAAACAACAATACGAAATTAAGCCAGAATATACTGAAGAAGAGTTGGATGAATTCAATAATCCTGAGGAAGAACATTGGTACGATGATGACGAGGATGTTGATTACGATCAATACGACGAATTCTATGATAACTAGGAGATAGTATGAAAAAGATTCCAATGCGTAAATGCGTTATAACTAACGAACGTTTACCAAAAAAAGAATTAATTAGAATTGTTCGCACTCCTGAAAATGAAGTTGTTATCGATTTAACAGGAAAAAAGAATGGCCATGGAGCTTATTTAAAAAAGAGTAAAGAAGTATTTGATACAGCAAGAACAAAAAAACTACTTGATAAGTATTTGGAGTGTGAAGTAAACCAGCAAATATATGATGAATTAGACAAATTGTTATAAAAAAGAAAGGTGGTGCATGTTATGGCAAATAAAAATCAACATAACAAAAAGAATAACAATAACAAGAATTATAAGGGGAATAATTCTAAAAAGACCTCAACGATAGTTAGTGAATGTAGCTATTCAGAAGGCATCACTGTAAAAGAATTAGCAGAAAAAACAAATATTAATGCTACTGATATTGTTAAATTTCTCTTCATGATGGGAAAAATGATTACTTTAAACAGCACACTAGATGATGATACAGTTGAATTGATTGCTATGCAATACAATATCACTATCACCAAAGAGGAAACTGTTGACAGCAATTCTCTTGAGGATGAGGTTGTTGATAATCCAGAAGATTTACAACCAAGAGCTCCAATTGTAACCATTATGGGACATGTAGATCACGGAAAAACAACATTACTTGACTTTATTAGAAAGACAAATGTAACAGCAAGCGAATTTGGTGGAATTACTCAACATATTGGCGCCTATCAAACTGATGTTAACGGTCAAAAAGTAACATTCCTTGATACACCTGGACATGAAGCTTTTACAGCCATGCGTGCTCGTGGTGCAAAAATGACGGACATCGTTGTAATAATTGTAGCCGCAGATGATGGAGTAATGCCACAAACAAAGGAAGCAATAGACCATGCTAGAGCAGCAGAAGTGCCAATTATTATCGCTATAAATAAAATTGATAAACATAATGCCAATATTGACAAAGTTTACAATGATTTAGCTGATTATGGAATTATTCCAGAAGAATGGGGTGGACAAACAATGTTTGCCAAGATCAGCGCTAAAAGCGGTTTAGGTGTTCAAAATTTGTTGGAAATGATTTTAGTTTTAGCTGAAGTTCTAGAATTAAAAGCTAATCCTAATAAATTAGCAACAGGAACAGTAGTTGAAGCAAAACTTGATAAGGGTAGAGGTCCTGTAGCAACCTTATTATTACAAAACGGTTGCTTACATACTGGTGACAGTTTAGTAGCTGGCTGTTCATATTGTAGAGTAAGAAAGATTATCGACGATAAGGGAAGAGAAGTAAAAGTTGCTTATCCTTCTCAACCAGTAGAAATTATCGGTTTAAACTCAGTACCTGAAGCTGGCGACCATTTTAAAGTATTTGAATCTGAAAAAAGAGCCAGAGAAGTTGCTAATAACAGAGCCGAAGAAAAGATTTTACAGGAAAGAAGAAATTCTAATGGCATGAGTTTCGATGATATTGCTTACCAGATTCAGGAAGGAAATTTAAAAGAAATAAATCTTATTATTAAATCAGATGTTAGTGGTTCAGCTGAAGCTGTTAAGTCATCAATGGAGAAATTATCAAATGATGAAGTAAAAATATCAGTTATTAGAGCCACTGCAGGTGCAATCAGTGAATCTGATATTATGCTGGCAAGTGCTTCCAATGCAATTATTTATGGTTTTAATGTTAGACCTGATGCAAAAATAAAAAAACTAGCTGAAGAGAATAAGATCTCAATTAGACTTCATAATATTATTTATAAAGCCTTAGAAGAAGTAGAAGCAATGATGAAAGGTATGTTAGCACCTGTATATCAAGAAGTTGTTCTAGGACAAGCTACTGTAAGACAAATCTTTAAAGTAAGTAAAATAGGTACTATTGCAGGATGTATGGTAGACGATGGTGTCATCAAAAATGGTTGTGGCATTAGATTAATTAGAGATGGCGTTGTAGTATATACTGGAAAGCTAGGCTCACTTCAAAGATTTAAAGATAATGTTAAGGAAGTTAAGGCTGGATATGAATGTGGTTTAACTATCGAAAAATTTAATGATATTAAAGAAGGCGATATTATTGAAGGATACGAAGACCAGCAAGTAAAGGATGAAACAAATGCAAGTTAAAAAAGAAAGACTTCAAAGTTTAATTAAAAAAGAATTAAGTCAAATTATTTTTGAAGATGTTAAAGATCCTACAATAGGCTTTGTTACTATTACAGATGTTAGCTTAACCAATGATTACTCAATTGCTAGAGTGTATGTATCATTCTTAGATAAAATCGACATTAACGATTACCGCCTAGCAAACCTTAACAAAGCAAAGGGATTAATTCGAAGCAAACTAGCAAAAAAGCTCGCAATTAAAAAATGTCCTGAATTATTATTTGTTATCGATGATTCATTAGCTAAAGGCAACCATATCGACGATGTGCTAAAATCATTAAATAATTAGTATTCAAAATACTAACTATAA